>NZ_VEJQ01000003.1:0-261315 GCF_007680745.1 Pseudomonas sp. DE0010
CAACAGCAACAGCAACAGCAACAGCAACAGCAACAGCAACAGCAACAGCAACAGCAACAGCAACAGCAACAGCAACAGCAACAGCAACAGCAACAGCAACAGCAATAGCGATAGCAACGGCAACGGCAACGGCAACGGCAACGGCAACGGCAACGGCAACGGCAACGGCAACGGCAACGGCAACGGCAACGGCTAGTTGTATGGGACGATTTTATTATCGCCCTGGCCATGGCTCATCCTCTGCCAGCCCTGGTGAATCGTCGTGCTCGTTCGTTCATGTAAAAAAGCGGCGGATAAGCCGCGATCACGCCTAGGACGAACGGACACGCCATGACACTTCGCAACCAGTCAATTCCCCTTGCCCAGATGTTACGCCTAACCTTGCTAGGCATTGCTCTCTGGCCCCTTGCTCACCAGCCCGCCCTGGCAGCTGATCAGGTGCAGACGATCTCCTTCGACATCGCCCCCGGCCCACTCGGCAGCATACTGAACGAATACGCCCAGCGCGCCGCCATCTCGATATCGTTCGAGCGTACCGCCCTCGCCGGCCTTCGTTCAAACGGCCTGCAAGGACGCTATGGCGTATGGGAAGGTTTAAATCACCTGTTGCAAGGCACTGACCTGCGCCTTAGTCGCGACACCAACGGTGGCTACCTTGTGCTCCCACCTGCCCCAAGCACCAGCGGGGCGATGGAACTGACCGCCCTGAGCATTTCCGGCAAGGCCCCCGGCGCACTTACCGAGGGTTCGGGCGCCTACACCACCGAATCGTCCAGCAGCTCTACGCGCCTGAACCTGTCACTCAAGGAAACCCCACAATCGATCACGGTTTTGACGCGCCAGCGCCTGGACGACCAGAAGCTCGATACCCTCACCGACGCACTGGACGCTACCACCGGCATCACCGTCATTCGCGAAAGCCTGGGGGCCGACAGCACGGCGTACCTGTCCCGGGGCTTTGCCATCCGCAACTTCGAGATCGACGGCGTCCCCACGTCGGCGAACATGGACAACTACACCCAGAACACAGCCATGTACGACCGCGTGGAAATCGTGCGCGGCGCCACAGGCTTGATCAGCGGCATGGGCAACCCATCGGCCACCATCAACCTGATCCGCAAACGCCCCACCGTTGATCCTCAAGTGCAGTTGAGCGCAGAGGCCGGAAGCTGGGACCGCTACGGCCTGGGCGTTGACGTGAGCGGCGCGCTCGATGAAAGCGGCAGGCTGCGTGGCCGCCTGGTGGCCGATCACAAGGACCAGCACGCCTGGATCGACCGCTTTGACCAACAGCTCTCGACCCTTTACGGCATCACCGAACTGGACCTGGGCGACGAGACCCTGCTGACGGTGGGCCTCAGCCATCAGGTCACCCACAGTACCGCACCCATTCGCACCGGCTTCCCGCTGTTCACCACGGACGGGGCGCGCACGCATTTCTCCCGCTCGTTCAATACCGCGCCAAACTGGAGCTATTACGATCGGCAGCAAAGTACCCTCTTCACCTCGCTAGAACATCAGTTCGCCAACGGCTGGAGCGGCAAGGTGGAGTACAGCCATGCGCGCAACGACTACGACTCCGTGATCGCCTACGTCGATGGCGAAATCGACCCAACAACCGGTGCCGGGGCTACGATCAACCCGACCCGCTGGAAGGCCGCGCCCACCCAGCACAGCCTGGATGCCTACCTCACCGGCACCTTCGACGCCCTGGGACGCGAGCACGAAGTGATCGGCGGCGTGACCCTGTCACGGACCGAGGAAAGAGGCACATCCAACTTCGGCGGCTGGCAGAGTGCCCGAACGGGCTACGACGACACCATCGACAACATTTTCAACTGGAACGGATCGTCCCCCAAGCCGGTGTTCACCCAAATCGGCACCACCGACATGACCGAAACCCAGTACGCAGGCTACCTGACCTCGCGGCTGCACCTGAGCGATGCCGCCAGGCTGATCCTCGGGGCGCGGGTGGTCGACTGGAACAGGGTGAACAAGAGCGCGCTCTATACCGGCTCGCGTCAACGTACCGAGCGGACCGAAAACGGTGTAGTGATCCCCTATGCTGGCCTGGTCTATGACCTGAACGATACCTGGGCTGTCTACGCCAGCTACACGCAAATCTTCAACCCGCAAGGTAACCAGATTCGCGACGTCAAGGGCTCGCCCCTTGACCCGCAAGAAGGCACAGGCTACGAAGTGGGGTTGAAAGCCGATCTGCTCGACAAACGCCTGACCGCAAGCCTGGCCCTGTTCCGGGTGGAGCAGGACAACCTGGCAATCGCCGATGGGCGCTTGCTGCAGCCCAACGGGTTTCAGGCGTATCGCGCCGAGAGCGGCACCACCAGCGAAGGTGTTGAGCTTGAGCTCAACGGTGAGCTGGCCGAAGGCTGGCAGGTCATGGCGGGCTATTCCTACAACGTCAGCTTCGATACCAACGACCAGCGCATCGTTACCGAGATTCCGCGCAATAGCGTGAAGCTGTTCACCACATACCGCCTGCCGGGCGAGCTGGACAAATGGACTGTCGGCGGCGGGATCAACTGGCAAAGCGAAACGGGCTATGCCCTGAGCTACGCCACCACCCAGAGCAGTTATGCGCTGGTCAACCTGATGACGCGCTATCAGGTGACGCCGCAGCTATCAGCCAGCGTGAACGTCAACAACCTGTTCGACAGGCACTACTTGACGACCACGGCAGGCGGGATCTACGGCGCCCCACGCAACGTCATGACGACGCTGCGCTACAACTTCTGAGGCCCATACCCGTCGGCGGATAAGCGGGCCCGTCAATGACGGGCGCCGTTGTCACGCCAATTCTCCCTCCCAGGGATGCTCCAGCAGCAGCCGCAAGGTCAACGACAGTGTCAGCTGACGCTCGGCCGCGCTGCGCTCATCGGCCAGGTTACCCACGGCCTCGAGGATCTGCTGCTCGGTCATACCTTCCTGGCCCTGCAAAAGCCCCTCGAGCCGGACGTGATAGGGCTGGTTCAGCGTCTCGTACTCGCCCGCATACGAAGTGCGCAGAAAATCGATCCAAAACGTGCGCTGCAGCAGCGAATCGGCGATCCGCGCATTGCTTTCTGCAAGCAGAATGCTGCGCGCGGCATCACGTAGACGCACATCGTTGACGTCGGAAAATACCCGGTGATACATGTAGCGCGACTGAGCCGGCAGCCCCAACGGCCGGACCAATCCTGCCCGGTACGCAAGATGTATCTCCACTTCATCAATCAGTCCGTAGGGGTTGATGGCCCGCTCCCTGGAAATGTGCTGGGCTGCGACGCGATCCACCTCATCGAGGCGATAGAGCTCGCGACCAATGCGCACCAGAGCAGGCGCCATGTCTGCGGCGGCAAGCCCTGCGGTGCGGGTCGTGACCAGGGCACGCACCTCGAACAGACTGAGCATCAGCAGCATCTGGTCAGCACAGGTGCGCGGGCCTGCTGCCTGTTGGAAGACAGCTTCACGGACTTGCGAATTTTCAACACAAACCTCGATCAACGCCCAGATACGCCTACGTAGATCGATGCCTTGAAAGTCATAATCGTTCGAACGCCCGAGGTCGTTGAAAAACCGCATCAGGTCATCACTGCCAGGTTCGTCGGTCAGCGCCGTCCAGTGCTCGGAGCGGATCACACGCTCCTCAGGGCTAGAGTCCGCCAACCAGCGTTCAAGGGATTCTTGCCCGCCAGGGCCATGACGGCGCAAAGGCAACGCCGTTGCCCCGGCCTCGCCCAGAGTGCTGCGCAGCGCGGTCTGGGTGGGTTCGGGTACAGGGTTATCGTGCAGGCTCAGCCCAGCCAGACGCCGGTGGGAGTGAGCAAGGGTCGGGCTCATGTCCGCGATACGGTTGTCGCGAAGGTCGATGTCCTCCAAGGCAGGGTGCATATAAAGCTCTACTGGCAACGCCTCCAAGCCCGTGTCACGCAAGTGCAGACGCTGTAGATCCAGCAGTCGAACCAGGGGTGGCAGTTGCCCGATCGGGTTGTGCGACAGGTCAAGCACGCGCAATTTGGTCAACGCGCTGAGCCTGGCAAGGCCTGCGTCGTCGATCACGATCTGGTTACGCGTCAGGTGCAGCTCGGTGAGCTGCGTCAGTGTCTGGATGCCCTCAGGGACACTGGTCAGCATGTTGTGGCTCAGGTCCAGTGTGCGCACATTAGGGAACCGCTGGAGAAACCCCTCAGTGATGCTCGACAAGTGTGCGCGGCGCAGTGTCAGGTGGGTGACGTGATCGAATGACGCTTGCTCAGGCAGCAGCGGAAGGCTATCGATGCGCTCGCTGTCAATGACCAGGCGGTATTCGCCGTTGGCATCGGGTCGCTTTCGCCGCCAACATTGGCGGATGCGACGGGCAATCTGTCGACGGCGCTCGGGCAAAGGCGCAGTGGTGGCTTCTCGGCGCCAGGCTGCCAGGTTGTCACCCAGATCGACAAGGCACTGCTGCAATTGGCGCAGATGGTCCCACGGTTGCTCGCCCTGCAAGCGCACCCGCTCAAGATACACTTCGATTTCCATGTCGCTCAGCGTCGGGAAGATCTGCTGGTAGCCGCGAAGCATGGCCTGCCGCGACCCTTCCGGTCGGCCACTGAGCACGTAGCCGATGCGTCCATCGCCAAGGCGCATCGGAGGCCTTGGCTTGCCAACCGGTGTCATGCCCAGGAGCCGCGCAGCCTGAGTCCGGTCTGCAAAAGCACGGTCTGCCAGCGCGCTGGCAAGATCGGCGGGCGCCTTTGAGGCGACCCCCATCGCAACGCGCTGCTCTGGGTCAAGGGTGCGCAGCAATGCCTGGAAAAATCCGTCATTGGCCACAGCACCGGGCAAGGGACGTCCTGCATGATCGGTTGCCAGATATCCTTGTGCCGTGTGAATCACGCAGCGGGTCTCGGGTGCCATGTCAGCGCCCACGCTGGCTCGCCTAGCGCCACCCAACTGCGCCTCGTGCACTTCTATCTTGACTGACGCAGCCCAAGGCCAGTCGCGGTGCAGCAATGCCAAGGCCAACCGCTCGGTATCGCTGTCAACGGCGTTGGGCTGCTCGAAGCCGGCACATGCACGGTCCAGGCGTGCGTCATGCAGCGCCCATCGCGCCCGCTCGGCCAGTGCAAGCGGCACTTTGCGTTGCTCCAGCAACTGGCTGAGCTCGGTATCGCTGGCGGCCGCGAGCAACTCCCGGCCAGCGCGCGTGGAAAGCCCCGGAAAATCCCGGTGCAGCGGCTCTGCCGCAAGCGCGGGGACTCCCTGGGCCTCATGCCATTGCGCTTCGAAGGCTTGTCCACGCAGGCGGGGGAACGCGCGATGCAGCTCGTATCTTTGCAAGGCATCACACAACCGCGCGGGTGCAGGTGCATTTTCAAGATGCAAGCGTCGCAGCGCGGCTTCGTCCAGGCCGACACTGCGCAGCACCGCGCGCGCCGCTGCAGGGCTCACCGAACCCAGGTTCGAACCCAGACGCGCTACCAGCATGCCGACGTTGGACCACGCCTGTGGACGCTCCAATGCATGGCGCACCCCGCCCGCCTCGTTGTCCTCCAGGATAATTTCAGGAGCTTGGCCACGCTGCGGATGCTCAATCGTTGGCCGTTGCTCATCAATTCCCAACCTGTAGCCACTATCCTCGATGGCCACGTGTGGGCGCCCATTGAGCAAACCCCGTTGCCCCGCCATCAGGTTCGTGTCGGGAACCGCATAACCCGGCAAGTCGGCCCGGGCCAGGCGCTGTTCGCCCGTAGGCGTCAGTACAGGGGCCAGTTCATCGATGATGCCTTCTCGCGCCAGCATCCGGCCCGCGGCTGCACCGGCAGCTGCACCTACCCCAATCATGACGACGTTCTGCGCCACCGCTATCAGATGACCGAGCGCTGCCTCTCGATCGCCAAGCGCCCACTCGTGGTAGCCATCGATCACGTCATCGGTAATCTGGCGCGCCGCCAGTGCGAGCAAGGGCAGCCCGAGCTCGGGCACGAAGAAACTGGCCAACCCCAGCATGTCCAGGCCGAACCCCTTGAGTAAGTGTGTTCGACGGTCTCGCGCCTGGCTGTCCACCGCCGTGTTGGGCACAGCCAGGGCCTGCGCGTCCTCGAGCAGGGTATCGACCTGGACGCTGCGCAGGTGTGCGACCAGTGCGCCGTGGATGACTTGATGGCGCCCGTCCAGTTCAAGGGGGTCCTCAGTCTTTGCGCTGCCCAACAGATGCCGGAAGCGCTGGCTGAAATGCAGGCGATCATGCTCCTTGATGAAGCGTTGGAAGAACTGCCGGTACGCAGGGTCGCGCAAGCGAGTGCCAAGGCTGCGAAACAACTGCGACCACGATGGATAAGTGCCAATGGCGCCGTAGGGATCGTCGGGTATCCACACGATCAGGTCCCGCGGTGCGGACGAGGCTTGGTCAGACGCTGGCTCGAAAACCGTGATACCGGTCACCACTCGGCCCAACAGGCGAAGTTCGCTGAATGCGCCGGCTGGTGGCTCGCTGGCGCCGGCTACGGCACTGACCAGGCGATCGAGAGCCCCACCCTTCACAACGCCCTGTAGCCGCGCGAGCTCTATAGCGGCCAGCAGGCTGCGGCGCCACCCCTCTTCAAGCACCGCGCTGACCTCGCGTCGGCGCTTGTCGTCGGCAAATAACACCTGCTTGAGGTGCTGCTGATAAGCCGCGCCCAGGTCCAAGGACCGACACACCCCCGCGAAAGCCCGCGGGCGCAAGGGAAGCACCGTCCCATCTGCATCCAGCACGTTCGACTGTGGCAACCAGGCGACCTCGGCGGTCTCTCGCCGATCGAAATTGTGCAACGCACAGGCCAGCAAGGGTTGCTCCAGTGTGGTTGGAACCACGCGATCAGGGACGGTTGTAACACCGGATGGGTAACGTACATGCACAACTCGACGAAGTTTGGCTGCTCGGACGTCCACCGGCCGGTGCAAGAGCCTCTGCAAAGCCGCTTCCAGCAATGGACTGGCGAATTCGTCAAGAGGCTGCACCTGAGCGAACACGGCCTGCACCTGCTCACGCGCCCGTTGCTGGTCGAGCAGCGCCCGGTGCAGGCCCTGGAGTTGCTCTACCGATGCATTAGCCATCCAAGGCGGCAGTCGGTCGGCAATGAACGCGTCAACGGAGTCGTCGGGGAACGGCGTATTTTTCATGGAGCACCTGTGAGTTGCAAAACCGCCACTCAGCCAGCTTCGGAATCCGTTCTTGAGGTAGTTGTCTAACACCCACGAGCGCAGCGCCGTGCACAGCTCCAACGCCCTCAATCTCCCCACGCGTGGCCACTTGCGCTACAATCGCGCCCGGGTGCTAGCTGCTTGGGGCAGTGAAGCAGGTTAAAAAAGCTACGCAGGTCGGGCCGCCATGCGGGAGTCATTGCGCCTATGCAAAACACCAAGGTCCCCAAAGCACAGCAACTGGCCGAGCGTGCGCTGGCCAGCCTCGAACGTTTTCTGCACATCGAAGCCGTCAGTGGTGTGGTACTGCTGATCGCCGCCATCGCTGCCCTGATCTGGGCCAATTCCCCGGCCGCCGCCAGCTACGACGCCCTCTGGCACACACCGATCACGCTGGGTATCGGCTCGCTGGTCTATTCCCAGTCCCTGCATTTCTGGATCAACGACGGCCTGATGACGATCTTCTTCCTGGTGGTCGGGATGGAGATCCGCCGCGAGATCCATGAAGGTGCCCTTTCCAGCCTGCGCCAGGCATCCTTGCCCATGGTGGCAGCCATGGGCGGCGTGGCCGTGCCTGCCATGGTTTACCTGGGCTTCGGCCATGCCCCCAGCGAGCAGCAAGGCTGGGCCGTGCCGACAGCCACCGATATTGCCTTCGCGGTCGGCGTATTGGCATTGCTGGGCAAGTCGATCCCGTCGAACATCCGCGTCTTTCTGCTGGCACTGGCGATCATCGACGACATCATCGCGGTGCTGATCATCGCCGTTTTCTACTCCGGTGGCCTGGACTACCTGGGCTTTGCTGTCGCGGCAGTAGGCCTGCTGCTGGTCCTGCTCATGCAGCGCATCGGCGTGGGCTCGGCCTTTGCCTATGTCATCCCAGGCGCGATCACATGGGTGGGTGTGCTGATGACCGGTGCCCACCCTACCCTGGCAGGCGTCGTCCTGGGGCTGATGACCCCCGTCACCAGCCGCCCTATGTGGGAACGCCCCGTAGAGGCCGTGTCGCGCCTGAGCGAAGAAGTGGTCGGCCGGGCCAAAGCCGCGACCCAGGACGCCAGCCAATTGCTGACGCCTCTCAAGCACCTGCGCGTGGCGCAACGTGAAGTGCTGCCGCCGGTGGTGCGTGTGCAGAGCGCGCTGCACCCTTGGGTGGCATTCGGCATCATGCCGCTGTTCGCCTTGGCCAATGCCGGGGTTAGCCTGTCGGGCGTCAACCTGGACAGCGAAACACCGCGCTGGGTGATGGAGTCGGTGATGGCGGCGCTGGTCATCGGCAAACCGGTGGGTATCGTCGGCATCAGCTGGCTGATGGTGCGCCTGGGGCTCTGCTCGTTGCCGCCAGGGGTCAACTGGAGCGGCATCACCTTGATCGGGCTGCTGGCAGGCATCGGCTTCACCATGTCCATCTTCATCGCCAACCTGGCATTCGCCAGCCCTGCGGCGCTGGGTGCGGCCAAGTTGGGCGTGCTGGCAGGTTCGGTGGTTGCGGCCTCGCTGGGCCTGGCATGGGGCGCATGGCGCGTGCGCGGTAAACACCGATAGCGCCCACGCTGTTTCCCCATGCTCAAGCGCATGGGGAAACACGCTGAAGGGTTGCCCACGGCCGCTCGTCGTCCCAATCGTCGATCCAACTCAACCCAGGGCAACGGGACCTTTCGAACAGGTACGAGCATTCTCAACTGCAGGAGCTTCTACCATGCGCGACTACCCTACCCCGCCCTTTCCCTCTCAGCCCCAGACCGTACCCGGCTCCCAGCCGAAAATGGACCCGGTACCGGACTGCGGCGAGCAGACCTACGTCGGCCATGGCCGGCTCGAAGGCAAAAAGGCGCTGATCACCGGCGGCGACAGCGGCATCGGCCGCGCGGTGGCCATCGCCTATGCCCGTGAAGGCGCCGATGTCGCCATCTCCTACCTGGATGAACACGAAGACGCCGAAGAGACCAAGCGCTGGGTGGAGGCAGCCGGACGCAAGTGCCTACTGCTGCCAGGCGATCTGTCGCAGAAGCAGCAATGCCACGCGATCGTGGAGCAGACCGTGGCCGAGTTCGGCCGCATCGACATTCTGGTGAACAATGCCGCGTTCCAGATGGCCCACGAAACGTTCGAGGAAATCGAGGACGAGGAATGGGTAAAGACCTTCGACACCAACATCACGGCCATCTTCCGCATCTGCAAGGCCGCCTTGCCGTCCATGCCCAAAGGCAGCTCGATCATCAACACCAGCTCGGTCAACTCCGATGATCCGTCTTCCTCGCTATTGGCCTATGCGGCGACCAAAGGCGCCATTGCCAACTTCTCTGCAGGGCTTGCGCAACTGCTGGCCAAAAAGGGCGTGCGCGTCAACAGCGTTGCGCCAGGCCCGATCTGGACGCCGTTGATCCCCGCGACCATGCCCGACGAAGCCGTCAAGAATTTCGGCTCCAGCTACCCCATGGGCCGCCCTGGCCAACCGGTGGAAGTGGCGCCGATCTACGTACTGCTGGGTTCGGACGAAGCCAGCTACATCAGTGGCTCGCGCTATGCGGTCACAGGCGGCAAGCCCATTCTCTGACTGACGCGGGGCTCTGCACGAGCAGAGCCCCTGCGCCACCTCACGGCATCAGGATCGCCTGGGCGCGGTCGATGGAAGGCACTGGCATGCTGTCCCTGCTCACCATGAGCCACTGACGCATGCGAGCAGTGTCGAATATCTGGCCTTCTTCCATCATCGTCAGAATCAATGCCTGGGACATTCGGTAACACCCACACTGCGCGCACTGGCGCTGCTCCCACCCGCCGGCACATTCGATGGACTCTGCTTGTCCTGCGCATATCAGACAGCTCATATAAGCCCCCTTCTTGTTCTTGTTCACCAGAGCGTGGTCGCATGACCTACCCAACCCGGACATGGCCAACTTCCATGAGATATCCGTGCCAATGCTTAAATTCAGTGAAATGCGCTGCCCGATTGTCGGTTAGGTCAGCAGTTGACTGAGCACCGCGCGCAGTTTCCCGGGTTTGACCGGTTTGTTCAGCACCGGCATGCCCAGCGCCTGCAACGCCTGCCTGCCTTCGTCGCTGCGGTCGGCGGTGATGATGACGGCGGGGATCGTGCACCCGAACTGCTCACGTAACCGCTCCACCACGTCGCACCCCAGAATGCCGTGGTCCAGATGGTAGTCTGCCAGGATCAGTTCCGGCGGCTGACCTTGCAGCGCGTCCAAGGCTGCATGCTGATCGATGGCCGTGACGACCTTGCAGCCCCACTGCCCCAACAGGGCGCCCATGCTGTGCAAGATACTCGACTCGTTGTCCAGCACCAGCAGCCGCCGCCCCGGCAGGGGGTCCCCCATGCTCGGCTGCGGTAGCGCCACTGCCGTGGCCGCTGGCAGGCAGCTTGCCATCGGCACCTGAATCGTGAACACCGACCCTCGCCCTGGCCGTGAGCGCACCCGTACCGGATGCTCGAGTATCTTGGCGATGCGCTCGACGATCGCCAGGCCCAGCCCAACCCCCTTGCGCTCGGCTGCCCGGCCCACATCCAACTGGTTGAACTCGAGGAAGATCGACTCCAGGCGATCGTCCGGGATACCGCGCCCGGTATCCCACACCTGCAGCTCGAGGTCAGGGCCACGCCGCCGCGCCGCCAACAGCACGCCGCCCTTTGACGTGTAGCGGCAGGCATTGCTGAGAAAGTTGCGCAGGATGCGGGTCATCAGCCGCACATCGGTGCCCATGGCAACGTCGGGAATACGCGACCTGAGCTTGAGGCCTGCGGCTTCGGCCACCGATTCGAACTCGGACACCAGTGGCGCGAACAGGGTGCTCAGGTGGTACACGCCGATGTCAGGCTTCACGGCGGCCTGATCAAGTCGCGAGATGTCCAGCAGGTCGGTCAGCAGGTCTTCGGCCCCTTCCAAGGCCTGATGAGTGCGTTCCACCAGCAGTTGTTCGGCCTGCGCGAGCGGCCGCTCGCGCAGGGTCGAAATCAGCAAGCGGGCGGCATTGAGCGGTTGCAGCAGGTCATGGCTGGCCGCCGCCAGGTATTTGTCCTTGCTGCGGTTGGCCAGTTGTGCGGCGTCCCGGGCATCGCGCAGGGCCCGGGCAATCTGCTTGCGCTCGGTGATCTGCTGGTGCAGGTTGCTGTTGGCTTCGAGCAGTTGATCGGTGCGGTCAGCCACCCGCTGCTCAAGCTCATCGTTGAGTTGCTGCAAGTGCTGCTGCGCCAGCTTGCGCTCGGTGATATCGGCCACGAACCCTTCCACCAAGCCTTCATGCCCAGGTTTGCGCAGCAGGTTCATGAGCACGTCGATGTGGCTGCCATCGCGGCGGCGCAGGCGGGTTTCGTAACCGTGCAGGCTATGCTCGCGGGCCAAGGTCGTGGTGATGGTGTGCAGTTCCTGAGCGCCCCCGACGAAAAGGTTGGCGGCAAGGTCGGTCAGCGAAAACAGTACGGCTTGGGGGTCGTCATAGCCCAGCATCCGCGCCAGGGCCGGGTTGGCGGCGCGCATGCCGTCCTGCAGGCTGGCCTGGAAGATCCCGTGAACGGCATTTTCGAACAACCACTTGTAGCGGTTGCGCTCAGCTTCCAGTTCTTCCAGCCGCGCAGCCAGTTCCGGGTAATGACTCTTGCGCGCGGACTGGTCGCCCAGCCCCAGCAGCCCGGCCAGGGCTCGCTGCTGCGCTTCAGAGGGCTTCGCCATAAACGACCTCGACGTCGCGCTGGCTGGAGGCGCGTGGGTTGGTCAGGATGCACGGATCGTCCATCGCGTGTTGCGACAGGAATGGAATATCGCTGGTGCGCACACCGTGCAGCCCAAGGGTTTCATGAAAACCCATGGCGTATTTCAGGGCGATCAGGTGCTCGACCAGTCGCGCGCAGATCTGCCGGTGGTTCAGGCCCCGGCAATCGATGCCCATCACTTCGGCAATCACCTTGAAGCGCTCGGGCGCCGAACTGTAGTTGAAAGCCACCACATGCTCGACCAGCACGGCATTGCACAGGCCGTGGGGCAGATCCAGGAAGCCGCCCAGGCTGTGGGACATCGCGTGCACGGCACCGAGGATGGCATTGGAAAAGGCAAGCCCCGCCTGCATGCTGCCCAGCATGACTTTTTCGCGCAGGCTGATGTCGGCCGGATTGGCGATCATCTGCACCAGGTTGCCGTTGATCAGGCGCATGGCCTCAAGGGCATGCGGGTCGGTCAAGGGGCCGTGGCCAGTGGAGACGAACGCCTCGATGGCGTGCACCAGGGCATCGATCCCGGTACAGGCCGACAGGAATGGGTCCATGCTCAGGGTGGTCTGCGGATCGATCAACGACACGTCGGGCACCACCGCCTTGCTGACGATGGAGAACTTCATGCGTTCTTGCTGGTTGGAGATGATCACGAACTGCGACACATCCGCCGAGGTGCCGGCCGTGGTCGGGATCAGGATCAGCGGGGGGCTGGGCACGCGGATCATGTCCACGCCCTCGAACTCGAGGATGCTGCGCCCGTGCGCCACCACGATGCCGATGGCCTTGCCGCAGTCCATCGGGCTGCCCCCGCCGACTGCGACGATGACATCGCAATGGTTTTGCCGGTAGATCTCGGCGCCGAGCATCACCTCCTCGACCCGGGGGTTGGGCGACACCGCGCTGTAGAGGCAATAGTCGATGCCCTGGGCTTGCAGGCTGGCCTCGACGTCGGCCACCCACCCGGCAGCGATCACCCCAGGGTCGCTGACCACCAGCACCTTTCGGGCCCCGAAGGTCTTGGCGTAGTTGGCCACGTTATGCCGGCAGCCGGCACCGAAGATGATTTCAGGCGAAACGAATTTGCGAAGCGGGCTGAAACTCTGGCTCATGGGCAAGCCTGTTCTTATTGTTCTGGAAGGTGAGTGCCAGCGTAATGCATCCATCGACGAAAGCAACCAGACCTAGGTGGCATCGTGTTCACTCGACCCAGGCCCTGGCCCTGGCGAGCTCGAGAAAGCCCAGCACGTCTTCCTCAAGGCCTTGCACATCGGCAAAGCGCTGACGCAAGCACTCGATGACACCCGCCACGCTGAGCTGACCGTCCAGCAGTTCCAGCACCCAGCCAGCACTGCCGTTCAGTTCGATGACCACGCCCGGGCACTGCAGCACATGCATGCCTGTGCTCGGCTCCCAGCGCAAGCGGGCCCGGCGGTGCACTTGCAAGGCCTGCTGACGGGTGATCGGCTCCACGGCCCAGACTGTTCCTGGCGGGGTAGAAAGACACCGGCCACCGCTTGGGTGGCCGGAGGGCGGATCAACGGTTAGCGAAGTACATCGTCACTTCAAAGCCAATGCGCAAGTCGGTAAAGGCGGGTTTGGTCCACATGGCGTGTCCTCTTCTTGTGCCGGACGATTCCGGTACAGCCATTAATGCACGGGCAGCCGCAGGGCCAAATGCTACTTTGGAACGAACTCACGGCGCACATGGACGACAGTGCCTGGGCCTTAGAAGAAGCCCAGTGGATTGATGTCATAGCTCACCAGCAGGTTCTTGGTCTGCTGGTAGTGGTCGAGCATCATCTTGTGGGTTTCACGGCCCACGCCCGACTTCTTGTAGCCCCCGAATGCAGCGTGCGCCGGGTACAAGTGGTAGCAGTTGGTCCAGACACGCCCGGCCTTGATCCCGCGGCCCATGCGGTAGGCACGGTTGATATCGCGGGTCCACACGCCGGCTCCCAGCCCGAATTCACTGTCGTTGGCAATGGCCAGCGCCTCGGCTTCGTCCCTGAAGGTGGTCACGCCCACCACGGGCCCGAAGATCTCCTCTTGGAACACGCGCATCTTGTTGTCGCCCTTGAGCAGCGTGGGCTGGATGTAATAGCCGCTGGCCAGGTCGCCCTGCAGGCGCTCGGCAGCGCCGCCGGTCAGCAACTGAGCGCCTTCGTCCTGGGCGATCTGCAGGTAGGACAGGATCTTGTCGTACTGCTGTTCGGAGGCTTGCGCGCCGACCATGGTCTCGGTATCGAGCGGGTTGCCACGGCTGATCTTGGCGATCTTCTTCATCACCTCAGCCATGAACGGCTCGTAGATCGATTCCTGAATCAGCGCCCGCGACGGGCAGGTGCACACCTCGCCCTGGTTGAAGAAGGCCAGCACCAACCCTTCGGCAGCCTTCTCGATGAAGGCCGGTTCGGCCTGCATGATGTCCTCGAAGAAGACGTTCGGCGATTTGCCGCCCAGCTCTACCGTCGAGGGAATGATGTTGTCCGCGGCGCACTTCATGATGTGCGAGCCCACCGGCGTGGAGCCTGTGAAAGCGATTTTGGCGATGCGCTTGCTGGTGGCCAGGGCCTCCCCGGCTTCACGGCCAAACCCCTGGACGATGTTGAGCACGCCAGCTGGCAGCAGGTCGGCGATGAGCTCGGCGAAGACGGTAATCGACAGCGGCGTCTGCTCGGCGGGCTTGAGCACCACGCAGTTGCCGGCGGCCAGTGCCGGGGCCAGCTTCCAGGCGGCCATCAGCAAGGGGAAGTTCCAGGGGATGATCTGCCCCACCACACCCAGCGGTTCATGGAAGTGGTAGGCGACGGTGCCCTCGTTGATCTCGGCGGCGCCGCCCTCCTGAGCCCGGATGCAGCCGGCGAAATAGCGGAAATGATCCGCCGCCAGCGGCACGTCGGCATTGAGCGTTTCACGCACGGCCTTGCCGTTGTCCCAGGTTTCGGTGATCGCCAGTACCTCCAGGTTCTGCTCGATGCGATCGGCGATGCGCAGCAGCATCAGCGCGCGGTCCTGCACCGAGGTCCTGCCCCAGGCATCGGCGGCGGCGTGGGCGGCGTCCAGGGCCTTGTCCACGTCCTGGGCCGTGGACCGAGGAAATTCGGCGATCGGCTGGCCGTTGACCGGCGAGCTGTTGGTGAAATACTGCCCCGCCACCGGCGGTACGAACTGGCCGTTGATGAAGTTGCCATAGCGTGGCTTGAAGGACACGACGGCGCCTGGGGTTCCGGGTTGTGCGTAGATCATGCTGAGCCTCTGCGGGTCGATGCCTGCCTGCGACAGGCGATACGACGATGGTAAAAAGCCCCGCCTGCCAGGCGAATGCATCGTTGGCAGCGGGGCGCTCGTCATTTGGTAGTAGGGTTCAGCGCTGCGCAGTCGCGCTAGTGCCTTGCAGGTGCTTGGGCAGCTTGAAGGTCCAGAGCATGCCGCCCTGGTTGAAGTCCTTGACCCGCTTGGCCACCTCCCCGCCCCACAGCGGCACTGCGCCGCCCCAGCCGGAGACCACCGAGACGTACTGCTCGCCGTCCATTTCCCAGGTCACAGGTGAGCCGAGCACACCGGAGCCGGTCTGGAACTCCCACACCTTTTCGCCAGTCTTGGCATCGAAAGCCTGGAGGAACCCCTCAGGGGTGCCGGTGAAGACCAGGTTGCCCTTGGTGGTCAGCACCCCACCCCACAACGGGGCGTAGTTCTTGTGGCGCCAGACTTCCTTGCCGCTGACCGGGTCGATGGCACGCAGCACGCCGATGTAGTCCTCGTTGAGCGGCTTGATGGTGAAGCCTGCGCCCAGAAACGCTGCGCCTTTCTTGTAGGCGATGCCTTCGTTCCAGATGTCCATGCCCCATTCGTTCGAAGGCACGTAGAACAGCCCGGTGTCACGGTTGTAGGCCATGGGCATCCAGTTCTTGGCGCCCAGGAATGCTGGCGCGACGAAGACCGAGCTGCCCTTGGCTTCGCTGCCCGGTGCACCCGGGCGACTGGCGTCGTTGTAGAGCGGGCGGCCGTCCTTGTCCAGGCCCGTGGCCCAGGTGATCTTGTCGACGAAGGGGAAGCCGCGGATGAACGTGCCGTTGGTGCGGTCGAGCACGTAGAAAAAGCCGTTGCGGTCAGCCGTGGCGGCGGCCTTCACCTCCTTGCCCCCGTCCTTGTAGTTGAACGATATCAACTCGTTGACACCGTCGAAGTCCCAGCCGTCGTGGGGGGTGCTCTGGAAGTGCCACTTGATCGTGCCATCGTCCGGGTTCAGCGCCAGGCGCGAGGACGAATACAGGTTGTCGCCGGGACGCAGGTGCGAGTTCCAGGGCGCGGGATTACCGGTGCCGAACAGAATCAGGTTGGTTTCCGGGTCGTAGTAGCCGCCCAGCCAGGGAGCAGCACCGCCGGTCTTCCACAGGTCGCCCGGCCAGGTCTTGCCGGCTTCACCGCCCGAGATGCCGTTCTCGATGGCCTTGCCGTCCTTGTAGACATAGCCCATGTGGCCCTCGACGGTGGGCCGCATCCAGAGCAACTCGCCGTTCTCCGGGTTGTAGGCCTGGATCTTGCCCACCACCCCGAACTCGCCTCCGGCAACGCCGGTAATGAGCTTGCCGTTGACGATCATGGGTGCAGCGCTGATGGAGTAGCCTTCCTTGTGATCGGCCACCTTCTTGCTCCACACCACCTTGCCAGTGTCCTTGTTCAGGGCCACCAGCTTGGCATCCAGGGTGCCGAAGAAGACCAGGTTGCCGTACAGCGCAACACCTCGGTTGATGACATCGCAACAAGGGCGGATATCGTCGGGCAGGCGGGCGTCGTATTGCCACAGTTTCTTGCCGGTGCGTGCGTCCACGGCAAATACCCGTGAGTAGGAGCCTGTGAGGTACATGACCCCATCCTTGATCAACGGCTGCGCCTGCTGGCCGCGTTGCTTCTCCCCGCCGAAGGAGAATGCCCAAACCGGCCGCAACTCCTTGACGTTGCCGGTGTTAAGCATGTCCAACGGGCTGTAGCGCTGGCCCTGCACGCCCAGCCCGTTGGTCACGATCTGCTGGGGGTTCTTGGGGTCTTGCAGGATTTCGGCATCGGTGACGCCGGCATGGGCTGCGCCGGCGAGCAGCAAGGCGCTGAACACAAGGCTCAAGGCAAACACGGGACGACATGGAGTACGGGTCATGGCAGCTACCTTTGGCTTTTTGTTATGCCGGGAAATTTTCCCGGTGTGGCGGGAATTCTTGTTCCCGCCCTGGCTGCCAGCAATTGACCGCAATACGCAAAACCCTAGTTCCTTGGTACAAGAGCACTAGCCCTGGCCGTTATCAGGGCCTGAGATCCACCCGTTGCATCACCTGCTTTTCGTAGCGCGGGTACAGGTGGCTGACACTTCGAATCAGCTCATAGCGCGTCAGGCTGATCGCGGCAAACCGCTCAGGCACAGGGCTGCGGATCAGCTCGACCATGTCGGCGCCCCGCTCGGCGCCTTCGCGCATCAGGCCGTCCAGCCAGCCCAGGTATTCGTGCATCTGGACAAAGGGCCTGGTATCGCTTGCGACAGGGCCATGGCCCGGTAACAGTTGTTTCCAGGGCAAGGCCTGCAACGTGTCCAGGTCACGCTGCCAGACGTCCAGCCCCGGGCTGTTGGGCGTGGTCAGGGCACGCTCGTAGAACACCAGGTCACCAGCGAATAGCACGCCGGTCGTCTCATCGAAAATGGCCAGGTCAGCGCCGGTATGCCCTGCCAACCCCAACAGGCGCAATCGATGCCCGCCCACTTCACGCACGCCGGGTTGGACCACCTCGGTGGGCAAGAGCACTTCGGTGCCACGCATCCAGTCGCCGACCAAACGGTACATGTTCTCGGCCATCGCATCGCCCTGCTGGCGCAACAGCTCGGTCGTACCGGCCAGCGCAGCGATCGGCACATCGGCGAACGCTTGGTTACCCAACACATGATCAGGGTGGTGGTGAGTCAACAGGACTTCGATGACAGGCTTGTGCGTGACCCCGGCGATTGCCTGGCGCAAGGCCTCCCCATAGCGCTTGGACGGCCCGCTGTCGATCACCACCACGCCAGCGTCGGTCACGATGAACGCCGTGTTAACGACATTGCCGCCGTTGGTCTTGGCGAAATTGTCGGTACTGCCTTCAAGCACCCAGGTGCCCTGGGCGATCTGGCGCGGCGCCAGCCGGTAGTCGAAGTCGGCCAGCGCCGGCAGGCACACGCCCAGCAGCAAGAGCATCATCCATCGCATCAGGTGCCTCCCATCGAGCATGAAAACAAGCCGGCCACGTTCAGGGCACGGCGGCTTCGAACCGATTGCCGCTGTTGTCCTGCAGCACCAGGCGGGTAGGCCCCGGTGCGCGTACATCGAACCCAAGGCTTGGGTTTTCACTCACCGCCGGATAAAGCACCAAAGCCGCCAACCGCTGCCCATGTCCATCCAGTAGCTCAGCTTGGTTGATGAAAAATTCCGGAATCCCGCTGACCAGGCCATTGTCCATGGGGTGAGCGATCTGCAAGCGCAAGCGGCTGCCGTCCTGGCGCCGATAGCGCCCGCCGAGCACTTCGCCCAAGTGCTCTTCCCACCCTGGCTGGGTGCGCACCACGCTGGGTGCGGTGCAACCTCCACCGGCTGCGTCGACCAGGGCCGACCCCACATGCCAGATGCCGTCGCGGGTCAACGCAGCTGCCCGTAACGGCGTGGCCTGCTCGACCCGGATGCGCACCGACAACCAAGGCATGACCTGTTCCCCTGGTTCGAAGTCGACGATGCGCGGCAATGGATTGAGCTCGGCCCAGGCCAGAATCCGCACCACATCAGGCAAGGCCCTGGCATCGATCTCCAGCGGGACCTGGCGGGCATCCTCGGCAAAAGGCGGCGACAGCAGTTTGACCCGATCATCGAAGACGAACGGCGCCTGGTTCAGGATCTGCTTGTGGTAGAACGCCCACATCACCGAAGGGACAGGGTCGGCATTGCTGGCAGGCGCATCGCCCTGCCCATAAGCCGACCAGCCCAGGATGCACACCAGCCCCAACCCCGCTCGCCAGTTCATCGCTCGCTCCTATTGGTACATCTCCGGGACCTCATAGCGCAGCCCGTAGTGCGCGTAGAGCGCCTGCATGCGACCCTCGCGGATCATCGCTTCGAGGGTTTCTTCCAGGGCGTAGGCCAGCTGCCGGTTGCTTTCATGCACCGCCATTCCGATTTCCCACACCTGCTTGCCCAGGCTGGGGTAGGCGTTTTCAGCCACCTGCAGATGCGGGTTGCGGGCCTGGTGCAGCTGCCAGTCCACTTCACCGCGCATGGCCATCACCGCATCCACCTCGCCCTGGCCCAGGGCCGCAAACGCCCGCTGCACGCTGGGGTAGTGGCGTGCGCTTGCACGCAGTAGCCCGTCGAACACCGATGTCAGGTAGAACGAAGGCACGCTGTCTACCTCGACTCCGACCGGGTGGCCCTTGAGCGTCGCGATACTGCCAACCGACGGCAGGCGCCTGCGATCGAACGCCACCTGCCAGCGCTCCTGCTGGTAAGGGCCGAACATCACCACCTGGCCATTTTCCAGCTCGCCCATTTCGTTGCGCTTCTGGGTATACGCCTGGTCGTAAGGCACGCGCATCATCACATCGGCCAACTGCTGGTGACGCAGCGGACTTGCTCGCCAGATGTAATCGCGCAGGTCGTCGTCGAGCTTCTCGCCAGGCGGCGCCCAGATCAGCTGCAGCCGCACGCCCATCGCATCGGCAAGCGCCTGCGCCAGCTCCACGTCCACCCCACGGGCCTGGCCATGGTCCTGGAAACTGTAGGGGGCAAAGTCCTTGTAGACCGCGACCTTGAGCTCGCCTGCGGCGATGATCGAATCGTAATTGCGCACCTGCCCCTGCACCGCCGCCCCCCACAGCAGCAGGCCGGCGATGGCGCAAAGCCTGGCTGCCCAGTGGCGCACGACGTTCATTCGTCCACGTGCACGCTGTCCAGGTAGGTGCGCACCGCCCATAGCGCTTCCTGGCTCAGGTAGTCCGCCATCTTGGGCATGTACACGCGGCCATCGCGCACGGCACCGTGACGCACACGTTCAACAAACCACTCATCGCCCGCTTCGCCGACGTCGAGCATGCGCAGGTCAGGTGCGATGCCGCCGGACTTGGCTTCCAGACCATGGCACGCTGCGCAGTTCTGGTTGTACGCCGACGCGCCGATTTCCACCGCCTTGTCGTGCTCGGGAGACTCCCGGTAAGGGTTGACCGCCGCCCAGCCATCGGCATCCAGGCTCACGCCGGCATCCTTGATCGGGGTCAGCCCCTGGGTTTCCACCGCCTGAGGCACCACGTTGCCGTGGGCCCAGGCCGACCCGGTCAACACGGCACCGGCCAACAGGCCTGCAGCAAGCACGACGTTGCGTTTGATTGTCATTGTTATGCCCTCACGGTTGCACGCAAGGCCTCAACCACAGAGGCCGTGCCGCCATCTTAGAAACCGCAGCGCCGGGGCCGTATGCTGCTTTGGTGGTCGGGTGTTCGTTCCTTGGTAGTAGGGCTTGCGACGAAGTGCGAAAAGAGGTTGGCGCTGGGAAGTTTTCCCGGCCACGGCGGGATTTTCTCCCTGTTGCGCAGCGCCCAGGCGGACCACGCTGTGCGGGCCAAACTCCACAGGGAATCGCAACCATGACAACAAGATCGCTACCCGCCCCGTCTCCCCTGGCCCTGAGCGTGAGGGCCCTGCTGCTGGCCGCCAGCCTGGCCACCGGGACAGTGGCCACGGCGGCAACCACAAGCCCGGCACCTGCCAGCAAGAACGTGACCTGGGAAGACATCGCCAACGACCACCTCACGCCTGGGGATGTGCTGCAGTACGGCATGGGCACCAACGCCCAGCGCTGGAGCCCGCTGGCCCAGGTCAACGACAAGAACGTGTTCAAGCTGACCCCGGCCTGGTCCTACTCCTTTGGTGACGAAAAGCAGCGTGGCCAGGAGTCCCAGGCCATCGTCAGCGACGGGGTGGTGTACGTTACCGGCTCCTACTCGCGGGTATTCGCCCTCAATGCCAAGACCGGCAAACGCCTGTGGACCTACAACCACCGCCTGCCGGACAACATTCGCCCGTGCTGCGACGTGGTCAACCGAGGCGCTGCCATCTACGGCGACAAGGTCTATTTCGGCACCCTGGACGCTCGGGTCATTGCGCTGAACAAGAACACAGGCAAGGTGGTGTGGAACAAGAAGTTCGGCGACCACAGCGCCGGCTATACCATGACCGGGGCGCCCGTGCTGGTCAAAGACAAGACCAGCGGCAAGGTGCTGCTGATCCACGGCAGCTCGGGCGATGAATTCGGTGTGGTGGGCCAGCTGTTCGCCCGTGACCCGGAAACCGGTGAGGAAGTGTGGATGCGCCCCTTCGTGGAGGGCCACATGGGCCGCCTCAATGGCAAGGACAGCACCCCCACCGGCAACGTCAAGGCACCGTCCTGGCCGGATGACCCGACCACCGAAACCGGCAAGGTGGAGGCCTGGAGCCACGGCGGCGGCGCGCCCTGGCAGAGCGCAAGCTTCGATGCCGAGACGAACACCATCATCGTCGGTGCCGGTAACCCCGGCCCCTGGAACACCTGGGCACGCACCGCCAAGGACGGCAACCCGCACGATTACGACAGCCTCTATACCTCCGGTCAGGTGGGCGTGGACCCCAGCACCGGCGAGGTCAAATGGTTCTACCAGCACACCCCCAACGACGCCTGGGACTTCTCTGGCAACAACGAGCTGGTGCTGTTCGACTACAAGGACAAGCACGGCAAGGTGATCAAGGCCACGGGGCATGCCGACCGCAACGGCTTCTTCTACGTGGTGGACCGTAACGACGGCAAGCTGCAGAACGCCTTCCCCTTCGTCGACAACATCACCTGGGCCAGCCACATCGACCTCAAGACTGGCCGCCCCGTGGAAAACCCAGGGCAACGGCCCGCCAAGCCGCTGCCGGGTGAAACCAAGGGCAAACCGGTGGAAGTGTCGCCACCCTTCCTGGGCGGCAAGAACTGGAACCCCATGGCCTATAGCCAGGACACCGGGCTTTTCTATATCCCAGGCAACCAGTGGAAAGAGGAGTACTGGACCGAGGAGGTGAACTACAAGAAAGGCTCCGCTTACCTAGGCATGGGCTTTCGCATCAAGCGCATGTACGACGACCACGTAGGCACCCTGCGTGCCATGGACCCAACCACCGGCAAGCTGGTGTGGGAACACAAGGAGCACCTGCCGCTGTGGGCCGGGGTGCTGGCGACCAAGGGCAACCTGGTGTTCACCGGCACCGGTGACGGTTTCTTCAAGGCGTTCGACGCCAAGACCGGCAAGGAGCTGTGGAAATTCCAGACCGGCAGCGGCATCGTTTCCCCGCCCATTACCTGGGAGCAGGACGGGGAGCAGTACATCGGCGTCACTGTCGGCTATGGCGGCGCGGTACCGCTGTGGGGTGGCGACATGGCCGAACTGACCAAGCCAGTTGCCCAGGGCGGTTCGTTCTGGGTGTTCAAGATACCGAGCTGGGATAACACGACCGCTCACCGTTGACCGACAGCGGGGTGCGGTCTGGCTGCGCCCTGCCCTTTTCCGTCTGCCCAGAGAGCTCGATCATGACTTTTCTACCCCTGGCCTTGTTGCTGGCCGTCACCCCCGCCATGGCGCTGGCCACTGACATCGACGACAGCGACACGCCGTTGAGCATCAACGGCTGCGTGATTGCCGAAGCCAGCCAATGCCCCGGCGCCGACCTGCGGGGCGCCAAGCTGGCCAACCAGGACCTGCGCAAGATGAACCTGGCCGGCGCTGACCTGCGCGATGCCGACCTGCGCCACGCCCGGCTGGACCTGGCCAACCTCGAAAAGGCCCGGTTGCAGGGCGCCAACCTGACCCGCGCCAGCCTGCAGCAAAGCAACCTGCGCCTGGCCAACCTGAGCGGCGCACGGCTGATAGCGATCCAGGGCTGGGGGTTGTTCGCCCAGGGCGCCCAGTTCGCCAACGCCGATCTTAGCGCCGCCTACCTGCAATTCGCCCGGCTCTCCGGTGCCCGGATGCAGCAGGCCAACTTGCAGGCTGCCGACCTGGAAATGGCCTGGCTGAGCAAGACCGACTTGCGCGGCGCTCAGCTCAATGACGCCAACCTCCAGGAAGCCAAGCTCGGCCAGAGCAACCTCGAACAAGCCCATCTGGAGGGCGCGCGCCTGCACTACGGCAACTTCCAGGACGCCAACATGCAAGGCTGCACCGGCTGCCCAGCCACCTGGGAACATTGATTTCTGGCACCCGCCTAACCCGCTATACGTACCAGACCCAGGTCGATACCCACGTGCACGAGTTCAGCATGGGAGCCGACCTCAAGTTTGCTCTTGAGCGTGGTCAGGTGATTGGAGACGGTCTTTGCGCTGATGCACAGCTGCTCGGCGATCGACCGGGCCGGTGTGCCACGAACCAGCATCACGAAAATTTCCAGTTCACGCTGGGTCAG
Source organism: Pseudomonas sp. DE0010 (assembly GCF_007680745.1). Classification (NCBI taxonomy): domain Bacteria; kingdom Pseudomonadati; phylum Pseudomonadota; class Gammaproteobacteria; order Pseudomonadales; family Pseudomonadaceae; genus Pseudomonas; species Pseudomonas sp. DE0010. Next base: position 23,371 of record NZ_VEJQ01000003.1, read on the forward strand.
GCGTTGCAGCCTGGGGTCACAGGCATCGTGCGTCGTGCTGCAGGCCAGCTGCGTGGCCAGCCCCTGCTCGATGTAGGCGTGCCCGGCAAGCACGCGCTGTACGGCCTCGACCAACACTTGCGGGGCCGAGTTTTTGGTCAGGTAGCCGGCGGCGCCGGCGTCCAGCGCCTGGCGCACCAGTGGCAGCTCGTCATGCATGCTGAAGAACAGCACCCGCAATTGCGGCAGGCGCTGGCGCAGGCGTCGGGTGGTTTCCAACCCACTGATGCCGGGCAGGCCGAAGTCCATGATCACCAAGTTCGGTACCTGCTCCTGCACCCGGGCCAGGGCTTCTTCACCGCTGGCAGCCTCGCGCACCTGCATCGCTGGCAACACGGCGCGCAACAGGCTGGCGTAGCCCTGGCGGACCACGGCGTGGTCGTCGACCAGCACGATATTCATGACACCTCCAAAGGGATCGTCAGGGCCAGTGCCCACCCGGCACCAGGATGGCTGAGTATGCGCAACTCACCGCCCAGGCTGCGGGCGCGCTCGGCCATCGAATGCAGGCCTACCCCTGGGCGCCCAGGCTGGCTGGCACCACAGCCATCGTCGCGAACCAGCAGGCGCAGCCCGTTGGCGCCGCGTTGCAGGCGTATCCGCACCTGACGGGCGCGGGCATGACGGGCGACGTTGGTCAGCGCTTCCTGCAACAACCGGTACAGATGCGTGCGTCGAGTGGGTGACAGCGCCGGCAACTGGGCGCCGACCAGCAACTGGCACTCGATGGCCTGGCTGGCACGCCATTGGCTCACCAACTGGTTGAGCGCCTCCGCCATGGGCAGGTGCTGCAGCGCAACCGGGTACAAATCCCGTACCAAGGCGCGGAAACCGAACTGCAAGCCTGCGCAATTGCTCTCCAGCGTCTGGGTGGTTTGCCGCACCTGCTCAGGCTGGTGGGCACACAATTGCAACAGGCACACCTGGGCGCGGATGCCGGCCACGTACTGGCCCAGGTCGTCGTGCAACGCCTGGGCCAGTCTTGTCCGCTCCTGCTCCTGAACCGCCAGCAAAGCGCCGGTCAGTTGCCGGTTGTCGGCCTGGGCCTGCTCGATCGCAGCAGCCATCTGGTTGAAGTGCCCGGCCAACTGGCGCGCTTCCGGGCCACCGGCCTCTTGCAGGCGCACGTCCAGCTGGCCTCCCGACACCTGACGCAGTGCACACAGCAGCGCGGCCAGCAGGCGCAGCCCGCGCCGCACGGCCCAACTGATGGACAGCAGGCTCACGGCCAACGCGACAACACAGACCGCCAGCAACTGTTGCAGCGAATCCCAGACTTCGTCCACCTCATCGCGGGCGTCCACGCTCAGCGCGACGCGCCGGCCGTCATCGAGGGCCAGCAGGCGCGTGCTGTCGTAGTGCTTGCCTGCCAGCACCGCGCCCAACCAGCCGTCGAGCCCGGCCGCGAACGGCACCGCCGCCTTTTCAAGCTCGCCAGGCTTCAGCCACTGCACGCGCACGTGGCGCAGGTGCTCGGTCAGCGCAGGTTGCAGGCTCGCCGGGTTGTGGATGGCGGCTTGGGCCATGTATGCCATTACCGCTTCGGCCGACTGCAACTCCCGTTTCACATCGGCTGATGCCTGATGCAGCACGACCCCCGCACAGGCCAGGGTCAACACCGCGAAACAGCCGGTGACCCACAGGTTGATACGCCATAGGGCAGATAGATTGGCAGCGTGCATGACCGGACTCCAGGGCAACTGCTGCCATCCTAGGGCCCGGCGCGGACGCATCGGCTACTACCTTGGTAGCGGCTGGGCGCTACTTTCTGCATATTCCCCGGCCCCGGCAGGCTTTCTATGCTGGCGCCATCTGCCGTGGAGTGCGATATGCGCCAGCCTGCCCACCTTGTCCTGACCTGCCTGCTGAGCTTGTTCGCGCCGACGGTTTGGGCGCAAGACCAGCAGGCTGACACCTGGGCTGCGAGCGCGTTGCACATCCGCATCGGCTACTTGGGCTATCGCCCTGACAGCGGGCCGCTGTTGTCCAACATCCTGCCTGAACCGGACGATGCCGGCCTGCAAGGGGCGCAACTGGCCATTGCCGACAGCAACAGCACCGGGCGGTTTCTCAAGCAGCAGTTCGAGCTGGTCAGCGCCCGTGCCGACTCCGCCGAGCAACTGCTGCATGCTGCCCAGGCCCAGCACGGGGAAGGCGTGCGGTTGTTCGTCGTCAATGCGCCGGTCGCCAGCCTGCGGGCCTTGTCTGCGGCCCTGCCCGACAGCCTGCTGTTCAATGCCGGCAGCCCGGATGACGCCGTACGCAGCACGCAGTGCCTGGGCAATGTGCTGCACGCCCTGCCTGGGCGGGCGATGCTGGCCGATGCGCTGGTGCAGTTTCTGGTGCTGCGCAAATGGCAGCGCGGCTTGCTGATCATCGGGCAGACCCCGGACGATGAAGCCTACGCCGCCGCACTGCGCCGCGCGGCGAAGCGCTTTGGCCTGCACCTGGTGGCCGAGAAACGCTGGACGTTCGACAACGACCAGCGCCGCAGCGCCCAGGCCGACATGCCGCTGTTCACCCAGGCGCGTGAATACGACGTGGTGCTGGTGGCTGATGAACGTGGCGACTTCGGCGAATACGTGCCCTACCAGACCTGGTTGCCCCGCCCGGTCGCCGGCACTCAGGGCCTGACGCCCACTGGCTGGCACAAGACCGTGGAAACGTTCGGCGCCGCGCAATTGCAAAAACGTTTCCAAGCGCAGGCCGGCCGCTGGATGAACGACCGTGACTTCGCAGCCTGGATGGCGGTGCGCAGCATCGCCACGGCGGTTAGCAAGCTGCGTGAGGCCAAGCCCCAGGCCTTGCAGCAGCTGCTTGTCAGCGAACAATTGCCACTCGATGGCTTCAAGGGGCGCAAGCTCAGCTACAGGCCCTGGAATGGCGAGCTGCGCCAACCCATCCCCCTGGTGCAGCCCAGGGCCCTGGTCAGCACCTCACCGCAGGAAGGCTTCCTGCACCCTTCCAATGAGATGGACAGCCTGGGGTTCGACAAGGCCGACGTGACCTGCACGTACCCCTGAAACGCCCACACAATAACAAGGAACCTGCCATGCGCCGCCTCCCCTCACCACGCAGCCTGCTGTGCGCCCATCTGCTGCCGGCCGTGCTGGCCATAGCCTGCGAGCCTACCCTGGCCGCCACCGCCTGGGTGTCCAACGAGAAGGACAACACCCTGAGCCTGATCGACCTGCAGACCTTGACGGTAACCGACACCCTGCCCGTCGGCCAACGCCCGCGCGGCCTGCTGCTGTCACACGACAACAAGCTGCTGTACATCTGCGCCAGCGATTCGGATCGGGTGCAGGTGATGGACGTGGCCAGCCGTACCCTCGTCAAGGAACTGCCCTCAGGCAAAGACCCCGAGCAGTTCGCCCTGCATCCCAATGACCGTTGGCTGTACGTGTCCAACGAAGACGATGCCCTGGTCACAGTTATCGACACCGTGACCGACAAGGTGCTGGCCCAGGTGGAGGTGGGCATCGAGCCTGAGGGCATGGCCGTGAGCCCGGATGGCAAATGGGCGGTCAATACCAGCGAAACCACCAACATGCTGCACTGGATCGACACCCAGACCCAGACCCTGGCCGACAGCACGCCGGTGGACCAGCGCCCGCGTTTCGTGGAATTCAGCCAGGACGGCAAGCACCTGTGGGCGTCGGCGGAAATTGGCGGGACCGTCACCATCCTGGACGTGGCTTCGCGCCAGGTGCTCAAGACCCTGAACTTCGCCATCAAGGGTGTGCACCCTGACAAAGTCCAGCCGGTGGGCGTCAAGCTCAGCGCCGATGGCAAGTACGCGTTCGTAGCGCTGGGCCCGGCCAATCATGTGGCGGTGGTCGATGCCAGGACATTCGAGGTGCTGGACTACCTGCTGGTGGGGCGCCGCGTCTGGCAGCTGGCCTTCACCCCTGACCAGCAGCAGTTGCTGGCCACCAATGGCGTGAGCGGCGACGTGTCGGTGATCGAGGTGGCCAGCCTCAAGGTGCTCAAGTCGATCAAGGTCGGCCGCTACCCATGGGGTGTGGTGGTCACGCCATGAACGCACTGCACGTAACGGGGGTCAGTTTCGCCTACGGTCAGCGCGCAGCGCTCAGGGACGTGACCTTCAACCTGGCGCCGGGCCAATTTACCGCCTTGCTGGGGCCCAATGGCGCCGGCAAGTCGACCCTGATTGCCTTGATGACCTGCCTGTATGACTTGCAGCACGGCGATATCCAGGTATTGGGCTGTTCGCTGCGCCACCAGCCGCGGGCGGCCTTGGGCCAGTTGGGCGTCGTGTTTCAGCAGAGCACGCTGGACCTGGACCTTGGCGTGGAGCAGAACCTGCGCTATCACGCGGCGCTGCATGGCCTGCCCCGACGGGAAGCCCAGCGCCGCGTGGACGCCGAGCTGGCCCGCCAAGGGCTGGGGGAACGGCGCCGTGACCCTGTGCGCGAACTCAATGCCGGGCACAGGCGCCGCGTCGAAATTGCCCGGGCATTGCTGCACGGGCCCCGCCTGTTGCTGCTCGACGAAGCCAGCGTGGGCCTGGACCCGGCCAGCCGGCAGGCGCTCAACCAGCACGTGCGTGACTTGTGCCTTAGCGATCAGCGCTTGAGCGTGCTGTGGACCACTCACCTGCTCGATGAAGTGCAACCGGCCGATGACTTGGTCATCCTGCACCAGGGCCGGGTGGTGGCAAGTGGACCTGCCGAAGCCACGATGCAGCCCCACGGCGGCGACCTGGGCCGTACGTTCGCCCATCACACGCGCGACATGGCCGGAGCACCCACCTGATGAACGCCTACTGGTACTGCTTCAGCGGCATCCTCATGCGTGAAGCCCTGCGCTTCGTGCGCCAGCGCACGCGCCTGTTGAGCGCACTGGTGCGCCCTTTGCTGTGGCTGGTGGTATTCGCTGCCGGGTTTCGTGCGGCACTGGGCATCGCCATCATCGAGCCCTACGACAGCTACATTCCCTACGAGGTCTACATCGTGCCGGGCCTGGCCTGCATGATCCTGCTGTTCAATGGCATGCAGGGTTCGCTATCGATGGTCTACGATCGGGAGATGGGCAGCATGCGGGTGCTGCTGACCAGCCCGCTGCCCAGGGCGTTCCTGTTGTGCAGCAAGCTTATGGCGACGTCGCTGATCTCTGTGTTGCAGGTGTACATCTTCATCGCCATCGCCTGGCTTTACGGTATTGAGCCGCCGGTAGGCGGCCTGGGGCTGGCCCTGCCCGCAGTGCTGCTGGTGGGGTTCATGCTCAGTGCACTGGGGCTGTTGCTGTCCAATGCGATCCGCCAGCTGGAGAATTTCGCCGGGGTGATGAATTTCGTGATCTTCCCTCTGTTCTTTCTGTCGTCGGCGCTTTATCCGCTGTGGAAAATGCAGGAGGCCAGCCAGTGGCTGTACTGGCTGTGCGCGGTCAACCCGTTCACCCATGCGGTCGAGCTGGTGCGCTTTGCGCTCTACGAGCGGCTGAACCTGCTGGCGCTGGCGGTATGCCTGGCGCTGAGCGTGCTGTTCACGCTGCTGGCCATCGTCACCTTCAACCCGCAGCACGCCGCCCTGCGCAAGCCACGGTGAGCCAGGCCCTCGCCTCTACTACTTTGGTACTGCCCAGGGTGTCTATGGTCGCATTCACAAAGCCACGGCACTGGCATGTAATGCGCCTATAACAAGAAGGAACAGACCATGCCACGTGCCCTCCAAAGGCTGCCCCTGCGTTTGCTGGCCGCCGCCTCGCTGAGCCTTCTGCTGGGCCATGCCCTGGCCGACACCCCACCGACGTTCACGCCAGATGGCTACCGCGCCGCGCTGTACCGCAGCCCCACCCCGCCACAGGTCGAGGGTGGCAAGGTGATAGACACTGCCGCACTGCAGGCGATGATGCGGGGCCATCCGGCGCCTGTCCTGATCGACGTTTACCGCCGTCAGTGGCTGCATGAACGCTTCATCGAAGATGAACCCCATGCCAACCTGCCCGGTAGCCTGTGGCTGCCCAACACCGGGGACGGCGTGCTCAGCCCAGACTGGCAACGTTACTTCGAGCATCACCTGCGTCTGGCCACAGGGGGCGAGCCTCAGTACCCCGTCGTTTTCTACTGCCGGGCCGATTGCTGGTTGAGCTGGAACGCGGTAAAACGCGCAGCACACCTGGGCTACACCAACCTCTACTGGTACCGCGACGGGCTCGACGCCTGGCAACAGGCCAACCTGCCCGTGCAGGCGGCCCAGCCGGCAGCGTTTCCCTGACCGGGCACTTGCCCCTGCGCGCTCAATCATTCAAACAAGAACAAGGTGAATAGGCCATGTACAAAATCTTGATCGCCGACGATCACCCGCTGTTTCGCGAAGCGATCCACAACGTCATCAGCGACGGGTTCCAGGGCAGTGAAATCATGGAAACCGCTGACCTTGAAAGCGCGCTGACGCTGACCAAGGACCACGACGACCTGGACCTGATCCTGCTCGACCTGAACATGCCGGGCATGCATGGCCTCAATGGGCTCATCACCTTGCGCAACGAAGCGCCCACCACCCCGGTGGTGATCGTCTCGGCCGAGCAGGAAAAGCAGATCGTGCTGCAAGCCATCACCTATGGCGCGGTGGGCTTCATCACCAAGTCCTCGCCGCGCGCGCAGATGATCGAAGCGATCGAGCAGATCCTCAACGGCAATGTGTACCTGCCGCCGGATATCATCCGCGCGCAGAAAAGCAGTAGCCGCCGCTTGAGCGATGCCCCAAGTTTCCCGCCGGAAATGCTCCAGGCCCTGACCCGCAAGCAGTTGCTGGTGCTCGAGCGCATGACCAAGGGCGAATCGAACAAACAGATCGCCTATGCCTTGGATATCGCCGAAACCACGGTCAAGGCCCACGTCTCGGCCATCCTGCGCAAGCTGAACGTGCACAACCGGGTGCAGGCCATCCTCAGTGCCGGCGACATCGACTTCGCTGACTACCTACGACGCTGATCCCTTGGGGGCCCGGGTGGCCAGCAAGTGGCTCATGGCAGTCTTGAGCTTCATGGGTCGTACAGGCTTGTGCATCAGCGTATGGCCCCGCTCGCGGATCTGCTGCTTGAGTTCGTTGCTGTAGTTGGCGGTGATCATCAGCGCCGGCAGCGCCCTGGCGCGGCGGGCATTGATGCGTGCAACGGCATCGACCCCATTGCAATCGTCGTCGAGGTGATAGTCGGCAATCAGCAGGTCGGCATCGGCATGGTAGTTGTCCACCTGACGGGCCAGGTCCTGCTCCGACAGTGCCGTGATCACGCAACAGCCCCAGCCTTCCAGCAACGTGCGCATGCCGGCACAGATGGCAGCGTCATTGTCCAGCACCCACACTCGGGCCCCGCGCAGGCACTCGAGCATCGACTCGCACACGGCATGCTGGGCCCTGGCAATCGGGGCGGTGGTGCTCAATGGCACTTCCACACTGAATACCGACCCCTTGCCGGGCCGGGAGCGCACGGCAATACGGTGGCCGAGGATGCCCGCAATCTTCTCGACGATGGCAAGCCCCAGGCCCAGGCCGCGGTCCTGATCCGGCCGCTGCACGGCGCCACGCTTAAATTCCTGGAACATTTCCTCCAGGTGCTCCTCGGCGATGCCGATACCGGTGTCCCACACCTCGATGCGCACGCGACCCGGCTGGCGGCGACAGCCCAGTACCACGCGTCCGCTTGGGGTGTAGCGGATGGCGTTGCTGAGCAGGTTGCGCAGAATGCGCGCCAGCAGTTGGATATCGCTGCGCACCACGACCGAGCAGCCTATGAAGTGCAGGGCCAGCCCTTCGCTGCGGGCGACCTGGGTATATTCTGCTGCCAGGTTGTCCATCAGTTCCGCCAGGGCGAAGGGTGCCACGTCGGCCATGATGACACCGGCATCGAGCTTTGAGATATCCACCAGCGTTCCCAGCAGGTTCTCGACGTCTTCCAGCGAGTTGCTGACGTTACGCACCAGCTGTGCACTGGCCTGCGGATCACGGCGCTCGAGCAAGGCGCTGGTGAACAAGCGCGCCGCGTTCAGGGGCTGCAGCAGGTCATGGCTGACCGCAGCGAGAAACTTGGTCTTGGACAGGTTGGCCTGGTCAGCCTCATGCTTGGCCTCGCGCAAGCGCGCCTCGGCACGTCGCCGCTCCTCGATTTCCCTCAGCAATTGTTCGTTGAGGCTGGTCAACTCGGCCGTACGTTCCCTGACCCGCAGCTCCAGGTGCTGATAAGCCTGGTGCAACGCCTGGGCGGTGTTGCGCCGTTCGGTGATGTCACGGATCAACACGAAGATACCCACCACCTCGCCGGAGGCCAGCCGGTTTGGCACATAGGAGCGCAGCATGTGGCGCTCCTGACCGTTGATGTTGGTTTCCGGGAATTCGAACGTAACGCTCTCCCCTGCCAGCGCCTGCGCCACGTAGGCTTCCAGGCGCTGGTAATGCTGTTCGCTATGGGCCTGGCGCAGGCTCTGGCCCAGCATCAGCCCACTGGGCCAGCAGTACCACTGCTCATAGACCTTGTTGGTGAACTCATACACCAGATCGGCGTTCAGGTAAGCGATCAGCGCCGGCACATGGTCCGTGATCAAGCGAATCCAGCGCTCGCTTTCGCTCAGGGCCTCGGCATGCAGGTAGCGTTCGGTGATGTCGGTAAAGGTATTGACGAATCCGCCAGTGGGCAGTGGATGCGTGCGGATCTCCAGCATGCGCCCGTCGAACAGGCGTTGCTCGCACTCGTGCACGACACGCCCGCTGTCGTCGCGGCTTTCGGGGGTGAGCAAACGCAGCTCGCTGTCGGCAATCACGTCGGCGAAGGGACGGTGGGCGGCAACCGGAGCCAGCCCGCTCAGCTCCAGGAACCGGCGGTTCCACAACTCCAGCACACCGTCCGCGTTGACCATGGCCACGCCCTGGGACAAATTGTCCACCGCCCGCTGCAACAGGTGCGATTTCTGCGCCACAGCCTGTTCCCTGCGCAGGGTTTCGCTGAGTTTGACCTCGGTGATGTCGGTGAACAGGATCACCCGGCCACCCTCGCAGGTGGGCCGCTCATTGACCTGCAGCCAGCGGCCGTTGTGCTGTCGGTACAACAGGCGTTCGTCGGTCGGGCTGCGCGGCTCCTCGCTGAACAACCCGCTGCTGGTCATCAGCCTGCGCACTTCGGCCAGGCGCATGCCGGGAATGATGCGCACGCGGCGGTTTTCCCAGAAGGCCTTGAAGCGGCTGTTGCACAGCACCATGCGCAGGTCTCGGTCGAACAGGATGAATGCGTCGGAAATGCTTTCAATGGCATCGATCAGGTGCTGGTGCGCGGTTTCGGCGCGCAGACGCGCCTCGCTGAGCAGTTGGTTGCCCGCCTTGAGCTCGGCCATGGCCTGGTTCAACGCGTCAGTGCGCTCGCGCACCTGCTCGGCCAGCACCACCGAATGCTGGAACGCCGCATAGGGGTCGCTGCCGCGCGTCACGCCCGACTCGATGCGCTCGATCAGCGCGGCGTTGATCCGCTGCAGCTTGCGGTTTTCGTAGCGAAGCTGCGCCAGTTCGGTTTGCGCCTCATTGGCCGTGGCGGGTGCGGTTGCGGGCAATGGCAACCCCGGTGAAGGTCTGGTTGATGTGCATGCCATTGAACTGTTCTCCATAGGTGTTGAAGCCCATCACCCGCTGCTCACGCAGAAAATCACCCACTGCCTCAAGACCTTGCTGGGTCTCAAGCTCCAGGCGGCGCAGAAAGCAGTCGCAACCGATGGTAAGCACCAGCGGACCCAGGCGCTGCTGCAGGCCATCGAACAGATCCTGCAGGTTCGGCAGCAACGGGCCGGGCGTCATGGGCGTGAGCACGATCCCGTTCTCTACCGCACAGTAAAAGCTCAGGCTCAGGTCGGCATGCACCTGCTGGATGGCCCGCACGTAGTACCGATCGTGCATGCGCACGGCCAGCGGGTGGGCGGCAAACAGCCTGTGGTCCAGGGCGCTGACCGGCACCCCGATATGGCGTGCATATTCTTCGGCAGCAGGCTCGGCATTGAGCTCGTAGACCCGCCGCTGGGCGCTGTCGGCGCCGGTGACCACCAGTTTTTCCTGCCGTGGCTCAAGGTGGTGGGTGGTGAACACTTCGAAGTCCAGCCAGGTATTGACCAGCACCACCACGGCAGCACCGTGGTGAAACGCCCCGCCGTAGAAGACGTGGGTCTGGGTCAGGTAGTTGTCGTCCCCGGCCGAGCCACCAAAATGCGGGATATCGCCTAACGCTGCGCTCAGGGCCGCAAGCACCGTCTCTTCACGGCTGGACAAGCCATCGAGCAAGGTCAATGCAAAGCTGTGCCCCTTGATTTGAGCCAGGGCATTCCCACGACAGCTGCCGACCAGTCGTTCGACCATCTGCTGGGCGTCGATCAGGCTGAAACGCTCCATTTCGTCGATCAGTTCGGTGGCGATGGAAAAGTGCCGATGATCAAAACCCACGGCCGTCACGCAACTGCGCCCATAGCCCAGCGGTGTGATCTCCCCCGCGCTTGTGCACCCTACCAACGGTATGCCGCCAAAGCTTTGTTCAAGGGCCTGGCCCAGGGCCTGCAGGTCGTACTCGGCGGTGCAGAAGAACAGCACGAAGCCCAAATGCGGATGCAGCAGTTGCCGCGCAAGCTCCTGAGCCGCCACGCGTGCATCGCTGGCCTGGGACATGGCGCTGACCACGCCCTCGTTATGTGCCTGCTGCATCGGGATCTCCGGCAAGGGCTGGCTGAGCGCTGAGTGTACGAAGCGTGGGCTGGGGTTCGAATGCTACTTGGGTCGCGGGTGCACGCTTCGTTGGGCGTAGTCGGCACAGGAGCCTGACCCTGAAGGTTTCGAATACCGCGCAAGCCCGTTGAACGCCAGGCCTGCGCCAGATCGCTACCAGGTCAGCACCGCACCCACGGCGAAGGTATCGGTGTCTTCGTTCTGCGCGCGGGTGTCATGACCCTCAATGGAAAACTGGTTGTACTCGGCCACCAGCTTGAGGTTGTCGTTGATGTCATGGAACAGCGCCACCCCGCGGGTTTCATAATCGGCACCACTGCCTACCGCGCCGTTGCCGTCGTCCTTGGTCTTGCCGTAGGAAAGCGCAACCCGGTTCTTGCCCACCTTGTAAGAGGCTTGCAGCAGGTAGCCATCGCTGTCCACGTTGCGCAACACCGGCTCGCCAGCATTGTTGGTGAAGAACGGGTTGATGCCCTTGGCCTGGAAACCGGACCCGGTAAGGGACAGCCCACCCAGCTTGGCCTGCACCCCGTAGCCAAGGCCCTTGGAAGTGACTGACCGGACCGAGTCGTCGGTGTTGTCGGAGGTCTGGTAGCTGCCGTTTAGCCAGCTGTAGATTTGTGCACCTGCCAGGTCGAACTGGTAGGTGATCTCGGACTCGGTGCGGGGGTTCTTCTGGTAGGCCTTGCCCGTGGGGCTGCTGTCGTTGGTGTCGACCGGGTCCATGATCCCCACGGCGATCCGCAGGCCCTCCATGACCGGGGTACGGTAGGTGATCTGCGAGGTCGGGAACGGGTATGGATAGCCGCTACCGATGTTGCCAAACGACACCCCACCGCCATCGACAAGACCCAGCGTGTCACTGACCTGGCCGTAACCGGCGAGCAACTCGTCAAGCAGGATGTTCGAACGGGCGAACAGCCCGAAGTCCTTGCCGATGAGCACCTCGCCCCATTCGGGGTTGGCTACGGTGCCGTAGAACTGCCGGACATCGATGGCCGTGTCGGTACCGTTGCTTTCGCTGTCGTTGATGGTGACCCAGAACGAAGCACGGGCCCCGAGCTTCAGGTCGTTGACCTGCTTGCCCATGTTGAAACCCAGGTAATTGGGCAGGAAACCCATTTTCACCCGGGACTGGCGGCGGTCGAATTGTTCACCTTCACGGTCGACCTTGCTGTTGACGTAGAACGCGTTGATATAGCCGTCGGTGGAAAAGGTGGTCTGATTCTGGTCGTACAGCATGATCTCGGCCTGCGCCAAGGAACTCAGGCTGACGGCCGCGAGGCTGGCGATGGCAACTGCCAGGTACTGAGGCGGCAGAGACTTGTTTTTGTTGTTGTGCATGGCGCGCTCCAAACGGGGACAAAGTGTCGGAGGCGATTATCGAAAGCTGGGTAGTGGTCAGAAACGCTGCTTTGGCGCAGCATCGAGCCTGCTTGCGAAGGGCGTGCAAGGCCCGGTGGTTTGGGACCACTACGGGCTGTGCGGGGTAGTGCGACCTAGGGCTTACGCATCAATGATGGACACCGAAGACCGGCAGGCAGGTAGCCAAGCGTATGAACGGGAACGCCTACCAGTTGTAGCCTGCCTTGCCTCTGGCGGGTCAGGAAGCGAGCATCGATCCGCGCTGCGCACGTGCTGTGCTGAAGCGATGAGGTTGCTGCCAAGCCAGCATGGCCTGAACATCGGTAGCCGCCTGCTTGACCTTCTGCGTCCATTGGTCGTCCTTGGGGCACACCACTACCACGCGAAAACCATGTTCAAGTCCCTCGAGCCGTACACCGTCGGAGTCGTCCACATGCAGGTCGATGTCGAACGCCGAAGGCAGCTTGGACGGGGAATTGACCAGCCCCCGCTGGCCCAGCATATGCTGGTGGCGGTCGCTGTTGACCACGCCATCGACACGGATACCGTACAGCAGCAACCAGCGGCGGATATAGGCCGGTGTGCGTCCGGAGGATGTGTAGATCCACACGCTGCAACCCTGGCGGCGCAGGTCGCTGATCAGTTCGCGAGTACCGCTGCGCAGGGGCTCGCCCAACCAGCGGTGGACGAAGCTCGGCAGCCGGTCCGGCTCGGCTTCGGCGTGTTCGGGCAGGCAGGCCAAGGTATCGTCGATGTCGAAGGAGATGCGCACTTGGGCTTGACGTGTAGCGCTGTCGAGCACCGCTCGGCAGCGCTGCCAGGCTGATCTGCGACTCATCGAAGGCTCCTCTCGCGCAGGGGGGTTGGCAGGAAAAACGTGTTGGGCGCCGGTGCATGGGCTTCCAGGAACGCGGCGTACTTTTTCTTGATCTTGGGCAGCTCGTACAGCGCCTTGACGCCATGCTTGGCCGAGTTGCGGATGACTGACGAAGGATTGAAGTAGCCTTCGGCGTTCTCGAGCGACAGCACAAATGGCGGCAAGCCTGCACGCATCAGCAGATAGCTGACGATCAGCGAGCCGGTACGGTTATTGCCTTCGATGAACAGCTGCGGCTTGCTGAGGATACGCACGTACACGCCGGCAGCCCGCTTCCATACCGAATCGCTGCCATAACCGCAGTACCAGTTGTACAAGTCCTTGATGCCGCCTTCGACGTTGTTGAAGAAATGGGCTTCGGTAGCGGCCAGGTGCGCGGCGAACTCCTCGCGACGGGCGGCGTCGCTGCCACAGAGCACGGTGGCATTGATTTCCAGCATCAGGTTCACCTGCTGCAGGTGAAACAGGTCGATGCCGCGCGCCACATAGTGATCGACCAGCGCGTAGCCCTCCAGCACGTTGCACAGCACCTCGTCCGTGAACGGGTCGCGAGGCTCGGTGAAGTGGCGGCTGAGCTCGGCAAAATGCGCCTGCACTTGGCGCAGGGCGTGCTCGACGGCATTGAGATCCAGGCGGGGTGTCGCTGGCATCGGATGTCCCTGATTACGGTATTCGAGTAAAGGCAACCGCGAGCCTCGGCCGTCCTGGCACTGGCGCGCGGGCGTTCTCAAGCGAGGGTCAGCTGAACTTGCCACTGATGTAGTCGGCCGTCAGCTGTTCACGAGGGTCTTGGAAGATCTGGGTGGTGGGACCCATCTCTACCAGATAGCCCGTGCGGGTGCCTTGGGAAATGTCGACCGAAAAGAACGCCGTGGTGTCGGCCACGCGAATGGCCTGCTGCATGTTGTGGGTCACCAGCGCAATGGTGTAATCCTTTTTCAACTCCACCATCAGCTCCTCCACCCGCCGGGTCGCGATCGGGTCCAGGGCCGAACAGGGTTCGTCGAGCAACAACACTTCGGGTTCGGTGGCGATGGCCCGGGCAATGCACAAGCGCTGCTGCTGGCCACCGGACAGGGACAGGCCACTGACCTTGAGCTTGTCCTTCACTTCATCCCACAACGCAGCGCCTTGCAGGGCATGCTTGACCCGGTCGCCGATGTCGCCCTTGTAGCGGTTCAGGCGCAGGCCGAAGGCCACGTTGTCGAAAATGCTCATGGAGAACGGGTTGGGCTGCTGGAACACCATGCCGATGTAGCGACGCACCACGACTGGATCGACCCCTTTGCCGTAGACGTCCTGCCCCAGAAAGTGCACATGCCCTTCGAAGCGAAAGCCCTTGACCAGGTCGTTCATGCGGTTGAGGCTGCGCAGCACGGTGCTTTTGCCACAACCGGACGGGCCGATGAATCCAGTGATCTCGTTCTTGCGGATCGGCACGTGGCTGTCGCGCACGGCCATGAAGTTGCCGTAGAAGATCTTGTCCAGCTTGCAATCCATGACGATGGGGGTTTCGCTGGCCAGGGGAGCGACTCTTTGGGCGGTGGATACGTTCACGTCGAATGCTCCCTATCAGAACTTGGGCTTGCCGAATACTCGGCTCAGAATGTTGATGACCAGCACGATCATTACCAGAACCAGCGATGCCGCCCAGGCGAGCTCCAGCTGGTTGTCGAACGGCATGCCGGAGAAGTTGTAGATCAGCACCGCCAGCGAAGCGGTCGGGTTCATCACCGCCAGGCTGCCATCGTGGTAGATCCAGTAGTTGCTGAACAACGCGGTGAACAGCAGCGGCGCGGTTTCGCCGGCCGCCCGGGCCACGGCCAGCATGACTCCGGTCAGGATGGCTGGCAGGCCGGTGGGCAGCACGATCTTCCAGATCACCTGGGCCCGGGTACAGCCCATGCCGTAGGCGGCGTCCTTCATGATCTTGGGCACCATCTTCATGGCTTCCTCGGCGGTCAGGACCACGATTGGCAGCATCAGGACGGCCAACGCCACGCCGCCTGCCGGCGCCGAGTAGGTCCCGGTGGTCATCACCACCAGGGCATAGGCGAACACGCCGGCCAGGATGGACGGCAAGCCGGTCAGCATCCTGGCGGCGAAACGTGCGGCGTTGGCCAGCTTGCTGTCAGGCCCAAGCTCGGCCAGGAACACGGCCGCCAGGATGCCCACCGGCACAGCGATGGCCGCTGCAATGCCGACCATGACCAAGGTACCGGCCATGGCGTTGCCGAAGCCGCCCCCCATTTCGAAGCCAGTTGGCGGCAGCTCGGTGAACACTTCCAGGTTCAGCCGTGCGCCACCCCGGGTGATGAGCATGTACAACACCGAAATCAGGGGCACGCTGGCCACCAGCGCGGCGAGCCAAGCCAATGTGGTCAGCAGTACGCTGCGCAGCGCCCGTCCTTCGAGCTTGCGCTGCAGGCTTGGCAGCGCGGCCACTGGCGTGGAGAGATCGGTCATCAGCGGTTACCTCGTTGCGCGTAGAGCATGATCATCGAGCCCAGTACGTTCACCAGCAGGGTGATGAACATCAGCACCAGGGCGGCGTACATCAGCACCTCCACCTCATTCGGTCCGGCTTCGGGGAAGTTCAAGGCCAGCAGCGCTGCCAGGGTATTGGCCGGCGCGAACAGTGACAGGGAGATGGTGTTGGCGTTGCCCACCAGCATCGCCAGGGCCATGGTCTCCCCTAGGGCGCGGCCCAGGCCCAGCACCAGCGAGCCAAAGATGCCGGTCGCGGCCGAGGGCACCATGACTTTGAGAATCGCCTCCCAGTGCGTCGTGCCCATGCCGTAGGCGGCTTGCTTGGTTTTCATCGGCACACTGGTCAACGCGTCCTGGGAGACGGCGGCGATGGTCGGCAGAATCATGATCGCCAGCACCAAGGCTGCCGGCAGCAACCCCGGCCCGCTCAGGGACGTGCCGAAGAACGGGATCCAGCCCAGCTCGCTGTTGAGCCAGGTGGTCAGGGGCCGTATGGCTGGAATCACCACGTAGATGCCCCACAACCCGTACACCACGCTCGGGATAGCGGCCAGCAGCTCGACAATGGTGCGAAAGACTGCCGCGAGCCTGGCCGGTAGGAAATCCTGGGTCAGAAAAATGGCCATGCTGACGCCGAAGAAACCGGCGATCAGCAAGGCGATGAATGCGCTGTACAGCGTCCCCCAGATGGCCGGAAGAATGCCGTACTTGCCTTGGTTGACGTCCCAGACGCTGCCCAACAACACGTCGAAGCCATGCTTCTCGATGCCTGGCAAGGCCTTGCGCCCCACTTCGTAAACCAGTGCGAAGACCAGTGCCAGTACCAGCACAACCCCGATGCGGGCCAGCGCACGGAAGGTGCGGTCCACCAGTACGTCCTTGACAGACGGCGGCCGGCAGGCGGAATGGGGGTTATCCGGTAGGTCGAAAGGTGTATTCATTGGCAGGTTCCGGGACAGGGTGCTGACACCCCCGGCGTGTCAGGCGCACGCCAGGGGCGTCGGTATCACTTGATGTTGGCGGAGGCTTTGCGCACTTGCTCGACCACCGAGGGCGGCAGCGGGATGTAGCCCATCGAGTCGGCGATCTTCTGCCCTTCGGTGAGGCTGTACTCGACCATGTCGCGCATGGCCTTGGCCTTGGCGGGGTTGCCATTGTCCTTGCGGAAGATCATCCAGGTGTAGGAGGTGATGGGGTAGGACTTGGCGCCGTCCGGATCAGGCAGCCAGGCCACCAGGTTTTCCGGCATGTTCACGGCGGCCAGGGCCTCGGCGCCGCTTTCGGCATTGGGCACCACGTACTGCCCAGCCTTGTTCTGCAATTGGGCGAAGTCCACCTTGGCCAGCTTGGCAAAACCGTACTCGATGTAGCCGATGGCGCCTGGGGTCTGGCGTACGGTGGCGGTCACGCCATCGTTTTTCGGTGACTTGATGAACTTGTCAGTAGCCGGCCAGTTGACGGTATTGCCCTCACCCAGCTTTTGCTTGAAGTCGGCATTGATGGCCGACAGGTGCTTGGTGAACACCGCTGTCGTGCCGCTGGAGTCGGCACGCACCACGACGGTGATGGGGGTGTCGGGCAGCTTGAGTTCGGGGTTGGCGGCTGCGATTTGCGGGTCGTTCCAGCGCGTGATGTTGCCAAGGAAGATGTTGGAGTACACCTCGCGCGGCAGCTTGAGCCCTTTTGGGTTGCCTGGCAGGTTGTAGGCCAGCACGATCTCGCCGGCAGTCATGGGCAGCAGCTGTACGCCCTCGCCCACCTTGGCCATGTCGGCCTCGCTCATGGCCGAGTCGCTGGCGGCAAAGTCAACGGTCCTGTTCAGAAAATCCTGCACCCCGGCGCCGCTGCCCTTGGACTGGTAGTCGACGGTCACACCCTCGGATTTCTTGCTGAAGTCCTTGAACCAGGTCAGGTAGATGGGTGCGGGGAAGCTGGCCCCGGAACCGGTCAGGCGAATGTTTTCTGCGGCGATCGAAGCCGATGTGGCGCAAAGGGAGACCGCGACGGCGAGTGCAGCAGACTTCATCAGGCGTATCATTGAAAGCGCTCCGTGTGATGGCCGGCACACTTTGCATCAGCTGTGTTACAGCTTTGTGACCGCCGCATGGCACCGAGCTCTTCACTACGCCAGGCCATGTCCTACGCCCCGTTGAACCGTAGCGTCGGCAAGCCTGACGCTCACCTCCATGGAACGCTGACCGTTTGCCGCACTCCCACCCTTTATCAGGGCAGCAGCCCTGCACATCCCGAGCTGGAGGACAGACCTGCATGAAGAAGATCCTGATGGTGTTGACGTCCCACGATCAACTGGGTGACACCGGCAAGAAAACCGGCTTCTGGCTGGAAGAGTTCGCGGCACCTTATTACGCATTCGTGGATGCCGGAGCCGACGTCACGCTTGCCTCGCCAAAGGGCGGACAGCCGCCGCTGGACCCGAAAAGTGACGAAGACGATGCCCAGACCGAGGCGACCCGACGCTTCGCCAAAGACACCGAGGGCCAGGCTGCCCTGGCCGATACCGTACCCCTTGGCGAAATCGACCCTTATGATTTCGACGCCGTGTTCTATCCAGGCGGCCACGGCCCCCTGTGGGATCTGGCCGAGAATCAGGACTCGATCGTTCTGTTGCAAGCCTTTTATGCCTCCAACAAGCCCATCGCAGCGGTATGCCACGCCCCAGGTGTTCTGAAGAACGTCAAAGCGCCTGACGGTCACCCTGTCGTCAAGGGCAAAAAGGTCACTGGCTTTACCAACAGTGAGGAGAAAGCTGTAGGCCTGACCGACGTCGTTCCGTTTCTGGTGGAAGATATGCTACGTGACCACGGGGCGAACTACGCCAAGGCCGATGACTGGGCAAGCCATGTGGTCGAGGATGGGCATTTGATCACAGGGCAGAACCCGGCATCGTCAGAGGCAACTGCCAAGGCATTGCTGAAACGGTTAGCCCAGGAACCCGGCGCCTGACCCCTGATTTCTGCGCTGGTGAAAAGGCAACTGCTCAGAGACGGAATTTTTTGCTACAGCCCGAGGTCATAACGGTAGCGCACAGCTATCGCTTGCACCTCTGGCTGCAAGCCTACATCGGATGTTCCCTTTATTCAGCGTGCGCAGAGCCAGAGTATTGCCATGAAAACGTGCGAATTCCCCAGCTGTCCGACCGTTCTGCTGGTTGAGGACGAACCTATCATCCGTGAGCTGATCGCCATTGCCCTTGAGGATCTGGGCGCAGCGGTAACCAGCGTGGAAACAGCACAAGAAGGCCTGGAAATTACTTCGCGCTCGGCTTTTTCGATGCTTTTGACCGATGTTCGCACCCCTGGCGCGGTGAACGGCCTGGAGCTGGCCTATCAAGTGGGCCAATCGCAGCCTGACACTCGCATCGTGGTCATGAGTGGTTATCACGACCCGTCAAGTCATGCCCTCCCCTCTGGCGCCGTGTTCTTGCCCAAGCCCTGGACGCTGGATCATTTCATTGGCGTGATCAGTGATCAGCTTGCGCGTTCAGCGTCGCTGCGGACGCAGCCTGCGGCTTGACTCTGGTTCAGTAAGGTCGGGTCGGCCGCATGCCGCCGGCCTTGTGAAGTGAGTATCCCTCTAGCGCTATCGAGCCTTTTCAGCGGATGACCTCCGCTGCCCGCTGCAATGACCTGTCAACCAGTTGTCGAAGATCCCGCCACTGCTGCCAAGCGATCAGTTCGAGACGTTTCATCTCGTCTGCCTGGCGCAGCAATTCCTCGCGGTAGGCACTGGGGCATGCGTCGCGTAACGCGTGATCATCAAAGGTCGAGAACCAACGGTTGATCGCCTCCAAGTGCATCAGGTCAGTGGTAGGCTGCTCAATGAATGCCGTCATGCCAGTCTCCCTGTGCTCGCTTTTTCAATCGAGCCCAGGGAGCAACCAATGGTTCACTTTGATCGGGGCTCGAGCGAGCCGACCTCACACAATACCCGTATGACCATCGAGTACCTGCCGCACACGGCGTGCCAGATCATGGGGCTGGCAGGGCTTGGAAATCACATCGAATTCAGAGCCGCCGATGTCGGTGCGTTCAATCGAGTTTTCCGCGTAGCCGGTGGTGAGCAGCACCTTGATCTGCGGCTGCAGGCGACGCACCTCGCGCGCCAGCATCACACCATTCATGCCCCCGGGCATGATCAGGTCGGTGAACAACAAGTCATAGCGCTCACCTGCTTCGATGAGTTTTAGCGCTTCGCGTGCGTTGAGCACCATGTCGGCGTCGTAGCCATAGTTTTCCAGCACCATTTTGGCCAGCTCGGCGACATCAGGGCGGTCTTCGACGATGAGAATCCTCTCGGTGCCGGAACTGCGTTCAACCAGCTTCACGGGCTTTTCCTGAATCGGGCTGGCTTCGTCCACCGGGAAATACAAGCGCAGCGTGGTGCCTTCGCCCTCTTCGGTGTAGATCCGGGCCGCACCACCTGACTGACGCGCGAACCCGTATACCATGGACAGCCCAAGCCCTGAACCCTTGCCCTCCTCCTTGGTGGTGAAGAAAGGATCCATGACACGATCTCGAATGCTGGCAGGCATGCCGATGCCGTTGTCGGTAATGGAGATGCTCACGTAACTGCCCGGCAACAGGCCATCGAAGGACAGATTAATATCGCTTACATGCACGTTTCGCGTTTCGATGAATACATAAGGCCGCTTGCGGCCGATCAAGGCGTCTCGGGCGTTCATGAAGATGTTCAACAGCGCCACCTCGGCCTGGGTCGGGTCGATGCGACAGTTTCGCAAGTGCTCTTCCAAGTCGTATTCGATCGTCACCTCGGCACCGAAGGTGCGCTCGATGATAGGGACAACGTCATCGAGCAGATGATTGAGGTTAAGCACCCGACCGTGCAATTTCTGCTTGCGGGCAAAGGCCAGCAACTGCTTGGTAAGGGTGCTGGCACGATCGACCGCCGTTTGCGCGTGCCCGACGCTTCGGCGAATGCGGCTCAGGTCAGGCTGCGCCTTGTCGGTCTCGCTGGCCACCAGGCCCATGTAGCCGCCCATCACTTGCAGCAGGTTGTTGAAGTCGTGGGCGATGCCGCCTGTCAGCTGACCCAGGGCTTCCATCTTCTGCGCCTGACGCAGTGCATCCTCGGCATCGCGACGACGGCTGACGTCCAGCTGCGAGGCGAAGAAGTAGATCAGGTCGCCACGCTCGTTGAAAATCGGCGAGATGAACAGCGCATTCCAGAAACTGGAGCCGTCCTTGCGGTAATTGAGCACTTCGGTGGCGATGTCCACGCGCTTCTCGATCGCCTCACGGATGGCGTCCACCACTGTTCGCTCGGTTTCCGGGCCCTGCAGGAAGCGGCAATTTCGCCCCATGATATCGCCGGCGTCATAGCCGGTCATTTCCAGAAACGCGCGGTTGGCAAAGATGATAGGATTGTCGTCGCGGCTGGGATCGGTCACGATCATGGGCATGCGCGTCGTTTGCACGGCAGCAAAAAACATGTCGTGCGGCAGGTTGGATATGTCTCCGGTCGCCTGATTGCTGACGCGGGCCTTCTTGTCCGTCACGTGACTCTCCTGGTTGGGCAATGATGCAACTGGTCACTTCTTGACAACGCCAAGCGGCAAATTGCTCCACCAACAGGGGCTGCTTACGAAACTATTGTTCAATGGCCAATGTCGATTCGTCATCTTGAGCCTACGCTTGCTGTTAAGCGGTAGCGTCAACTGCCGACGATGGCCAAGCATGCCCTACCCACCCTGCCACGGATGCTGCAGAGCCTCTTGGAAAGCCATGACCTTATCTAAGCGTAACAACGTGCGCATTGCGGGCGCAGGCCCTGTCACGTTGATCTTTTCCCACGGTTTTGGCTGCGATCAATCGATGTGGAAGTACCTTTTACCGCATTTTCAAGCGCGCTTTCGCACCGTGACCTACGATCTGGTCGGCGCCGGGCAGTCGGACCTGACTGCCTATGATCGCGTTCGCTATGACTCCTTGGCAGGTTATGCGACGGATTTGAACGAGATAATCACCGAATATGGCCAAGGCACCGTGATTCTGGTCGGCCACTCGGTCAGCGCCATGATTGGCGCACTGGCGGACAGGCAGCAACCGGGTCGCATTGCGGCCCATGTGATGGTGGGTCCTTCCCCGTGCTATATCGACGATGGTAATTACATTGGCGGTTTCAAGCATCAGGATATCCACGAACTGCTTGAAACCCTGGACAGCAATTACCTGGGCTGGTCGAGCACCATGGCGCCAGTGATCATGGGCGCCCCGGGCCAGCCGATGCTGAGCGAGGAGCTGACCAACAGCTTCTGCCGCACCGACCCAGACATTGCGCGTCAGTTCGCACGTGTCACGTTCCTGTCTGACAACCGGATGGATGTGCAAGGCTTGCGTACACCTGTGTTGATTCTTCAGTCCATCGACGATCTTATCGCCCCGGTTTCCGTGGGCCAGTACCTCAATGCAGTGCTACCCAACAGCACGCTGTGCATGATCGACAACATCGGCCATTGCCCCCACATGAGCGCCCCTACAGCCTGTTCCCAGGCCATGGATGCTTTCCTGCAACCCTGGGCACCGGGACCATGACTGGCGCGGGTGAGATACCGGCTGTCGAATCGTTGTTCGAAGGGGCACCCTGCGGCCTGGTGGTCACCACTGAGACAGGAATGATCGTGAAGGCCAACCAGACCTTCTGCAAATGGTTGGGCTACGCACCCCAGGACCTGACGCAGTGCAGGTTTCAGGAGCTGTTGACCATGGGCGGACGCATCTTCCATCAGACCCATTGGGCGCCGCTGATGAAAATGCAGGGTTCGGTGGCCGAGGTGAAGCTGGAGGTTCGGCACCGCACCGGTCACGTCATCACCATGTTGCTCAATGGCGTGCGCCGTCAATATGCCCACGGCGTGTTCCACGAACTGGCGCTGTTCGGCACCATCGAGCGTGATCGCTACGAGCGTGAATTGCTTACCGCCCGGCGCCGAGCCGAGCAATTGCTGGCGCAGACCACTGAGGCCGAAGCTGCATTGCAGCAGGCCAAGGCTGAACTGGCCGACGCCTACCAGAGCGCCCAACGACGTGCAGCCTTTGCCGAGCAGATGGTCGCCATCGCCAGCCATGACCTGAAAAACCCGCTAACCGCGATCAAGATGGCTACGCAGTTGCTCGAACGCGGCGAGCACAGGGACAAGGAAAGACGCCTGCTGGGCAGTATCAGGCATTCCTCGGAACGCGCCCGGCGCATGATCGCTGACCTGCTCGACTTTGCCTCGGTCAGAATTGGCCAAGGCATCACCATCCGCCGCCAACCGATAGACCTGTGTTCAACGGTCGATCAGAGCGTCAACGAATTGAGAGTCGCCTTCGCCCAGGCGCGCATTCGTCACCTTTGCAAAGGTAAAGGGCAACTTGCGCTGGACCCAGATCGCGTGCAGCAGATGATTGGCAATCTGGTGGCCAACAGCGTGGCCTATGGTGACCTCGCTCACCCCGTCACCGTTACCACGGATCTTCACGAGCATGGCGCCGTGGTCAGCGTGCACAACCATGGCCCTTGCATTCCCGACACCTTGCTCGCGTCCCTGTTTGCGCCCATGACCCGGGGCACGGACCGTGCCGACTCGGTGCGCTCTGTCGGCTTGGGGTTGTTTATCGTCAGCGAAATCACCCTGGCCCATGGTGGCGATATCACCGTCGATTCGGACGCCGCGCTCGGTACCACCTTCACGATACGCCTGCCGTTACTGGCAGCCTGAACAAGGAAGGTCCGGCATACACCGGTCGAGCTTTCGACCTGAACTTTTGTTTACCTTGTGGTTTCACCTGCATAGCACACCCGCCTTCGCAGGAGTTGAACCATGAGAGCATTGACGTACCACGGCGCACAGGATGTAAGGGTCGACACGGTTCCGGACCCCATCCTGCAAGACGCTGACGACATCATTCTGAGAGTCACGGCTACCGCTATCTGCGGGTCTGACCTGCATCTGTATCACGGCAAAATCCCACAAACCGAACACGGCGACATTTTTGGCCACGAGTTCATGGGGGTCGTCGAGGACGTCGGCCGCGCGGTGACCAATGTGCAAGTTGGCGACCGGGTGGTGATTCCGTTCGTGATCGCCTGCGGCGGCTGCTTCTTCTGCCAGCACGACTTGTTTGCCGCCTGCGAAACCACCAACACCGGCCGCGGCGCCATCATCAACAAGAAAGTCATTCCACCCGGTGCAGCGTTGTTCGGCTACAGCCATTTGTATGGTGGCATCCCGGGTGGCCAGGCGGACTATGTACGGGTACCCAAGGCCAATGTAGGCCCCTTCAAGGTGCCGACTTCGCTGTCCGACGACAAGGTGCTGTTCTTGTCGGATATTCTGCCCACCGCCTGGCAGGCGGTGACCAACGCGCAAGTGGGCCAGGGCTCGACGGTAGCCATCTACGGTGCAGGCCCCGTCGGCCTGTTGAGCGCGGCCTGCGCCCGCATGCTGGGCGCCCACACCATTTTCCTGGTCGATGACAACGACTACCGCCTGACGTTTGCCCGTGACGCCTATGGGGTCGTGCCAATCAATTTCGAGCAGGACGATGACCCTGCCGACAGCATCATTCGGCTGACCCCAGGCATGCGCGGCGTTGATGCCGTCATTGATGCAGTGGGCTTCGAGGCCAAGGGCAGCACCACCGAAACCGTCATGACAGCCCTCAAGATCGAAGGCAGCAGTGGCAAGGCGTTGCGTCAATGCATTGCTGCCGTGCGGCGCGGCGGGGTGGTCAGCGTCCCTGGGGTGTATGCAGGGTTCATCCACGGCTTCCTTTTCGGGGACGCGTTCGACAAGGGCCTGACGTTCAAGATGGGCCAGACCCATGTGCAGAAGTTCTTGCCAGAACTGCTTGAGCACATCGAGGCTGGCCGGCTGCAACCTGAACTGATCGTGACGCACCGGTTGGCGCTCGAGGAAGCGGCAATGGGCTACAAGATGTTCGATCAGAAAAAGGATGATTGCCGCAAGGTGATTCTGGTACCTGGGGCGGCAGCGGGTACATTGGCGTCTGAGGTAGCGATCTAAGCGGCACCGAGCCTTGTCAGGGCCTGGCCCGCTGCCCAGCGGGCCAGGCCAGACCTCAAGGGTGCATCAGGGTGATCAGGGCCTTGACCAGCGTCTGTTGATCGAACGGCTTGCTCAGCACCATGCCGCCGTGAGCAGGCCAGCTCTGCTGCCCAGGCGCGGGCGGTGCGTATCCCGTGATGAACAACACCGGTAGCCGCGGCCGTGTTCCCCTGGCAACGTCCACCATCTTCCTGCCGTCCAGCCCGCCAGGCAGTCCCACATCGGTGATCAACAGGTCGATTCGAGTGTCCGAGCGCAGCAATTGCAAGCCTGCCAGGCTGTCGGCTGCTTCGATGACGACGTAGCCCATACCACTGAGCGTTTCACTGACATACAGGCGAACTGACGCTTCATCGTCCACCACCAATACCGTTTCACCCGGCCGCGCCCGATGACTCACCACAGGGGCAACGCTGTCGCTGACCACCCGGGCAGGCCCACCGTGACTGGGTAGTTGCATAAATACCCGAGTTCCTTGTCCCGGTACCGAATCGATATGCACATGCCCGCCGGTCTGGCGGGCGAAACCGTACACCATCGAGAGGCCCAGGCCGGTCCCTGCACCCAGCGGCTTGGTGGTGAAGAACGGCTCGAATGCCCTGGAGAGCGTCTCGACATCCATACCAATGCCATCATCGGTGACGCAGATGCTCAGGTAATCGCCCGACGCGATCTCCGGGTCTGCATCACCGTCGATGTGCTGGTCCGCCGTTTGAATGCAAATCCGGCCGTTCCCGTCCATGGCATCACGCGCATTGATGCACAGGTTCAGCAAGGCATTTTCGAGCTGGGCGGGATCGACCAGGCAGGTGTGCAACGAAGCGGACAACTGGACCTCCAGCTTCACGCAGGGGCCTACCGTGCGACGCACAAGCTCAGCCATGCCATCGATCAGCGCGTGGACATCGGTCTGCACGGGCACCAGGGTTTGGCGCCTTGCAAACGCCAAAAGTCGGTGCGTCAACGCGGCGGCCTTGCGGGTAGCCCCGTAGGCCACGGTCATATACCGCTCCACATCCTCAAGGCGGCCCTGCGCCAGGCGAGACCTGATCAGGTCTAGACTGCCCGAGATGCCCGCCAACAAGTTGTTGAAGTCATGGGCAATGCCCCCAGTCAACTGCCCTACCGCTTCCATTTTCTGTGCCTGGCGCAAGGCGGCTTCAGCCTCCTCTCGTTCAGCTACCGCCTGGGCGATACGCGCCTCAAGTGTCCGGTTGAGCTCAAGGAGTTGCTCTTCTACCTGTCGGCGGGCGGTGACGTCGATCGAAGAGCCAACCAAGCCAATCACCTGCCCTTCGTCACTGAGCAGCGGCGCCTTGACCGATAGCCAATACGTGGCCGAGCCGTCTGGCATGTCCACCCGCTCTTCGACCTGGACGGCCGTCCCGCCGGCCATCACACGCTGATCGGTTTCCATCACCTGCCTGGCCTGCTCCTTATCTTCAAGGAACTCAAGGTCGGTCTTGCCCAGGTAGAACTCCGGCGGCTTGCCGATCAGCTGCGTGGCGCCGTGGTTGGCCACCAGCATGCGCCCCTCCAGGTCCTTGGCATACACCACGCCGGGGACCGCGGCGGTGAAGGTGCGCAGCAACGTGGACATGCGGTCGCGTTCGGCCTGGGCCTTGCGACGTGACTCGATGTTCATCAGCACGCCAGGAAAGCGCACCGCCACGCCCTGCTCATCGAGCTCGACCCGACCATTGGCCTCAACCCAGCGGTAGCAGCCGTCATCCTGGCGGACCCGGTATTCACAGCGAAACGGGCCGCCCAGGGCCATGGCCGCCTGGATGGCTTGAGCAACGCGTTGACGGTCATCGGGGTAAATGGAGGCGAACGCGTCAGCCAAAGGCATTCCGGTCAGGCAACTGGCCAGTGGCAAGCCGAACGAATGGGAAAAACGCTCATCGGCCGTCACCCTGTCGTTGGGTATATCCCACACCCATGTGCCGATGATCGCGCCCGCGTCCAGCGCAAGCTGCAACCGTTCTGCGGTTAGCGCGGCATCATCCTGGCCACTGGTAGCGACACCAGCGGTACATTGATTCATCGATCGACCTCGAACTTCCTGAAAACAAGCATCGGCTACAGGCACGTTAATTTGCGCAAAAGACGCCTATGATGAGCCTCAGGCCCAAGAGTTGAAAGGCCTGGTCTTTACGCCAACTGAATAAATACCGCGTACGACCCCAGCAAGACCCAGCATACGAGGAAAATCCAGGGCGTACGCAGCGAGAAAAGCAGGGACTTGCGATGGCCGGCCTGGGAGGTTTCCGTCTCGCTGAACAAGGGCGATTCGTCATAAGCCAGCCCCATCATGGGTTCGCTTCGCAGAAGATGACTTTGCTTGAGTTGCCAATGCTCGATGATCTTGTAGGCGGCGTGAATACCAGGCCAGGCGTTCAATGAACTGAGCACGCCAAGCAGCGCCAGAAAGGGCGGTACCACGAGCGTGAACATTTCGCCCCAGCTCTGATTGGTATTGCCCATGGCTGATGCATAAGCAATCACCAGGAAGGACTGGGCGGCCAGGTAAGCATCCGTACGGTTGGCGAGGATGCTCGTCTCGTACTGAATTTCCTGTCGGTAGAAGTCCAGCCGTTCCTTGGGCGAGCCGAACATGCGGGCGTTATGCTCCTGGATTTCATGCTCTGGGGTGGCTGGAGTGATGATACGTGGCACAGTACGGCTCCTAGAAATTATCCACGGGCAGGGCGCTTGCCCAAGCGCTCGTCAACGGTGCTCGGCTACCGTGGACATCGCGTGGTGTAGCGAAGCTAGCTGAGCATTGGTTTACGGCTTGTGCGCCGGTACATCCCTGGCGGTCTTCTGCGCCGTAGTGTCCTGCTCGGTGCCCGTAGACCCGTCTGGGCGCTGAGCGTCGTTGTCTCGCTCTTTTTCGCCCGTAGTGCGCGCTTGCTCAACGCGCTTGGCGTCCTGCTCATTTGATGTGCTCATGAAGACACCTCAGCCTTTACTATGTTCAGGGGAAGAAGGTCCGGTGCCGCGCTTGATGCCACGCGGCCCCCAAATACCCCAGATGGCCAGACCCGCCACGGGCAGCGCCAAGAGCAATAGCGCCCAGGCTGCTTTTGTGGCATCGGTCTTGTCGCTACGAAACACACTGACGATGGCCCACAGGTCCACCAGTAGGATCAGGACCGCCACGGCGATCCAGAAGTACGTCACAGGCTCGTTCATAACCGCTCTCCCTTTTTATCGGTTTTTCAACCTTCTTTAAAAAGGAAGCCTGGGAGCCCCGCTAAGTTCAGCTCGATTGCTGCACGATGGACGGGCGGACGCACTTGCAATGAACCAACAGCCTTGCGCTCGCGTCCACTGCAAAATGCTGCGCGAGTTACAGGTATGGCCATCGACACGATTGAGTCCGTCTTCGAGTACTTGAAAAAACATGACCTTGTTTTGACCACTGCCGAATCCTGCACTGCAGGCGCCATGGTAGCGGCATTGGCCGCCCTGCCAGGTACAGCCGAAGTGCTAGAAAGCGGCTATGTCGTTTACTCCCCCACTGCCAAACAACGCTTGCTGGGCGTTAGCCCCATGACCATCGAGCGCTATGGCCTGACCAGCGAGGCGGTTGCGTGGGAAATGGCATTGGGCGCATTGAAAGACAGCGACGCGACCGTCGCCATTGCCACTACAGGGGTCGCTGGGCCTGCCGCGCAAGGCAAAATCCCGCCCGGTACGCTGTGTTTTGCCTGGGCGTTCGCCGGGGAGCCGCTTGCCGTTTTCACTGCCACACAACGTTTTTTTGGCGAGCGTGACGAGGTGATGCGCCAGGGGGCGGCCTATGGACTGTCGCAACTTGCGCATTATCACAAACGTTGGCTACGCGGCGAACGGGCCTGATCACACCTCGATGAACGAGTACCCGATGACTTCCAAGCATTACCCAGCATCCGAAGGCGCCTATGCTCACCACCGCTTTGGGCGCGCCGGACGCTTCAAATGGCTTGCACTTTTACTGCCACTGGGCTTGGCGGTCGCCATGGTGCCGGCCAGCCCCTGGTTGATCGATGCCAGGGCGACCAGTGCTGATGGCAAGGTGCAGGTGCACTACAAACGACTGGGTCGCAGCGCAAGCCCTGTCGAGCTATCGATCAGCGTGAAGGGAGCGCCGAGCAAACCGGTTTGGGTTCAACTCGGCGGGAGCATGCTTCAGGAAACCAGCATCGAAACCGTGCAACCGCACCCGCTGCGCACACAAACCCAAGGGAAGGCGATGCTCATTGAAGTGGCGACCGACGAAGCAGGAATGGCCACTGTTCACCTCACCGTGCGCAATGACGCACCTGGCCAGGTTACAGGCCACGTGAGAGCCGGCGCCAACAGCGTCGTGCGACTGTCGACATTCTTGTACCCGTAGCCCTGCACGGTTGAGTACAGACGCTGGGACACGCCGGGGCATATGCCACCGGCGTGCGGATCATCGAATTCAGGACTTGTCGGTGGCAACCGCAAATTTCTTCATGTCCACCGCAGGCGCGACGAACTCAGGGCCTTTGCCCGAGACTCGCCACCGCACGTTGGTCAACCCATAGCGCTCGGCCATGGGCCTGCTGACTTTCTTGATCTTGTGCTGACCGAACCGCGGAATGATGCCGACACCTGCATCGCAGCTAGCCCAGTGCCAGGCCTCGGCGTTGTCCATGCGTTCCAGTCGAATGATGAAAGTCCTGAATTCTCCGTGTAGCTCGTACTCGATTACATACAGTTGTTGTCCTGCCATTGGACTCTCCTCCATCAAACTCAGCCTAATGGAGCCAGTGGCGTAACAAAAGATTCCATTTATTTTGACCCGACAGTCACCCTCTTGCCGTTACCCACGAGATGACGAACTGTTCTCGCTTCGCTTCAGTCACATCTCTACCAAAGGTGCAGGAGCTGCAATGTGGAAGACGTATCTGAAAGCCCGCGGCAATGTGCCGAGCCCCAACGGGACCCCGGTGGCTGGCTGGCGCTGGAGCAGTATGCAGCGCTTGGCGATGGGCGCTCGGTAGCGCTGGTAGGCCTGGACGGCTCCATCGACTGGTGGTGCGTGCCGCACATGGATTCGCCCCCTCTATTCGATCAACTGCTCTCGCCCAAGACCGGCGGTTTCTTCGCCATTACCCCGACCCAGCCCTATCAGGCAAAGCGTCGCTATCGCCCCGGCAGCAACGTGGTGGAGACCGAGTACATCACTGCAACCGGCCGGGCGCGGTTGACCGAATCGCTGAATAGCGGGCCTGCCGGGCGCCTACCTTGGGCGGAACTGGCCCGCCGTATCGAGGGCATCGAAGGGTCGATCGCGTTCGAAATCGCCATCGATTTCGGCACCCAAGCCGACACGGTGAGCCCGTACCTTACGCCCAACGACAATGGCTGCGTTTTTCACGCGGGCCATATCCTCGGGATGTTCCTGCATGATCAACAGCTCAGCGTGCGGCGCAAGGACGACATGGGCGTGCGCGCCACCCTCGACACCTCGCCTGGGCAACGTACCGTGGTGGCCTTGATCGCCGGTCACGACGAACCCTTGGTGGTGCCGCCACTTAGCTTGATCGATGACCGAATCGACGGCTCCGATCGCGAATGGCGGCAGTGGTCGCAAAGCCTCATCTATGAAGGCCCCTACCAGTCGGTAGTGGTACGCAACGCGCTGGCGCTCAAACTGCTGCTGTCATCGCCCAGCGGTTCGATCATGGCAGCTGCCACCACCTCGCTGCCAGAGCGCATCGGCGGCACCAAGAACTATGACTACCGCTTCGCATGGGTGCGCGATGCCGGGTATACCATCGAAGCCTTCCTCGGCATTGGCGCTCAGCCTGAAGCCAAGGCGGCATTTACCTGGTTGCTGCGCAGGCTGGCCGAGCATGGCGCGCAGGTCTTCTACACCCTTGACGGGGCCATGGGCGAATGCACACGCGCCATCGACCTGCCAGGCTACAAGCAATCGCCGCCCGTAGTGGGCAATGATGCCCGCGACCAGTTACAGCACGGCGTATTCGGCGACATATTCGAAACTGCCCGTTGCTTCATCGACACCGGCAACATCCTGGACGGCAGCAGTGCGATGCTGCTGTCACGCCTGGCAGATCAATGCGCCGACCAGTGGCGCCAGCCAGATGCCGGCATCTGGGAGCTGCCAGAAACGCGGCACTACACCTTGTCGAAGATCAGCTGCTGGCAGGCCCTGAGCCGGGCCATCGAACTGGCCGACGGCGGGCATCTGCCCACTACCTGCCGGCAGCGCTGGGCGCGCGAGCGTGACCGTGTTTTCGAGTGGATCGAAACCCACTGCTGGCATGAGGCCCGCCAGGCGTATGTGTTCTACCCAGGCAGCGACCGGCTGGACGCAGGCATCGCCCTGGCGGTGCGCTTCGGCTATCCGGCGCCTGAGCGGCTGCAGAGCACCCTGGACGCTGTGCAGCACAGCCTGTCGGCAGGACCTTTCCACTACCGCTACAGCGGTGCGGTCGAGGAGGAAGGTTGCTTCCTGGCGTGCACCTTCTGGCTGGTGGAAGCCTGGGTGCTGCTCGGTCAGCACGAACGGGCGCAGCACGCCTATGAAGCTGCCCTGCAAGGCCTTGACCATGGCGCAGGCATCTATTCGGAGATGATCGATCCTGACACCGCCGAGTACCTGGGCAACCTGCCGCAAGGCCTCACACACCTGGCGGCGCTGCGCGCAGCGTTGGCACTGGGTGGTCGCGCACCGTGTAGATGAGGGACACGCCAGGCACGTCATCTGCGCAGCGGAACTGATGGCCTGGCGCTCGACTCAACCCATGGCAACCGTGATTACAACAACCTGCAGAGGTGATCCATGAACGCCATCGAATTGCTGACCCAGGACCATCAGTTGGTCAAGAAACTGCTTGAAGAGCTGTCTTCGACAACAGAGCGCGCAGTGAAAAAGCGTGCCGACCTGCTGGAACGCATCAAGCAGGAAGTCACCATTCATACCGCTCTGGAAGAGGAAATCCTTTACCCAGCCATCAAAAAAGCTGGTGGTAAGGAAGAGGGAAAGATGTACTACGAGGCCAAGGAAGAGCACCGTACCGTCGATTCACTGGTGCTGCCTGACCTTGAAGGCACAGACACCGGCACGGTCGAGTTCGCAGGGCGGGTCAAGGTGATGAAAGAGTTGTTGGAGCACCACATCGAGGAAGAAGAAAGCGAGCTGTTCCCCACGGCACGCAAGCTGCTGGGTAAGCAGCAACTCGAGGAGATGGGCCAGGCGATGATGGCGCAGAAGAAATTGCTCAAGGGCAAATCGGAACAGCGCGCCGCGTGATCAAGCCTGCGCGCCCTCAAGGGGCGCGCAGCTCGCCCGTTATTCTGCCGGCGACTCGGCATCAACCATCGGCGGTACCGGGGCCAGGGCAAAAGCCCTGCGCTGCTCGGATCGACGTGCGAACGGCCGAGCGGGCAGTGGTTCGAGTCGTTGCGGTGTACCGGTTTCAAGCGCTCGCTTGATTGCCTCGACTACCCGTACATCACGCCACCCCTCTTCCCCATCGGGTTCAGGCGCGACGTTGTTGAGGATGCAATCGGAGAAATAGGCCGTTTCACCAGCAAATTGGTCCACCACAGGGTTGACGTGCACACGCGTCTCGCCATCGATGGTAGCCCTGTAGCTGATCGCTACCCCTTCCCCATAACCGAAGCACGGCGAAGCCTCGATCTCGCCCTTGGTGCCCAACAGCTGGAACCGCTCGGTAGACGGCAAGGTATAGCTGACGGTGAACTGCGCCAGCCGCTCGTCTTCGAAGCGCAGGCTCACGGTGACCGTATCCCAGGTATCCATGGTGCTGCCCGGCGAGCGAACCCCCATGGCCGAGACTTCAATGGGTTCGGCGTTGAACAACTGGCGGACCATGTTCAGGGGATAGGGGCCCATGTCCGGTACCGGCCCGGCCTCGAAACCATTCTGGGCACGGTGGTTATTGGGTTTGACCCGCTGCGTGAAGATGGATGTGAACAACCTGGGATCACCGAAATCGCCCTTGTGCACGCGCTCGATCATGTCCAGCGTGCCCGGCTCGCAGTGCAGGCGGTAGGCAACCATCAGCTTGGCACCCGTGCGTTTTGAAACCTCGATCATGGCTTTGCAATCGGCTTCGCTGATGCCCATGGGCTTTTCGAGCAACACATGGATACCGGCTTCGAGCGCCGGCACTACAAACTCGCGGTGACGGAAATTGGGCGTTGCAATGTACAGCGCATCCACCTCCCGCGCAGCGAGCATCTGAGCATACTGGTCGTAATGGTAGGTGCGCAGGGCATAACGCTCGCCCAACTGCCGGGCTTTTTCCTCATCCCCGGTGACCAGGACGGTAATTTCCGAGTTGTCGGTTTGCCCGATACCGGGCATGAACGCGCCCTGGGAAATCGAACCGCCGGCCACTACACCATAACGGACCTTGCGTGCTGTGCTGGGCATGACACCCCTCCTCTAGATTACGATTCAAAGCAATACTTCTGAAGTGGGCAAGCCGAGGCCGGGTGAGGTTCAAAAAAACGTTGGCGCACGCGCTGTCATCGCAAGGAGTGCCTGGGATACACGATCGATCTGAACCCGGCTTCGACTGGCCTGTCCCACGAACAAACCAGGACCGAGGACCGTTCGATGGAGGCTTGGATCGATTGGCTGGAATGGCCGGCCATGGTGCTGACGGTAGTGGCAGCATGGTGCATAGGCTCGCGGCGACCCGCCCGGCGCAAGGTCGGCTTCTGCTGCTTCATTGCAAGCAACCTGTTGTGGGCGGCCTGGGGCTGGCAAGCCGAGGCTTGGGCGCTGATCATTCTGCAGTTCACGCTGTGTGTCATGAATCTGCGGGGATGGAAAAAGAATACGATGATGGAGCCGGGTTGACGTAGGGCTCGTCAAGGCTACGCGCTGCCAGTGGGTGAGCGGCCTTGCCAGGGCGCCAGACCTGCCCCGACAACTCAAGGTGCGACGCTGCAATACCAGGCCGGAGCTCGAATCTTGGGGCCGCTTTGCGGCCCATCGCAGCAATAAGCCGCTGGCTTGAATTTCAGGAAAGCACAGCGCATGCAGCAAAACGACCCCATCGCTTAACGATTCAAGCGCTTCTCCACGTGCTCAGTCTGCTGCTCAATCGCCCGGGTCTGCTCCTCCAGCTCCTTGATGGAAGTTGGGGTAATAGCCTTGTCGATGGCCTCGGTGGCCGGATCAGGGCGTTCCAACACAGGATCAGGTGACTGCTCGCCTTTTTGCGCTTCCTCTGAAGAAATTGGACGCGGAACTTTGTCGCCGGTGTGGGTGTGAGTATCTTTCATAAGCATCTCCAACGTGAACAGGGTGTCTTTATGAGCAGAGCGCAACGCCGGGGAAAAGTTTGATCCGCTTCGCTCAGCCAAGGTAACTGCGCATCGACAACGCATCGCCGACCGCGGCGCCACTGGCGGTGTTGTCAAAGATGCACCAGGGGATCGTCCCTTGGTCATGGGCGCGTTTCAATTGGGCGGCAAGCTCCCGTAGGTATTGATCGGTATAAGCGCTCCGATACACCACAGGTACGCCGTGCAGCCGCCAATACGCTATGCCTGACCAGCCAGAGGGCTGGCCGTCTAGCTCGAATCTGGAGGGGCTTGCCCCCACCTGCCCTACCTGAAAGTCGATCAGCAGCGGTTGCGCTGAGCGCCATGTCTCATGCCGAGGTTCGACGACTACTGGCTTGTCGAACCTGCACCGCAGTGCTTCGAAAAAGCGCCTGACGACAGCTTCGTCAAACCCAAGCGACGGTGGTAACTGGACGAGCAAGCAGCCCAACTTC
The DNA here is from genome assembly GCF_007680745.1 of Pseudomonas sp. DE0010. Taxonomy (NCBI): domain Bacteria; kingdom Pseudomonadati; phylum Pseudomonadota; class Gammaproteobacteria; order Pseudomonadales; family Pseudomonadaceae; genus Pseudomonas; species Pseudomonas sp. DE0010. Next base: position 57,751 of record NZ_VEJQ01000003.1, read on the forward strand.
TCCCCCAACTCCCCGCATTGGGCCAGAAAGCTGTCCAGCGCCGTTTCACACCCTTGCAGACGCATTTCATGGGTGATCGCCTTGGGCACCTTGACCGAGAAGCGAAAGCCCTCAGGCGTCGATGCGGCCCAGCGCGCATAGGTCTGCGGGCGATGGGGCCGGTAGAACGAACTGTTGATTTCCACAGCACCCAGGCGCGCGGCGTAGCGCTCCAGATGGCTGCCCGCTTCGGGAAAAGCCGGAGCACGCTCCTTGGGCAGGCTCCAGCCTGCACAGCCTAGGTAGATCATCTCAGTAGCCCCTTGACCTCACTCGATGGTGGAGTCGCTTGAGTGTCCAGGCGTTCCACTTGGCAGATTCGATGGAACACCCGGCAACGGGCTGGGCACTAACGCAGCACATCCCAAGAGGAATCCACCATGACCGCCCCCACTCAACCAGACCCCTATGTGGACAACGTACCGCACAATCCGGGTGATCCCATTGAAGCACCTGAGCAGGAACCCACCGAACCGGCTCCCGAATGGCCGGAAGGCCAGGTACCACCCGAAGAGCAATCTGACGGCTGACCCTTACACATTTGGCGGCGCCCACTGCGTCGCCTCAAACGCTGCAATCACCAGGAGGGATCCGATGAAGTTCGCGCAGTTCTGTCAGTGGCTATCCAACCAAGCCGGCCGCCCCAGCACGTTCTTGATGGCCATCGTGCTCATCATCATGTGGGCGGTTTCCGGCCCATGGTTCCACTACAACGATACCTGGCAGCTGATCATCAACACCTCGACCACCATCATTACCTTCCTGATGGTGTTTCTGATCCAGAACACCCAGAACCGAGACAACGACATCATTCACGTCAAGCTCGACGAGCTGATCCGCGCCACTCAATCGGCGCAACGTTCGGTGCTGGACCTGGAGGCCATGGACAGCAAGACCCTGCGCGAGCTGCGCAAGGAATACCGTGCACTGGCCGCACGTACCGGCACACCGCTTGAAGACGACGCGCCGCAGCCATGATGTGCCGCATCAGCGCATCGCTGGACCGGGCCCCACTTGATGTCCATCGTGGACCAATCAGTGGCCTCCACGCGCACGGGCCCCTACCCGACCCGCACAGTTCATCTCTGACCGACGTGCACGGATCTGATCGACGTGCACGGATCATCTGATAACCATTCGCAGGGCAATTGTTTTGCTCGACGCCTGACACCTCGAAATCTTTGCTAGAGGAGGCAAGCCTTCATGAGCGATCGCATCATCACACTGTTCACCGATACCACGTTCTTCGGTATCTCCATTCTCAACCTGTTACTCGCAGTCACTGTGGCCGTACTGACGTTCCTGGTCGCCAGGGCAGCCATCAGTTTCGTACAGCGGCGCGTCAAGCACTGGTCCTCGCATTCCGGGGCCTTGAGCCATGTGGTGGAGAAGGTCCTGTCAGGCACCAGCAACTCGCTGCTGTTCCTGGCTTCGCTGCTGGTGGGGTTGAGCATGCTCGACCTGCCGGAGCGTTGGTTGAGCCGGGTCGGCAGCCTTTGGTTCGTCGTCGCAGCGCTGCAGATCGGCCTGTGGGCCAACCGTGCCATCGGCCTGGGCCTGGATCGCTACTTCACCCGCCACAACCCGGACGGTTCCCAGCAGAGCAGTGCCCTGGCCACGTTGTCGGCCTGGGGTGCGCGGGTACTGTTGTGGTCGATCGTGCTACTGGCCATGCTGTCGAACCTGGGCGTGAACATCACCGCCTTCGTCGCTAGCTTGGGTGTGGGCGGTATTGCGGTCGCTCTAGCTGTGCAGAACATTCTGGGTGACCTGTTCGCCTCGCTGTCCATCGCCGTGGACAAACCGTTCGAGGTAGGTGACTTCATCGTCATTGGCCCCCTGGCCGGCACCGTCGAGCATGTTGGCCTGAAAACCACGCGCATCCGCAGCCTGGGCGGCGAGCAGATCGTCATGGCCAATGCCAGCATGATCAGTAGCACCATCCAGAACTACAAGCGCCTGCAAGAACGTCGCATCGTGTTCGAGTTTGGTCTGTCCTACGACACGCCTACCGAGGCGGTGAAGAAGGCGCCCGGGATCGTCGAGGAAGCGATCAAGGCCCAAGCCCAAGCACGCTTCGACCGGGCACACTTGCGTGGCTTCGGCAAGGAGGCGCTGGAGTTCGAGTGCGTCTACATCGTGCAGGACCCAGGCTACAACTTGTACATGGACATCCAGCAGGCCATCAACTTCAAGCTGCTTGAACGGTTCTCGAAAATCGGCGCCAAGTTTGCTGTACCGGTGCGGGCCATCAAGGTCACGGCGCTGCCGCAGGAGGCTAACGTGCATGCGCAAGGGCGAGACAACATGGGTATGCGGGGAGCGTGAACGCGTGACGTGTAACGCTTGAACGTAGCAGCGGACCCGACGGTCCGCTGCCCTGCCGGTTCATATAGGCTCATCACCATTGACCTTGCCCAGTTCGGCACCGGTCATTGGCTGCAGGTCGGGATCGGACTGGGTTCTCAGCTTCATGGCATCCACTGCGTCCGCACTGGCCCCATCGAGCTCCACCGACGCCATACCATCACCGCCATCGACGGCCGGTTGCGGCTGATCCACGTAGACCCAATCCTGGCCTTCGTTCCATGAGCCGCGCACCTCCCCGCCGTGGGACATGTTGAAGTAGGTACGGTTGAACTCGGGATCACCCGGCATTTTGCCTTGCGGGAAGTTGGGCTGGATGGAATGCAGCGCCTTCTCGAAAGACATCTGATGGGCAATTTCTCGGCTCATCAAAAAACCGAGCGCATCCTTGATGCCGGGGTCATCGGTCACGTTGATCAAACGCTCGTACACGATCTTGGCGCGGGCCTCGGCGGCGATGTTCGAACGCAGGTCTGCCGTCGGCTCTCCAATGGTGTCGATGTAGGCAGCGGTCCAGGGAATGCCACCAGAGTTCACCAGCGCGGCGCCACCCCCATACAAAAGGCTGGTGATATGTGAATCGTTACCCGCCCCGGTAAGTGATCGATACAGTTCACCCTCGGCTTCCACCCCTTCGGCCAAACGGCCTTTGGCACCTTTGTTGAGCATCACCACGATCGATCCGATGATCTCGAGGTGGCTGAGCTCTTCGGTGGCGATATCGAACAACATGTCCTTGCGCCCTGGGTCATCCTCGGTCACGGCCTGGGTGAAATAGCGCATTGCGGCGGCAAGCTCACCCTGGGGCCCGCCAAACTGTTCGAGCAACAGGTTCGCAAGGCCAGGGTTGGGCTGGGAGACACGGACGGTGTACTGCAGTCGTTTGTTGTGCATGAACATCGGTAAATCCTCATCATCGTGCCGAGGCAGCGGGCGCTACACCGGTCGGTTCAACGTTGATCAACGATTCTCATCGCTAGGCCGGCCTGCCGTTTGGCGTGGTTGATTGCCCCTCTCGGGGTCACACAAGTAAACCCTGTGTTTACAAGGGACCGGCGCCAAACGGCTTATCGTGCAAGTAATTCACCCAAGGCTGACGAAACGCGCCAAGCAATGGCGTGCAAACAGTTGATGGGGAAAAGCCCATGGCGGCAATAACCAAGGGCGCCTTCAACGGTGCGCCAATGTGCCAGACGCAAGTTGTCCGTGATTTGGCTTAATGGCGAGAGCCGCGGCAGATACCTTACGCATGTGCCGTTACCCCGTGAGCTGCACTGCTCACCGGGCATAGTTCAAAGCGTCTGCGAGGAGCGACAGAGCGATTCAATGGCGCCTACCAGATCGTCGTAGTGCACGGGTTTGGTCAATTGCAGGTCGAAGTGCGCAATCTGACCCTCCCGGCTTGGCGGGCTGACCCCATAGCCACTCAACGCGATTGCAGGCGTTGCCTGATACTGAGATCGTTCACGAACCGCCGTGATGAATGCGTGTCCGTCCATTTCGGGCATGCCGATATCGGTCAGTATCACATCGAACCGATCCCCCATTTTCTCTAGAGCCTCAACCGGATTGAGGAACGATGTCACGTGGGCATCTTCCATTTCCAGCAGCATGCGCATGACGTCGACAACGTCCGCAGAATCGTCTACCAGCAACACATGAACACCCTTGAGCCTGCCTTCGCTGGACGCAGCCTCGGGGTTTGCTCGGCTCTTCTCAGGGGTGCGCTGCGACAGCGGTAGCTGGACACTGAATGTCGAACCATGCCCCAGCCCTGCCGAGTGTGCGCTCACAGTACCGCCATGGGCCTGCACCAGTTGCTTGACCAGTGACAAGCCGATGCCCAGGCCGTCACCCTGATGACGGGTGTGGTGGGACTGGCGGAACAGCTCGAAGATCTCTGCAACATCATCGCCAGACAGACCAGGGCCATTGTCGATGACAGCCAAGCACACGCTTTTTTCGGTGCACGAGAGTTCGACCGTGACCCGTGCCTGCGGGCCGCTGAACTTCAGGGCATTGTTGATCAGGTTCCAGATAATCTGCTCAAGACGCGTTGGATCACCCTCGATCGCCACCGAACCGCCCTGGTCGGGCAGGACAAGAAGGATACGAGCCATGGGGTACTCCTCCATGGCCATGGCATGTATCGATTTGAGAATATCGACCAGATCCAGAAGCTCTTTCTTGAGCATGAGCTTTCCGGTGCGCAGGCGAGCGACGTCCAGCAAATCATCGATGATGCGGGCCTGGCTGGACACTGCGTCGTTGATCACAGCCAGCGCCTTGCCACCCTTGGCCGTATTTTGCACGGCAGGCAGTCGACGCAATATCTCGGCATTGAGTTGAATGAGATTCAGCGGGTGCTTGAGCTCGTGTGACATGACGGCGAAGAACTCGTCCTTGAGCAAACTGCTGGTGCGTGTCTCGGCCAGGCGCTGGCGCTGCTCGTCCTGCAGGCGCTTGTGTCCCGTCACATCACGGGCAATCTTCACGAACCCTGGGGTATCACCGCGCAAGCGCGCCGTTTCACCGCTGCAATAGAAGCGGCTGCCGTCGCGACGCAGGTGCCAACGCTCGTCCTCGGCACGCCCGTTGGCCTGGGCTTTGCGCAATTCGGCTTCAGGTACACCCGCAGCTCGATCCTGGTCTGTGAACAGCACGTCGAAATGGCTGCCGGCTATCTGCTCGGCACTGTGGCCAAAGATATACTCCGCGCCGCGGTTCCACTCACAGATTACCCCGCTGCCATCGAGGATGATGATGGCGAAGTCCTGGGTGCTCTGCGCTACCAATCGCATACGCTCTTGCCCCAGGCGCAGATCCTGTTCGGCTTCACGCCGCTTGGTGATGTCGATGAAAGTCAGCACCGTACCGTCGATGTGGTCCTCGCTAGAGCGATAAGGCAACAGGCGAGCGATATACCAGCGCCGGTCACTGCTACTGACCTCTCGTTCCCTGATGGTCAGCGATTGATGAACCGCAGCAGCGTCCTCGGCCATTTTCGGATAATCGAGCCGATGGGTGATATCCAGCAGCGAACGGCCTGTGTCCGTCTGGCGCATGCTGAAGAGGTCTTGCGCTCGCGGCGTGAACCACCGGATGTGCATGTTGCGATCCACAAACACCGTGGCGATGTCGGTAGAAGCGATCAGGTTGGCCAGGTAGTCGTTGATCTTGTCGGTTTCCTCGACCTTGCTCTTGAGCTCGAAATTGACCGTGAGCAATTCTTCGTTGATTGACTGAAGCTCCTCCTTGCTGGTTTCCAGTTCTTCAGTAGCCGAGCGCAGCTCTTGGTTGATGGCCTGCATTTCTTCATTGGACGCTTTGAGCTCTTCGCTGGAGACTTCCGACTGTTCGATGGTTTCCTGCAAGTGCAGCTTGGTGCGCTGCAGCTCGCTCTCCAGGCTCGTCATCACCTGATTTTCATTTTGCTCGACAGGTAGGCCGGTCGGGTGCGTGGCGTCGTGCGGCTGCACAGTGAATACGATGGCGTAGACCGTTTGCCCGGTGATGTCGTCCTTGAACGGACGCACCGCCACGTCCAGCTCCAGTTCACCGCCCGCCTCTACCAGCCGTACCTTACGCGATGCCATGGCCTGGCCGCTCTGTTGCGCCCGAAAGAGTGTGGTACGTAGCTCGACGCGTAGCTCAGGAAGGATCAGCACCATCACATTACGGCCGACTTCACCGGTCACATAACGCAGGAAACGGCCGGCGCCCTCGTTCATGTGCAGAATGTTGGCCTGCTGGTCGACGATCATGCTCGGGGGCATCTGCTGGGCCATGGCGCGATGATGGAGGTCGGCGTACGAGACCTTGCGTTGGGCTGGAACGGGCGCCGGCATCGCCGTACTTGCCATGTTGAAGCCTCGTTCAGAAATGCCCAGCCCACGGCGACTGATGTTGGCTGCGATATTGGCGCGGAAAATCCGGTTGCGTTTATCGACCGCCGTAAACAGCTCCGGGCACAGGTCGGCAGACTCTGAGGACCCCATGAACAGGTAACCGCCAGGACGCAGCGCGAAATGGAACATCTGCAGCATTTGTTTCTGGATCTCGCGATCCAGATAGATCAGCAGGTTGCGACACACGATCAGGTCCACCTGCGAGAAAGGCGGGTCGCAGAGCAGGCTGTGCTTGGCGAACAGGACCTTCTCACGGATTTCCTTTCTTATCCGGTAATGATCGTTCTCCTTGACGAAATACTGGCGCAGGCGCGTGGGCGGCACATCGGCGACGATCGCTTCGGGGTAGATCCCCACACGACCTACGGCAATCGCACGCTCGTCGATGTCAGTGGCGAATACCTGTAGCTTGAGCGGAGCAGGCTCAAGCTTGCGGTGTTCGGCACACAGTATCGCCAGGCTGTAGGCCTCTTCTCCCGTTGAGCAGCCAGCGGACCAGATTCGCACTTCTTCACGCTTGTCCTCAGGGCCGCCTGCGCTCAAGACATCGCTCAACACCAAACGCTCGAGCGCCTCGAAAGCTTCCCGGTCACGAAAATAGTTCGTCACACCGATTAGCATGTCTTGGAGCAACTTCTTCGCCTCATCAGGGCTCTGCTCAAGATGACGCAGGTAGCTCGGCAGGTCGGACCGGCCAGTGATCTGCAAGCGGCGTTCGATGCGCCGTATGACCGTCGCGCGCTTGTAGTGCTGAAAATCGTGTCCGGTACGTTTGCGCAGGGTCATCAGGATATCCTGCAGCGCCTGCTCGTTACTGTCTGTCCCTTGCGGTGCGTGGGCCTGGGCTCCGGCCTCTGCATCGGCCACACGCATGCTACGCAGGCTTTTCCAGAAGCCGAGCAGGTTTTGCGGTATGTCTGCCACCGGCAGTACCGCATCGACAAGCCCGGTGGCAATGGCGGCCAGCGGCATGCCATCGAATTGGGCATCGGCCGGGCTTTGCACCAAGGTGATGCCGCCTTGCTCCTTGATACGCGACAAGCCCACTGCACCATCACTGCCCGCACCGGACAGCACCACACAGAAGCTTCGCTGCTTGTGCACATCGGCCAGATCACGGAAGAACAAATCGATGGCGACATGCTTTCCCAATGGCCGCGACGAGGGCACGACCTTGAGGTGGTCGTCAGTCATGGTCAGTTGGCAAGCAGGTGAAATGACATAGACGTGATTGGGCTCGATGGGCACGGAGCTGGTGACCTGTACGACCGGCATGGAAGTCGAGGCCTGGATGATCCTGTCCGCCACGCTCTCATGATCGGGCGAGAGGTGCAGCACGATCACGAAGGCCATGCCGTTCTGAGCCGGCATGTGTTCGAAGAAGACCTTGAGCGCGGCGATACCGCCTGCCGAGGCACCAATGCCTACCACCGGGAACCCGAGCTGGCTGAATACGGTTTGATCTGCGCCGGAAACGGTGCTGGACGGGCTGCTCATTTTTGATTCCTGCCTGAAGGCATCCATGAAGTCACGTGGTTTGCCTGTATGACCCACGTGAAGCGCCGGATCACCCGTACAAAACGGCTTGCCCTGCCAGGCGGTCGATTGACACTTCATCGCTCTGGGAAAAACGGCCCGTTCGTCGCCTACAGGGCACGGCATGGTAATGCAACCTGACGAACACTACGAGGACACCTCATAAAAGGAGCTTCATCATGACAATGCTAAAACCTTCCTCCCTGCTGCTTGCGCTCTGCCTGGGCGCATCCGCGCCGGTGGTCATGGCAGCAACCAACATGAATGATCAACACACCCCCAGCATGCAATCGGGTGATCACGGCACCATGAATGGCACCAGCGGCGCCACCGGTTCTGGCACCCCAGGCGATGGCATGGGCACCGGAAGCGGAACTGGGAGCAACGGCACCGACGCTACGGGTGGCGATGGCACTGCACCAGGCTCGGGTACCGGTAATGGGGCGAACACGGGTGCGGGCGGCACAGGCAGCGGCTCTGGCATGGGCGGCACCGGGAGCGGCGACATGGGCGGTAGAGGCGACATGGGCGGCAGCGGCGGTACCGGCATGGGCAGCGGTACCGGCAGCGGCGGTTCAGGTAGCGGTGCCGGCGGCGCGGGCGGTTCGGGTGGTGGTAGTTGACCACCCGGGATACTTGATTAGCGCAACGGCTAATCGAGCCTGACACCTGGAATACAAGGGCTGCATTGCAGCCCTTCCTGTAAACGGCAGCGATAATGGACTCGGGGCTGGCGTGACGACTGAACCTACACACGGCACATCTGCCGGCACATGCGATCAGCGTTTCTACAGCACGGATATCCCTGCGCGCCTTGATCGACTGCCATGGACCCGATTTCACACGTTGCTGGTGGTAGCCCTTGGTATTACCTGGCTACTGGACGGCCTGGAAGTCACCCTTGCCGGGTCATTGGCCGGCGCCCTGAAAGACAGCCCTGCCCTGGCCATGAGCAACCGCGACGTCGGCCTGGCTGGCGCCATCTACATCGCCGGGGCGGTACTCGGCGCACTTTTTTTCGGCTGGCTGACTGATCGCCTGGGTCGGCGCAAGCTATTTTTCATCACCCTGGCGCTCTACATCGGCGCCACCGCTGCCACGGCATTTTCCTGGAACCTGTGGAGCTTCATGGTCTTTCGCTTTCTCACAGGCGCGGGCATTGGGGGGGAATATACCGCCATCAATTCAACCATCCAGGAGTTCACCCCAGCGCGCTACCGTGGCTGGGTCGACCTGACCATCAACGGTACGTTCTGGCTAGGCGCTGCGCTGGGTGCAGTGGGTGCCATCGTGCTGCTGGACCCCTCGATGGCGCACGGCGATCTTGGATGGCGCCTATGCTTTGGCATTGGTGCCGGGTTGGGCCTGCTGATCATGCTGATGCGGCTGTGGGTGCCGGAAAGCCCGCGCTGGCTGATGATCCACAATCAACCCGAGGCGGCTGAACACATTGTGGCCGACATCGAGCGCAGGTGCCGCGATCAAGGCTTGACACTGCCTGCACTTGACAGCCCGCCCCTGCAATTGCGAGCCAGGCACCACACGCCTTTACCCGAGGTATTTCACAGCCTGTTCGTCGTCCACAGGCGCCGGGCCATGGTAGGCCTGACGCTGCTCACGGCGCAGGCTTTTTTCTACAACGCCATCTTCTTCACCTATGCCCTGGTACTGACCGATTTCTACGATGTTCCCTCCTCCAGCGTTGGCTGGTATGTCCTGCCGTTCGCGCTCGGCAACTTCTGTGGCCCCTTGTTGCTCGGGCGGCTGTTCGATGTGTTAGGGCGGCGCATCATGATCAGCACCACCTATGCCCTGTCGGGCGTACTGCTGACCCTGAGCGGCTATCTGTTCGAGCAGGGCATGATCAATGCCGTCGAGCAAACGATCGCGTGGATGGTCATCTTCTTCTTTGCCTCGGCCGCGGCCAGCTCTGCTTACCTCACGGTGGCAGAAACATTCCCGCTGGAGATCCGTGCTCTGGCCATTGCCGTGTTCTATGCATTCGGCACGGGGCTGGGTGGCATGGTGGGGCCGACATTGTTCGGTGCCTTGATCGAATCGGGCGAGCGTACCCAAGTCTGGTATGGGTACCTGCTCGGCGCTGCGCTCATGCTGGCAGCGGCAGTCGTCCAGGCCGTTTACGGGGTAGCCGCAGAGCGCCGGTCGCTGGAGCACGTCGCCCGCCCCCTATCTCAGGTTGAATCCGACGACTAATGGGCCCGCCGTCCGTCCGCCCATCGGCACTTGAGCGTGTGCTGGCCTTCAACCCTAATACCCATCCAATGAGGAGCGACCACCATGGCACGCGGCGACAAGGACAAGTACACCCAAGAGCAAAAGCGCAAAGCCGAGCACATCGAGCAAAGCTATGAGGACAAGGGTTTGCCCAAGGACAAGGCCGAGGCGCGTGCTTGGGCCACGGTGAACAAGCAATCGGGCGGGGGCGACAAGCAAGGTGGCTCTGGCAGCAAGACCAGCAGCACCGACAAGAAAGCCGCACGTTCCGATTCTGCCAAACGGGCTGCCAAGACCCGCGAGGGACACCCGCGCAACAGCTCGGCCTCCCTGGAATCGCAGACCAAGGAGAGCCTGCTCAAGGAGGCGCGCAGCAAGGATATCAAGGGCCGCTCGACCATGACCAAGGCCGAGTTGATCGAAGCGCTGCGCAAGCACGGCTGATGTGCAAGAACGGGCTATCCCGGTCAGCTGAACCGCTTCAAGTCCGTTGAAACTTTAGTCTTCCCTGCCAAGTCCAGAACTTATCCGAGACGCGGCAGGAGAAGACGATGAGCGGCACTGTAGGCGACTTTCTGGTCGAACGGCTGTACCAATGGGGCGTACGCCGCATCTTTGGTTACCCAGGCGACGGAATCAATGGTGTTTTCGGCGCCCTGAACCGCGCGGGCGGCAAGATCCAGTTCATCCAGGCCCGGCACGAAGAGATGGCCGCCTTCATGGCCAGTGCCCACGCCAAGTTCACCGGCGAGTTGGGCGTGTGCATCGCCACATCCGGGCCGGGTGCCTCGCACCTGCTCACCGGCCTGTACGACGCGCGCATGGACCATCAGCCGGTCCTGGCCATCGTGGGCCAGCAAGCGCGTGCCGCCTTAGGCGGTCATTATCAGCAGGAGCTGGACCTGGTCTCGATGTTCAAGGACGTCGCCGGCGCATTTGTGCAGCAGGCATCCACGCCGCAACAGGTACGTCATCTGGTGGACCGCGCCGTGCGCACAGCCGTTGGAGAGCGACGCGTGACGGCCGTAATCCTGCCCAACGACCTGCAGGACCTGCCCTATGAAGACCCGCCCCGTGCCCATGGCACCGTGCACTCGGGCATTGGCTATAGCAAACCCAAGGTAATCCCCTTCGATGCCGACTTGCAGCGCGCCGCCGATGTGCTCAATGCAGGACGCAAGGTCGCCATTCTGGTCGGGGCCGGCGCGCTGGGGGCCAGTGAAGAGGTAGCCGCCGTGGCTGAGCAACTGGGTGCTGGCGTTGCCAAGGCCCTGCTTGGCAAAGGCGTTCTGCCCGATGAAATGCCGTGGGTAACGGGCGCCATCGGCCTGCTGGGGACCGAGCCGAGTTATAAACTGATGGCCGAATGCGACACGCTGCTGATGATTGGTTCTGGCTTCCCGTATTCCGAATTTCTGCCCAAGGAAGGTCAGGCGCGCGGCGTTCAAATCGACCTGCAGCCAGACATGCTCAGCCTGCGCTATCCCATGGAGGTGAACCTGGTCGGTGACGCCGCGCAGACGTTGCAGGCATTACTTCCATTGCTGCACACGCGCCCAGACCACAGCTGGCGCAAGAAAATCGAGAAATGGCGCGCAAGCTGGGACAAGACATTGACCAAACGCGCGCTGGTCAAGGCCGACCCGATCAACCCGCAGCGAGTGGTGCACGAGCTATCCCCGCGCCTGCCAGATCTGGCGATCATATCCAGTGATTCGGGTTCGTGCGCCAACTGGTACGCCCGCGACCTGATGATCCGTGAGGGGATGCAGTGCTCCTTGTCGGGCGGTCTGGCCTGCATGGGCGCGGCCGTACCTTACGCCATTGCTGCCAAGTTCGCCCACCCGACCCGGCCAGTGATCGCCTTGGTGGGCGACGGCGCCATGCAGATGAACAACCTCGCCGAACTGATCACCGTGGCCAAATATTGGCAGCAGTGGGAAAGCCCCACGTGGATCTGCGCGGTGTTCAACAACGAAGACCTCAACCAGGTGACCTGGGAGCAGCGCGTGATGGAGGGCGATCCGAAGTTCGAAGCCTCTCAATCGATACCCGACGTGCCTTATCACTTGTTCGCCATCTCAATCGGTCTTGAGGGCATCTACGTCGAGCGCGAGGAAGATGTCGCCTCCGCCTGGGAGCGTGCACTGGCGGCTGACCGTCCTGTGCTGATCGAGTTCAAGACTGACCCCAACGTCGCGCCACTGCCGCCGCACCTGAAACTCGAGCAGGCCAGGAAGTTTGCGACCACCTTGCTCAAGGGCGACCCGGATGAGGCCGGCGTGATCGTGCAGACCGCCAAGCAGGTGCTGAGCGCGGTACTGCCTGCCAAGAAATGACAAGGGCCTGGCGCTCGGGATGAACGTTCCGGGCGCCTGACCAGTCGCACTCCATAGACACAGCCCACTGTGCGCAATCGAACCGTGAGGACCTACCATGACAGCACTCCCTGAACAGGGCGCTGCACAGCAGACCCTGAACTTCACCCTCAATGGCCAACCCCAGGCCCTGACGGTACAACCCTGGACCACCCTGCTCGACTTGCTGCGTGAGCAGCTGGACCTGGTGGGCACCAAGAAAGGTTGCGACCATGGCCAATGCGGGGCCTGTACCGTGCTGCGCGATGGCCGCCGGGTGAACGCTTGCCTGACCCTGGCGGTGATGTGCGAAGGTGCCGACCTCGTCACCATCGAAGGCTTGGCCGAGGGTGACCAACTGCACCCTATGCAGCAGGCATTCATCAGTCAGGATGCCTTCCAGTGCGGTTACTGCACACCTGGCCAGATCTGCTCGGCCGTAGGCCTGGCCAATGAAGGACACGCCCATACCCGTGCCGACATCCGTGAACAGATGAGCGGCAACCTGTGCCGCTGCGGCGCCTACAGCAACATCGTGGCCGCCGTCGAACAGGCCCTGCCGCTGATCAAGAGGGCGCGCACATGACCCCTTTCAGCTACCACAAGCCGGCCTCGGTGGACGAGGCGCTGCGCCTGACCGATGGGTCCTCGCGCTTCATTGCAGGCGGGACCAACCTGGTCGACTTGATGAAGGAAAATGTCGAGCGGCCCGAGCGACTGATTGACATCACAGGGCTGGAACTCAACCGCATAGAACCCAGCGACACGGGCGGTGTGTTGATCGGCGCATTGGTCAGCAACGCGGACCTGGCGTGGGACCCGCTCATCCGCCAGCGCTACCCATTGCTGTCGCAAGCGATCCTGGCCGGTGCATCGCCGCAGCTGCGCAACATGGCAAGCACCGGCGGCAACCTGTTGCAACGTACGCGCTGCTACTACTTCTATGACACCGGTACGCCTTGCAACAAACGTGAACCCGGCAGCGGTTGCCCAGCACGCAGCGGCTTGAATCGCATTCATGCGATTCTCGGCGCCAGCGAGGCGTGCGTGGCGACTCATCCTTCGGACATGTGCGTGGCACTGGCTGCCCTTAAGGCCGTGGTGCATGTGCAAGGGCCTGCCGCCAAACGCCAGATTCCGTTCGGCGAGTTCCATCGTCTGCCCGGCGATACGCCGCAGCAGGACAACCACCTGGCGCCTGATGAACTGATTACCGCCATCGAGCTGCCCGACCAAGGCTTTGCCGAACATTTCCGCTATGTGAAGGTGCGTGATCGAGCCTCCTACGCCTTCGCGCTGGTCTCGGTTGCCGCTGCCCTGCGCATCGAAAACGGGGTAATTCAAGAGGCCCGCATCGCCCTGGGTGGCGTGGCCCACAAGCCATGGCGCAACGAAGCTGTCGAAGCCATTCTGCAAGGCCAGGCGCCCAGCACCGAGCTGTTCACCCAAGCGGCCACTGCCCTGCTGCAAGGGGCACAGCCCCTGAGCCAGAACGGCTTCAAGGTGCAGCTGGCTCAACAAGCCATCGTTCGGGCATTGACCGAGGCCGCCGCCGGCGGCAGCCTCGAGGGGGACGCACAATGAGCAAGGTAGTAGGAACCCCAGCGAACCGCGTCGACGGCGCGGCCAAGGTCACCGGGCAGGCGCGCTATGCCGCCGATTACCCGGAAGAAGGCCTGCTGCACGGCAGCGTCGTTTCCAGCACCATCGCCCGTGGCCGTGTGGTCAAGGTCAACAGCGAGAAAGCGCTGCAGGTACCAGGCGTGGTGGCGGTGCTGGACCACATCAACCGTCCGCGTATTTCCAGCTACGACGATGACTACAGCGACGATGATGCAGCCGAGGGCTCGCCCTTCAGACCGTTGTTCAACGACCGCGTATTCTACAGCGGCCAGCCCATTGCACTGGTCGTAGCACAGACGCTGGAAATCGCCCGTCATGCAGGTTCGCTGGTCGAGATCCACTACAGCCAGGAAAGCCATGAGTCCGATCTTGAGAAGGTGCTGGGTCAAGCGCACGATGCGCCGGCTGAAACACCTGAGCCCCGTGGTGACTTCCCTGGCCAGTACGCCAGTGCCCCTACCCGCGTGGATGCCACCTACTGGACGGCCAACGAGCACCACAACCCGATGGAGCCCCACGCCTCCACCGTGTGCTACCAACTCGATGGTAGCCTGGTCATCCACGATAAGACCCAGGGCACGCAGAATTGCCAGGAATACGTGCACAACGTCTTTGGCCTGCCCAAGGAAAAAGTGCGCGTCAAGGCAGCCTTCGTCGGTGGCGCCTTCGGTTCGGGCCTGCGTCCGCAGTATCAGCTGCCCCTGGCGGTCATGGCTGCCCTGCACCTGATGCGCTCGGTTCGCGTGACCTTGACCCGCCAGCAGATGTTCACCTTTGGCTACCGCCCACGCACACAGCAGCGCCTGCGCCTGGCGGCCGATGCGCAAGGCCGCCTGTCTGCCATTGGTCATGACGCTATCGGCCAGACGTCCCGGTTTGAAGACTTTGCCGAACACGTGGTCGAGTGGAGCGGCATGCTGTACCAGTGCGATAACGTTGCGCTGAGTTACCGCCTGGCGCCATTGGACGTCTACACCCCATTGGATATGCGCGCGCCGGGTGCAGGTTCAGGCGTGCTGGCGCTGGAGTGCGCCATGGACGAGTTGGCCTGCGCAGCCGGGCTGGACCCGGTCGAGTTGCGCCGACGTAACTTTGCCAGCCACAACGGCAACGAGGGCAAGCCTTATTCGAGCAAAGAACTACTGGCCTGTTACGCGCAAGGGGCCGAGCGTTTCGGTTGGCACAAGCGTCAGGCTACGCCCGGCTCGATGCGTGACGGCAACCAGCGCATAGGCTGGGGCATGGCCGGTGGTGTATGGGAAGCCATGCAAATGCAAGCCAGCGCCAAGGCGCGTCTGGGCTGCGACGGGCACCTGACCGTCAGCAGTGCCACAACCGACATTGGCACTGGCACCTATACCGTCATGACGCAGATCGCTGCCGACGCCGCGGGCCTCGACATGGCCGATGTGACGTTCCTGCTGGGCGATTCCTCCTTGCCCAAGGCGCCTTTGCAAGGCGGGTCATTCACCGTGTCCTCCGTCGGCTCTGCCGTACGCAAAGCCTGCCTGGAGCTGCGCAAGCAGGTTGTCGAGCAGGCCAGGCAACAGCTCCCGAGCCTGGCCAGCCTGGACGATTCCGCGTTCGTGATTGCAGGTGGCCAGGTGAGCGCCGGTGAGCATTCCTTCGCCCTCGCCGACCTACTACCCAGTACCCAGCAGGTCTGCTTCGAGGTACAGGTCGAGGCAGGGCCTGACGACAAGCGCAAGCCCTACTCCACGGCAACCCATTCGGCGGTGTTCGTCGAGGTATCGGTGGACGAAGACCTGGGCACCGTGCGCGTCAACCGTGTGGTCAGTGCGGTGGCGGCAGGCAGGGTCGTCAACCCCAAGACAGCGCGCAGCCAGATTCTGGGGGGCGTGGTGTGGGGCATCGGCATGGCACTACACGAAGAAACCCAGACCGACCACGCACTGGGCCGCATTCTCAACCACAATCTGGCCGAGTACCACGTACCGGTGAACGCCGACATTGGCGATATCGAGGTGGTCTTCGTCGAAGAGCATGATGATGTCGTCAACGAACTGGGTTCCAAAGGGGTAGGCGAGATTGGCGTGGTGGGGGTAGCGGCGGCCGTGGCCAATGCCATTTACCATGCCACGGGCAAGCGGGTACGCGAGTTCCCGATCACCTTGGACAAACTGCTGTAAACGGGCCCAGCCCTCTGGAGTCATTGCATGCCACGCCTGGGTTTCGCCTGCATGTACCGGCACCCCCACCGCAGCTTGTCGGTCAAGGAGCTGGAGACCATCGAGCGGACGTTCAACCCGCGCAGCACGACGCTGCGCTGGGTCTCGGGCGCCTCCCGCGAGGCGGCCCGGAACAAGTTGCTGGAACTGGTTGAACACAATCTCCAGGCCCAGCTGCGCTTGCTCGACTACGTGGCCCAGCTGCCCCAGGCGCTGCGCATGCTGCGCCTGAGCAGCGACCTGCTACCGCTGTACAGCCACCCTAGCGTGGCCCACGTGTACCGCGAGGCGGATTTCCAAGCGCTGATGACTGAACGTTTCTCCGCCATCGGCGCTTTCGCACGCGCCAGGGAGATACGCCTGTCGTTTCACCCTGGGCAGTATTGCGTGCTGGGCTCAGACCGCCCCGATGTGGTGGAGAACAGCTTGGCCGAGTTCGAATACCATGCCGACATGATCCGCATGATGGGCTACGGGCAGGTATTCCAGGACTTCAAATGCAATGTGCACATTGCCGGCCGGCTGGGCGGTGCGGGTATTCGCACCGTATGGCCGCGCCTGTCCGATGTGGCCCGCAACGTGATTACCTTCGAGAACGACGAGAAGACCTATGGGCTCGACGACTGTCTAGCGCTGGCGGACCTGGCGCCGGTGGTGCTGGATATCCACCATTGCTGGATCCATGAGGGTGACTACATCGACCCAAACGATGGGCGAGTGGAGCGGGTGATCGAGAGCTGGCGCGGCGTACGCCCGACCATGCACTATTCTCAGCCCCCGGAACATCTGCAGGCGCTGGGTTTCGACCCTGATCGCAAGCTGGTGATCGATGAGTTGCTGGAACAGGTGAACAAACGCGACCTGTATGCCCACAGCGCTCGCATGTGGAACTGCTGGACGAACCGCTACGCACTGCAGTTTCTGGACAGGTTCGACATCATGTTCGAATGCAAGGACAAGAACCTGGCCACGCTGGAGTTCTTCGACGACTACCTGGCTTGATCGGGCTGGGGTTGCCCTTAGCCGCTTCCGGTCAGGTCATCGGCCACTTCGCAGCCGTTACGACAGCTGCACTCGTATTCTGCTTGTGCGCGAGTAGGCAGGTTTAGACTCAGCCTGACCTTGTCCTGGGTGTCGTACAGGTCGTAGCCCTCCCCCAACGATGATGGAAAGCCGAGTCGCCGTGGCCGCCATTCTTTTGTTTGCGGTACAGCTGGAACCACAACGAAGCGCATCTGCATGATCATCCCTCATCGGCCGTTCCTTAGTATTAGTCATGCTAAGAGAAAGCATCAAGTAGACTCATGCGTGTTTACGTCGTTCATTAAGTCGAACACGCAGATGATGTGATTGCGCCAGCAGGCTAGCAATCTCCTTCTGGGAGCGGACCTTGCGCCGCGACGGGCCGCGTAGCGGCCCCGGCAACGTCAGCGGCGAAGCTGAAATCCTGGGGCCGCTTCGCGCCCCATCGCGGCACAAGGACCGCTCCCACACGGAACCTCATAGCCCAGAGATAGGTACAGCATCCATCTGAATAACTGGCTCAAGCTGACTTGCGGCTACGCCGACTCCCCAGCTCGATCCAGGTAGGGGCATGGTCACTGGCCTTGGGCTCATTGCGCACCCAGGCATCGACACCCGCACGCTTGAGGTATGGCGCCAAATCCCGGTTGAGCAGCAAGTGGTCTATGCGCAGGCCCGCATTACGTGCCCAGTGGTTGCGGAAGTAGTCCCAGAACGTAAATACCTGTTGTTGCGGATGCAGGTGCCGGATGGCGTCGATCCAGCCGCTGGCCAGCAAGCGCTCGAAGCAATCGCGCGATTCGGGTTGCAGCAGTGCATCCTTGCGCCAGGACTTGGGGTCGTAGATATCAAGGTCCGTGGGCACGACATTGAAGTCCCCAGCCAGGACGGTGGGGTGACCACTGTCCTGCAACTGCCGGGCATGCTCGATCAGGCACTCGAACCAACGCAGCTTGTAGTCGAACTTCGGCCCTGGTTGCGGGTTGCCATTGGGCAGGTACAAACACCCGACCAACACACCATGTACCGCGGCCTCCAAGTAGCGGCTCTGGGTGTCGTCCTCCATGCCCGGCAAGCCTCGCCGTACCTCGAGCGGCTCGCTGTCGCGCGCCAGGATCGCTACCCCGTTCCAGGCAGGCTGGCCCAGGTGCAGGCAACCGTAGCCAGCGGCCTCCAGGGCCTCACCCGGGAACTGTTGGTCGGGTGCCTTGAGCTCCTGAAGGCAGACCACATCGGGCTTTTCACGTTCGAGCCAGGCCAGCAGTGCTGGCAGTCGGCTGCGAATGCCGTTGATGTTGAACGTGGCGATCCTCAGCGCTTTCATGTGTCAGGGTCGATCACATGGGCGCGCACGGCATCTTCCAGGGCATGCACATGCGCCTGGTCGGCCAATGCCTTGAGCGCCAGCCAATCGTCCCAATCGATGATGCCATCGTCACGCAACGCTTCAGCGGTACGCACCAGTTCGTGGTGGTAGGCATCGGGTGACTCACGGCGGTAGCTGATGTCGTCGTACTGGGCATACCAGGCCGCAAGTTCAGGGATACTGCGTTCGATACTCATCACACTGCTCCTGAGAAACCCTTTGGGGTTGTGAGCCTGGCTTGAGCGCATCGTTCAACTCAGACGCTTCGCGTCAGGCCGCCGTCGACCCGGATATTCTGCCCGGTGATGTAGGCGGCGCCATCACTGGCCAGAAACGCGACCGTGGCGGCGATTTCGTCGCTGCTGCCATAGCGCTTGAGCGGCACGCTTTCGCGACGCTGCTCGGTGGCCGGCAAGCTGTCGATCCAGCCCGGCAGCACGTTGTTCATGCGCACATTGTCACGTGCGTAAGTGTCCGCGAAGAGTTTGCTGAACGCCGCCAGCCCTGCACGCATCACGGCGGAAGTGGGAAACAAATCGCTGGGTTCGAAGGCCCAGGCACTGGAAATATTCACGATGACCCCGCCGCCCTGGCGCTGCATCACTGGCGTGACCAGGCGTGTGGGCCGGATGACGTTGAGCAGGTAGGTGTCCATGCCGGCATGCCAGTCGGCGTCGCTCAGCTCCAGCACCGGCCCCCGAGGTCCGTGGCCCGCGCTGTTGACCAGCACGTCGATGCGGCCCCACCGCTGCATGACCTCGTCGACCAACCGCTCAAGGTCCTCCGTGCACTGGTTGCTACCCGTCACGCCCAGCCCGCCCAGCGTCTTGGCCAAGGCCTCGCCCTTGCCAGAGGAGGAAAGAATCGCGACCTTGTAGCCATCGGCGGCCAGGCGCTTGGCTGCCGCCGCGCCCATGCCGCTGCCGCCTGCGGTGATGATTGCAACCTTTTCGATTGTCATGCTGCCTCCTGTGATGGTCATCGAGTGGGTACAGGGCTCAGGCTACCAAGGGGCAGAGAAGTGAGGGAGACAGCTGCCAATGCGTCAGCCAGTAGTTTTTCTATCACCGGCATCAGACCTGAGCCAGTCGATGACCTCCTGCAGCAGCTGCGTCTCTCGACCTTTGCGGGGCCATACCAGGTAGAACGCCTTGTCTGGGCGCAGGTGCGACTCGGCGACCTGGACCAGGCGCCCGGCGTCGATGTCCTGCGCAACGAAGGCGCGTTCCGCCAGCGCAATCCCCTGCCCGCCAATGGCCGCGTCGATGGCAAGCGACGTCTGGTTGAACTGGACAGACCTTGCACAGACGACGGGGTGACCGGGATAGACCTGTGCACGGTAAGACGGCCACAAATCATGGGCATCACTCAGGGCCACATAGCGCTCCAGGCTTGCGAAGTCTTCAGGCGGGCCAAGTGCCGCTACCAGGGTGGGGCTCCCCACCGCGATGATTTCCGAGGCCATCAACAGTGCCTGCTCAAGCCCTGGCCCAAAAGGCGGGCGCCCGTAGCGCACGGCAAGGTCGACGCCGTCGGTATGAAAATGCGACAGCCGATCGGTGGCCAGTATCCGCACGTCCAATGTCGGGTAGCGCTCGGCCAGTGCACCGAGTCTGGGTATCAGCCACTTGGCGGCGAAGGTAGGAGTCACGCTGACGGTGATATGGGAAGGTGCAGGTCGCAGCCGGCGCGTCGCCTCATCGAGCATGCCCATCGCAGTGCGCACGGTTTCGCTATACCCCCGGCCAGCGTCGGTCAATGCCAGGCCTCGAGGCAGGCGTTCGAACAAGCGTACCTCCAAGGCGCGCTCCAACCCACGAATCTGCTGAGCCACGGCAGCCTGGGTAACTCCCAGCTCTGCAGCGGCCAGGCGAAAATTGAGGTGCCGTGCCACGACCTCGAATACCCGTAGGGCGGCAAGGGACGGCAAGTCGGAAAAAACGGCAGGCATAGGACGTTGTTCGATCCAGGCTGGGCAGATTGGCACGAGGCTATCCCCATCCATGCAGGAAGTCGATGAGCGTCCAGGCCAGCGTATCCGTTTGGCCGAGCAGGACTAACCGGCAACTCCCTCGCTGCACGCTCAGGCGGGCACGAATACATTCCTTTGCAATTGCCAGAAACAAGCGCTGGTACTATGGCCTCACCGCTTGCCCACACGGACCGTCAGCATGCAGATACGCCCTCTCTCTCGTCATGAACTCGATCAGGCCAGTGCGCTGTGCATGGCTTCGTTTGCACACTCGGTAGCGCCACTTTTGCCTGCGCAGGGGATTACGACATTCGGCGAAGTGGCGAGTGCAAACGCCTTTGCAGAGCGAATGCAAGGCGACAACCTCATGCTGGTCTGCGAGGCAGAAGGAAGGCTTGCGGGGCTGGTCGAACTCAAACAAGGCCGTCATGTGGCGATGCTCTTCGTCAGCCCCGCTTATCAGCGCCAGGGCATCGGCCGCCGCTTGATCGAGGCCGCCCTGAGCCACGCCCGCAGCCAGACGGTCACGGTGAGCGCGTCGCTACCATCGGTGACGGCCTATCAGCGTTATGGCTTCAGCCAAGCAGGTGAAGTCGGTGAGCACGCGGGGCTGATCTATCAGCCAATGGAAAAGGTCTTTAGCCTGTGACGCCTCACGCAGGCCAATGACGCTGAGATTTTTGATCAGATGGACACTCGTTGTGTCTATGTAAAGGCGGGCACTGCTGGTGCAGTACCAGCGCTGCCACGCCATTCGTTTTTCCCGGAGACACTGCATGCTTCGTATCTTTGAGCGTAGGCTCGACCCATTCCCTCCTGATGAGGTACCGCCGCCTCCCGTTGGCCTCGTACCGTTCCTGTGGGCGTGCACCCGTGGGGCGCGCGGATACATTCTGGCGCTGGCCCTGCTCAGTGCCGGCGTGTCCCTGTACGAAGCCTGGTTGTTCAGCTTCCTTGGCCAGGTGGTGGACCTGCTGTCGGCCTGGCAGGCCGGCGACACCGCTGCCGCCCAGGAAAGTCACGTATTGTGGGGAATTGGCATCGTCCTGGTGATCAGCATAGGCCTGGTGGCGCTACGCACCATGGTCCAGCACCAGATACTGGCCATCAACCTGCCGCTGCGCCTGCGCTGGGATTTTCACCGGCTGATGCTGCGCCAGAGCCTGTCTTTCTTCTCCGATGAGTTTTCCGGGCGGGTCACCACCAAGGTGATGCAGACTGCATTGGCCGTGCGCGAGGTGCTGTTCACGGTCATCGAGATCCTGCCTGGCATTGGCGTCTATTTCATCGCCATCATCGCCCTGGCCGGCGGCTTTGCCTTGAAACTGATGCTGCCGTTCATTGCCTGGCTGGTGCTGTTCGGGCTGGCAATGGTCTATTTCGTTCCACGCCTGGGCGCAGTAGGTGAAGAGCAGGCCCATGCGCGCTCGTCGATGACTGGGCGCATTTCCGACGCCTATACCAACATCACCACGGTCAAGTTGTTCTCGCACTCCAAGCGCGAAGCCCATTTTGCCCGGGCGGCCATGGAGGACTTCAAGCAGACCGGTTTCCGGCAGATGCGCCTGGTGAGCCAGTTCGAAATCGTCAACCAGGCGTTGGTGGTAGGGCTGATTCTCGGTGCAGGCGGTTATGCGCTGTGGCTATGGCACCAGGGCCAGGTGGGCACCGGCGCTGTGGCGGCCATCACCGCCATGGCCCTGCGCATCAATGGCATGTCGCACTGGATCATGTGGCAGATGACCTCACTGTTCGAAAACATCGGCACACTCCAGGACGGCATGGCCACCCTGACACGCGGCCCGAAAGTGCAGGACGCCCCGGACGCCACTGCGCTGGTGACCCGTGGTGGCGCGGTGACATTCGACAAGGTCAGTTTCAACTACAACGGTGAACGCCAGGTACTGACCGACCTCAGCCTGGACATCAAGCCGGGTGAAAAAGTGGGTTTAGTCGGCCGTTCCGGTGCAGGCAAGTCCACGCTGATCAACCTGCTGCTGCGCTTTTACGACGTGGACAGTGGCCAGATCCGTATCGATGGTCAGGACGTTGCCAAGGTCACCCAGGACAGCCTGCGCAGCGCCATCGGCATGGTGACCCAGGATACGTCACTGCTGCACCGCACCATTGGCGAGAACATCGCCTATGGACGGCCAGATGCCACAGAGGCGCAAATCCGGGCGGCTGCCCGTGACGCGCAAGCTGACGGGTTCATCAGTCAGCTCAGCGACCAACAGGGCCGCACCGGCTACGACACCATGGTGGGTGAGCGTGGCATCAAGCTGTCCGGTGGGCAGCGCCAGCGCATCGCTATCGCCCGGGTGATGCTCAAGAACGCACCCATCCTGCTGCTCGACGAGGCGACCAGTGCACTGGATTCTGAGGTGGAGGTCGCCATCCAGGAAAGCCTGGACGAGATGATGGAGGGCAAGACCGTGATTGCGATCGCCCATCGCCTGTCCACGATCGCCGCCATGGACCGCCTGATCGTGATGGATGAAGGGCGCATCATCGAGCAAGGCACGCACGCCCAGCTGCTGGAAAAGAATGGCACTTACGCACGGCTGTGGCAGCACCAGAGCGGTGGTTTCCTGGGTGAAGACCAGGGTATGGCCCATGCGCTCAACTGAGTCATGCGCACGCTGAGCCGTTACCTGAACAGATGATGTTCGAGACCCGCCCCATCGCCCCTGTGTCGCTGACCCAGGGGTGACGCTCCAAACACAAAGGCGCCCTCGCCCCTTCCTATGCGCCACTGACACGAATGGCTTGGTTCAGGTCCCCCGAGGCGGTATCCTGCCCGGTAGCTTAAAGCCACCAGTAGGCTTTCATTGTCTGCCCTCAAGGACGAGCCTTTGCCCAGTCAGTCATCGCGTCATACCATCGCCCGCCAGTGGGAACTCCTCAAGCTACTGCCGGGCCGCCATCCCGGCATGAGCTGCACGCAGTTACAGGCGGCGCTATCGAGCGCAGGTCATGCCACGACCAAACGTACGGTCGAGCGTGACCTGGTGGAGCTGGCAGGCCTGTTTCCTTTGCAGTGCAACAGCGCGTGCATGCCCTATAGCTGGCACTGGCAGCCCGGACGCAAGTTGCGCGATAGCCCCTCGCCCGCGCCAGGTGAGGCCCCTGTCCAAGTGGAATTGCACGCCTGGGTCGACGAGTCGCTCTATCATCATCTGGAGATGCATCCGCTGGGTACGGGCATGCGCCTCACAGTCCTGCCCAACGGCGGTGCCATCTTGGTGACGACGGTAGCGGATGATCGAGCGTTGATGGGCTGGCTGCTGTCCCAGGCCGGGGCGATCCGCGTTCAGGGACCGCAATCGGTGCGCCTGGCCTTGCTGGAACACCTGCGTCAGAGCCTGGCATTGCACGACACAGGCGCTTGAGTAACGCCTAGGACGGCCGCCGGCGGGACAGGCAGGCGTAACCCAGCCCCAGCACGCTCAACCCCAGAACAGTCAACAGCACCATCAGCTCTGTGCTGTAGCGGGCAACCCAGGCCGGGAAGCCGGTGACCGACTGATACACCTGAATATCCGCCGTGCCCTCGGCGTAGCTGATACCGACCCCACTCTGGCGTATCTGCGAATAATCAGCATCGAAATACACCCAGACCTTGCTGGCGCCACCGGCCTCTATCGCCGGGATCTCAAGCTGAGCAGTGGCAGCTTCAAGCAAGGTGTCATTGCCGGCCGAATCGCGGATTTGCACCAGGCCTTTGGACGGCAAGCGAATCCTCACCTGGTCCACGGGTGCATTGCCGGTGTTCTGCAACTCGATGAGCAAGCCAGTCCGGTGGTCGACCAGGCCGGCCTCGAAAGGTTTTGCAAACAGCTGGGCATAAGGCGCCTGGGCTATCTCCACCAGCCGGTCGACCTGATCGCGGCTCAGTTGCCCTTGGCCGATCGTGTTTATGCGTGCACTCAACTGCTCGTACTTGAGCTGCTCGCTGGCTTTGCTGATGCGCTCGCTGAACTGCCCTGGATAGGTCAGGTAGGCGTAGGTCAGCGACGCTTCCAGGCGCGGGCTGCCCACCACTGCCTTGTAGACGAACAACAGGGCCGCCAGCCCGATCAGAACGGCTACGAGGAGTTTCCCCACCTTGTCCCAGCTCAATGCACTCTTCCTTTTGTCGAGTTACAGGCGATACGCGCCGCCAAGGGTGCCAAGTTCGCAGCCCCCAGGCAAGCGCCTGACCGCTATCGTTCGACATCGTCCTCACGAACATTGCGCAACGCCTGCAATTGTCCGTCGATAAGGGCCTTGGCCATGGCGGCCAGATAGCAGGTGGCAAGCATCGCGTTCTTGCGGTCTGCAGGCTTGTCGATGGCCTTGCGGGTAAGCTCGGTGATGCAACCCATGATGGAGGATGCTTCCATCAAGGCAGTACGCAAGGGCAACGCTGGCTTCATCTGGACCAGGTCGGAACCGGCGCTTGCGAAACGTCGGGCTGCGTTAACCACGGTGGGGCCTTGGGTTGGTCGGGTGGGGTCGTTGTCCATGCTGTTTGCTCCCTGTCTGGAGACCCGAGACTAGGCAGGTGCTTCCCTGAGCACAACGACCAGCAAGTGCATGCGCGCATTTTCAGAAAGAGCCTACATGATCGCTGCCTCTTGACCGTTTGCCCTCGGTCACCGAGGATCGGTACCCCGCCTACAAGGATGTCAACATGCTGCGCATACTGGGCAAAGCCTCATCGATCAACGTTCGCAAAGTGCTGTGGGCGTGCGCGGAGTTCCAGGTCCCGTTCGTGCGGGAGGACTGGGGATCGGGCTTCCAGGCAACCGACAGCGAAGCGTTTCTTGCGCTCAACCCAAACGCCATGATCCCCGTCATCCAGGACGGCGACTTCACCTTGTGGGAGTCCAACAGCATCATTCGCTACTTGGCCAACTGCTATGGCGCAGCAGCGTTCTACCCAGTGGAGGCCCGCACCCGGGCCAGGATCGACCAGTGGATCGACTGGCAGGCTTCGGACCTGAACGCCTCCTGGCGCTATGCGTTCCTGTCGCTGGTTCGGCATTCACCTGCCCATCAGGACCCGCATGCCCTGGCTAACGGCTGCGCCGAATGGGGGCGTAACATGCTCATTCTCGAGCGCCAGCTGGCCCGCACCGGCGCCTTTGTAGCCGGGCGCGACTTCACACTGGCCGACATTCCCATTGGCCTGTCGGTCAACCGCTGGTTCGAAACGCCGCTCGAACACCCTCAGCTGCCTGCATTACGCGATTATTACGAGCGCCTGAGCGAGCGCCCGGCCTATCACGAACATGGGCGTAACGGCACGCCCTGACCGCTAGCAGAGGCCTTGGCGCAGGCCCATGCCTCAGACCGCGACCTGGGTAACCTGGTGACGACCCCGCCAGGCGAACGTCAGCACCATTATCAAGCCCAGCGCCGCAGTGCCAGCGCCCGCCAACGCGATGGCCGAGTAACCGAGGCCGCCATTGATCACGGCGCCCCCCAAGGCAGCGCCAATGGCGTTGCCCAGGTTGAAAGCACCGATGTTCACAGCCGATGCCAGGTTCGGTGCGTCCTTGGCGGCCTCCATCACGCGCATCTGCAGGGGCGGCACGAGGGCGAAGCTGGCTGCGCCCCAAATCAGGATTGCGCCAGCGGTCAGCAGGGACGAGCCCAGTACAAGTGGAAACACCAGCAGCACTGCGATCAGCACGGCGAGCGAGACGATCAGGGTTCGATCTACGGAACGGTCCGCCGCTTTACCGCCCCACACGTTACCCAGGGTCAGGCCAACACCAAACAGCACCAGCATGGACGTGACGAATGCTGTAGAGGCCCCGGCTTCGTTTTGCAGGATGGGCGCGATGTAGGTGAACACCGTGAACATCGCGCTGGAACCCACCACGGTCAGGAGCAAGGCAGCCAACACGGGTCCACGGGTCAGCACACGTATCTCGGCCAGTGCACCGTCACCCTTGGGCGATGGGACATTGGGCAAGGCATACCACAGCGTAGTCATCGCCACCAGGCCGAGCCCGGCTATGCCCCAGAACGCCGTGCGCCAGCCGAGCAACTCGCCAAACCAGGTCGCCAGGGGGACACCGCCGATGGTGGCCAGCGTCAGGCCCATGAACATTGCAGCCACGGCGCCGGCACGTTTCTCAGCGGGCACCACGCTGGCCGCGACGATGGCACCTATGCCGAAGAAGGCGCCATGGTTGAGCGAGGTCACCACCCGTGCGACCAACAGGCTGGCGTAGTCACTGGCCAGGGCCGACATCAGGTTGCCCAAGGTGAAGATGGCCATCAGGCCGATCAGCAGGTATCGGCGCGGTATGCGTACGGTTGCCAGGGTCATGAGCGGGGCGCCGATCAGTACACCCAGTGCATAGGCGCTGACCAACAGACCAGCGGCCGGAATGGAAACGCCCAGGTCAGTGGCGATGCTGGGCAGCATACCCATGGGGGCGAACTCGGTAACCCCGATACCGAATGCGCCCATGGCGAGCGCTACAAGGGGTGGGTTGATACGCATGGCTAAACTCCTTATCTGTGCCGTAAATGCTACGATCTGTTTCACCGAGGCACTAGATAGCGATTGTGCGAACCACCTTTGCGTACGAGGCACAAATGGATCTGACAGGACGATCAGGCGAGATGGAAGTGTTCACCAAAGTAGCGCAAGCAGGCAGCCTGTCCGCCGCCGCCCGTGCACTGGGCCTGACCCCCTCTGCCGTCAGCCGCATATTGGCGCGTACCGAGCAGCGTCTGGGTACACGGCTGATGCTGCGCACCACCCGCGCGATTACCCTCACGCCCGAAGGCGAGGCCTATCTGCGAGGGGCACGCCGTGTACTGACCGACCTTCAGGAAGTAGAGCAGGCCATTACCGACCAGGGCGTTCCGCGTGGTCGGGTTCGCGTCAGCGCTGCACTTGGGCATGGCCGGCTGCGCATCGTCCCCTTGGTGGCGGCGTTCAGCGTGCAGTATCCGCAGGTACTGGTTGATCTCACCCTCAGTGACGAAGTTGTCGACGTACTCGGTGGGCAGGCCGATGTGGCCGTGCGCTTCGGAGCGCTGCCAGACAGTTCGCTGAATGCTCGGCAAATCGATGAAACGGGCCAAGTGATCGTGGCCTCGCCGGACTATCTGAGCCGGCGGGGCAGCCCTTTGCTGCCCGAAGACTTGGCCAAGCACAACTGCTTGCGGTTCAACTTCAGGCGCGCCACGTCGGACTGGCCGTTCGTACGTGACGGGCGCGAGTTCGCATTGAAAGTAAGCGGCAACATCGAATGCAGCAGCGGCGAGGCTCTGGCCCAGTTGGCCAGGCTGGGCGCAGGCATCGCCCGGATAGGCACCTTCACCGTCGCCGATGACCTGGCCAGCGGGCGCCTAGTGTCACTGCTCGAGGCCTTCAACCCAGGCGACCGTGAACCGATTCACGCCGTCTTTGCCGGTGGACCGAACATGCCCGCACGCGTGCGGGTGTTCGTGGACTTTCTGGTCGCCAACCATCAGGGGATGTGCACACTCCCCTCGTGACCGCTCTCGCGATAACGCGCTTGCAAAACGCCAGCCAGGCACTGCTTGGCCTCAGGCTCTCCGTGTATCAGGCGGATATGCGACGGCCAGGCCTGCATGCGTGTGACGAAACCGACCAGATCTGCCTGATCGGCATGGGCTGAATAGCCCTCCACGCGCTCTATTGCGGCACGGATGTATATGCGCTCGCCGTCCAGCATGACGTAGCCGCCTTCCGGGCCATGGGTCAGGATGTCCCGGCCAGGTGTGCCATGGGCCTGGTAACCGACGAACACCACATCGTGCCGGGCATCACCCAGCATCGCCTTGAGGTAGTTGACGATACGCCCACCCGAGCACATGCCATTGCCCGCGATGACGATGGCCGGCCGGGCCGTCTCGGCCAGGTGCTGAACGATGCGCTGGTGCTCCTCATGGCTGTCGATGGTAATCAGTTGCTTGAAGGACAGGGGCTTGCGTCCCTCCTTGATGCGGTCCTGGGCTGATTCGTCCCAATACCCTTGCAGGCCCCTGTAAACCTGCGTGAAACGGCTGGCCAAAGGTGAATCGAGGATGATCGGCAAATGTGGCCAATCCACCTCGGGGCCGGTGTTGGTCTGGTCCTGCCCCGCCAGTTCATGCTCGTGGAGGATTTCCTCCAGCTCGTAAAGCAAATCCTGGGTGCGGCCAATACAGAAAGACGGGATAAGCACCGTGCCCTGATCTTGCAAGGCGCGCTCGATGACGGCCTGCAAGCGTTCACGCCGGTGCTCCCGATCGGCGTGGCGGCGGTCGCCGTAGGTGCTTTCCAGAATCAGCAGGTCAGCGCGCTCGGGAGGGGTCAGGTCTGGCAAGAGTGGGGAATGCGGCGCCCCCAGGTCACCACTGAAGACCACGCGCTGGGCAGTGGCATCCGGCCCTGTCATTTCGAGTTCCACATACGCCGAACCCAGCACATGGCCGGCCGGTTGCAGCCTGACTTTGCAATGGGCACCCTCGGTTTCGTGGAGCGTGAACCAGTTGCCGTAGGGCAAGGCGATGGTGCGCTGCTCCACCACCTTGAGATAGCGTTCCAGTTGCTCCGGATCGTCGCTGATACCTAGACGGAACGCGTCTTCGAGTACGATGGGCAACAGTTGGGCTGACGGTTCGCTACACAGGATCGGCCCCTCGAAACCCGCAGCCAGCAAATGTGGGATTCGCCCGACGTGATCCAGATGCACATGGGTCACGATCAGGGCCTTGACGCCATCGATGGTGAAGTCGAGGGTCAAGCCCTCCCCGCCTTGCCCCTGATCCTCGCCTTGGAAGGCGCCGCAGTCGATCAGCAAGCTGGCCGTCTGGTCCATCCAGACTTGATGGCAGGAACCGGTCACGCCCTCGCGGGCGCCGTGGTGAATGATTTCAGGGTGATCCATGATGGCTAGCCTGCGTGAGCCTGGAGATACGTTGGGCACTGCCCGCTTGAGGAGGGTTCAGAAAAGCTCGGGCGTCATGCTTGCCAGGGCCGCATTGCTGCCCGCTGCCGGCAAGCCCAGGCGCCGGGTTCAGGCATCCAGAGCCCGAGCCAGTACCTCATAGATTTTGCCGTCGGCTGACTGCGCGACGTTGAAACGCACATAGTCCCCCGCCGTCTGGGACTGGCTGAAAGCGTTCCCAGGCGCCAGCACCACACCATCGTTCAAACACACCTTGGCCAACGCGGCGGCGTCCTTGCCCTGCGGCAGACGGCACCACAGGTACAGCCCTGCCTGTGGCATCAGCCAGGGGATGATGCCGAGCGCTTTGAGCTTTTCAGCCGTCCTGTCCCGTTCGATGGCAAGGCGCATCCTCACGTTCTCCATATGCTTGCGGTAGCCGCTGCCGGTGATCGCATGGTGAATGATGTCCGCTGCCAGGCGACCGCCCCCGAAGGTGGTGGCGATCTTCAGGTCGACCAGGCTCTGGATCCAGTCGTGACGCGTGGCGATATACCCACACCTGACCGAAGCGGAGACGGTCTTGGAAAAACTGCCAATCTGGATGACCCGCGCCAGGCCATCGAAGGCCGCGAGCCTAGGGGCTGGCGTATGCTCGAAATCGGCAAAAACGTCGTCCTCGACGATCAACAAGCCCGCGGCCTCGGCGAGCTTGAGCAGCCGGTGTGCAGTGCCGGGTGACAGGGAGGCACCCGTTGGGTTGTGAATACCGGAATTGGTGATGTAGAGCCGTGGCGAATGCGCCGCCAGGGCAGCACCAAATGCATCGATGTCGGGGCCAGTAGGGGTCTGACGTACACCGACGACGTTGACGCTATGGGCCCTGAGCAAGGCATGGAAGTTGAAATAACAGGGATCGTCGAGCAGTACGGTGTCACCGGGTTGGAGCAGAAAACGGCAGATCAGGTCGATGGCGTGCGTGCCAGACTCGGTGAGCATGATCTGCTCTGCCGACACGTCGATGCCAAAGCCTGCCAGTCGCCGCGACAGAAAATGACGCAGCGGCGGATGGCCCTGCGGCGATGCATACTCGACCACCTGCTCGGCTTGCGAGCGCGCAGTAGCCCTGAGCGCCTGGCGCACCCCCGCCTCGAACATCCATTGCGCAGGAAGCCAGCCGCACCCAGGTTTCAGCGTGGCGCCAGCGGGTTCGAGCGCCTGGCGAGAGATCCACAGCGGGTCGACTTCATGCTCGAGCTTGGGCCCCACCTCGGTCAGCACCAAGGGCGCCGCGACCCCTGCCACATAAAACCCGGCGCCACGGCGCGCATGGACTACGCCTTCGGCCACCAGTCGTTCGTAGGCCTCGACCACAGTCGACACCGAAACCTGCATGCTTTGCGCCATTGCCCGTACTGAAGGTATTCGTGCACCGGGCAAATAGGTACGGGCCGCGATGCGCGCATGGACTTCAGTCATGACTTTTCGAATGCGTGTGCTGTGCTCTTTCACAGAAATCCTCTCACCTGTACTGCCCACCGATACCTAACAGTTCCGCCAAACTGTACTGGATTGTACATGGCATCAAAGCGCACGTTGGTGCTGTACTGGCGTCATCGATGACAAGGAGTGCGAGATGCAGAGAACAGCAAGCGGCTGGATCAACGGTTTCATCGGCGTGGTAATTTTCGCAGGTTCCTTGCCCGCAACACGCGTTGCCGTGACGGCGTTCGAGCCGACGTTCCTGACCTGCGCGAGGGCAACCATTGCCGCGTTGGTGGGTGCTTGTTGCCTGATCTTGCTGCGTCAGCCCCGGCCTGGGCGAGGCGATTGGTCATCCCTGGCCGTGACGGCGCTCGGCGTCGTGGTCGGGTTTCCGCTACTGACTGCGTTGGCCTTGCAGCACGTCAGCTCGGCCCACTCCATTGTGTTTGTGGGGTTGCTGCCGCTGTGCACCGCTGGCTTTGCCGTGCTGCGAGGTGGCGAGCGTCCCAGGCCGTTATTCTGGGCATTTTCGTTGGCAGGTGCCGGGTTGGTGGCGGGGTATGCATCAACTTCCGTAGGGCAGGGTTCGCTACTGGGTGATGGATTGATGGTCGCGGCAGTGGTGGTGTGCGGATTGGGGTACGCAGAAGGTGCACGCCTGTCCCGCACACTGGGCGGCTGGCAAGTGATCAGCTGGTCGTTGCTGCTTGCCCTGCCAGCGATGCTGGTGTTGGCGATCATCACCATGCCCACCCTGGCAAACCTGACGCAAGTCGGCGCCTCTGCCTGGTTCAGCTTCGGTTATGTAGCGTTGTTCAGCATGTTCATTGGATTCGTGTTCTGGTATCGCGGGCTCGTCCAGGGCGGGATTGCAGCGGTAGGCCAATTGCAGTTGGTCCAGCCCTTCATAGGGTTGGGGTTGGCGGCGCTGTTGTTGCATGAGCAGGTGAGCTGGGCCATGGTGTCGGTGACGGTGGGTGCGGTGTTGTGTGTTGCCGGGGCCAAGCGGTTCGCCCATTGACGCGCAATCCTGCTTTGGAACTGGAACCAGGCCACTGATCGCTCGACCAGTGGCCAGCCGCTTTGCTGCAACTTACCGCTGTCAGCGCAGCAGGGTCTGGATCTTGTCGTGCAACGTATCGAGGTCGAACGGCTTGGCCAGGATGGGCGCCTTGCGGGTGATCGGGCTGCCGGACTCCAGGATCTCCGCTGGATAGCCGCTGATGAAGATCACCTTGAGGTCCGGCCGCAACTTGACAGCGGGCTCAGCGATTTCCACCCCCGAAATGCCACCGGGCAAGCGAAAGTCGGTCACCATCAGGTCCAGGTGCGGCTTGCTGGCCAGGATGGCAAACGCCTGCTCGCCATCTTCGGCAACCAGCACGTGGTAGCCCTCCCCGGCCAGGTAGTCCCGCAAAATCATGCGAATGGCCGGCTCGTCCTCGACGACCAACACCACATCTTGTGCATCTTCACTCATATCGAAACCTTGGAAATTCTTGCAGTTTGCCATCAGACCCCGGGCTCACGCAGAGGTTGCCCGCGCCTGATCGTTTTGTTGTTCGCACACGCCAAGCGGCAGTTGCAGGGTGAACGTGGCACCTTGGCCCTCTTCGCTTTCGACCAGAATGCGCCCGCGATGGGCCTGGACGATCTGCTCGGAGATATAAAGCCCAAGCCCCAGGCCACCAGTAGCCTGATGGTTCGACACCCGCTCGAACTGCTGGAAGATGCGCTGCTGGTTGGCCGCACCAATGCCAATGCCGTTGTCTTGCACCTGCACGCATGCCATGCCGTCGAGCTCGAACACCCGCACGTGCACAGGTTTGCGCTCCCCGTAGCGCAGGGCGTTGGACAAAAGGTTGGCCAGCACTTGCTCGATGCGGAACTCGTCCCATTCGCCAGCCAGGCGCCCGTCACAATGCAGGTCGATTCGGGTATCCAGCGCGATCGCTTGCGCCGTGAAGTTCTCCACCAACCCCCGTACCAGCTGAGTGAGGTCAAACAGCTTCGGGCGCAGTGACAGTTTACCGGTGCGGATGCGTGACACGTCGAGCATGTCTTCGATCAGCCGTATCAGGCTGTTGATCTGACGCTCGTCGCGCTCGACCATGGCCTTGAGCTTTTCCTCACTGAAGGCCTCCAGATTGCCCCTGGCCAGGTTCAGCTTGCGCAGCTGCGTTTCCAGGATCAAACCGTTTAGCGGCGTCCTCACCTCATGGGAGACGATGGACATGAAATCATCACGCATCCGCACGGCGTGCTCCAGCTCGCAGCGTGCGCTTTGCAGCTTGTCCAGCAAGGCTTCCTGCTCCTGCCGGCTGCGTTCGAGCGCTTGCAGTTGCTGGTCGAGCACTTTGCGCTGACGGTAGAGATCGACGAAAACCGAGACTTTGCTTTTGACCGCCATGGTATCGAGCGGCTTGTAGAGAAAATCCACGGCACCGCTTTCGTAGCCCTTGAAGGCATAGTTCATCTCGCGCCCGGCCGCGGTCACGAACACGATAGGGATGTTGCGGGTTTTTTCGGTGCCGCGCATCAGCTCAGCCAGCTCGAACCCGTTCATGCCAGGCATCTGCACGTCCAGGATGGCCAAGGCGAATTCGTGCTCAAGCAGCAGGGACAGCGCCGCTTCGGCGGACTGGGCTTGGTGCACCTCGCGATGGTCACCCTGGATGAGGGCATCAAGGGCCAGGAGGTTTTCTGGCAGATCGTCGACGATCAGCAGTTTAGCGATGGTCTGGCTTAACATGCGCTGGATTCCAGAGTACCAAGCAACTGCTCGATACCACTCAAAGGAAGAATATGGTCGGGCCGGTGCAGGGCCAAGGCGGCCTCCGGCATTAGCGCGACCTGTGCATCGCGGGGGTCCTGGACGATGGTCCGGCCGCCGCTGTTCTTGATGTAGGCAAGCCCTTGGGCGCCATCTTCGTTTGCGCCAGTGAGCAATATGCCGAGCAGTGCCTTGCCATAGGCATCGGCTGCCGACATGAACAGGTAGTCGATCGAAGGCCTGGAAAAATGCTGCGGCGGTTCCTGGCTCAAAGACAGGGTGAAGTCGCATTCTACCGAAAGGTGATAACCAGGGCCCGCCACAAAAATGCCGCCGTCTTGCAAAGACTGCTTGTCACGCGCTTCGAGCACCGGCCGGCCCAGGCGACGTTGCAGCACTTCAGCCAGATGGCTATGCCGGTCCTCAGGCAGATGCAACAGGCACACCACCGGAACCCTGCACGTCCCTGGCAACCCGCCGAGCACCTTGAACAGAGCAGTCACACCGCCCGCCGAAGCACCGATCACCACAGCCTGTATGCCCTTCATGACTTGCGGTAGATCCGTTCAGGCTTGACCCAGGGCTCGAAGCGCTGGCTATAAGCCGAGAAATCGACCGACTCCTTGCTGCCCAGCACCAGGAAACCCCGGTGGCAGAGGGACTCGTGGAACAGGCCCAGGGCCCGGTCCTGCAAGACCTTGTCGAAATAGATGAGCACGTTGCGGCACGAGACGAGCTGGGTTTCCGAGAACACGCTGTCGGTGGCCAGGCTGTGGTCGGCGAAGGTCACCTGCTCACGCAAGGTGCTGTCCATGATGGCATTGCCGTAGGCAGCGGTGTAGTACTCCGAAAAGTCACGACGCCCACCGGCCAACCTGTAGTTCTCTTCGTACTCGCGCATGCTCGGCATCGAATAGATGCCTTGCTTGGCCTTTTCCAGAGAGTGCGGGTTGATGTCAGTGGCGTAGATGATGGTGCGCTCCAGCAGACCTTCCTCGCGCAGCAAGATGGCCATCGAATACACCTCTTCGCCTGTACTGCAGCCGGCAATCCAGATCTTTATCGATGGCCATGTGCGCAGCAATGGGACCACTTCATTGCGCAGGGCAAGGAAGTGGCCAGGGTCGCGGAACATCTCGCTGACCGGAATCGTCAGGTACTGCAACAGCTGCATGAACATGCCAGGGTCATGCAGTACCCGCTCCTGAAGCGCAGACACGGTCTGGCAGTCGAACTGGCGCAGGGCATGCAGGATCCGGCGCTTGATCGAGGCGCCGGAGTAATTGCGAAAATCGTAGCTGTACTTGAGGTAGATGGCCTCGATGAGCAAGCGGATCTCG
Source organism: Pseudomonas sp. DE0010 (assembly GCF_007680745.1). Lineage (NCBI taxonomy): Bacteria > Pseudomonadati > Pseudomonadota > Gammaproteobacteria > Pseudomonadales > Pseudomonadaceae > Pseudomonas > Pseudomonas sp. DE0010. Next base: position 92,870 of record NZ_VEJQ01000003.1, read on the forward strand.
ATGTCGGTATTGCGTTCGCTAATCAAATTCGCTCCAGTTGCGGCAACCACACACGTATCAGCGAGAACAGGCGGTCCAGGTCGATGGGCTTTGCCAGGTAATCATTGGCGCCGGCCTGCAGGCAGCGGTGCTGGTCGTCCTTCATCGCCTTGGCGGTCACGGCGATGATCGGCAGCTTGCGCCAGCGAGGCTGCTGGCGGATCAGCCGGGTCGCTTCGAAACCGTCCATTTCCGGCATCATCACGTCCATCAGCACCAGGTCGATATCTTCATGCTGTTCCAGGCGTTCGATGGCTTCGCGGCCATTGCGGCCGATTTCGACGATGGCCCCCTTGTGCTCCAAAGCACTGGTCAGGGCGAAGATGTTGCGCACATCGTCGTCTACCAACAGGATCTTGCGCCCTTCGAATACCTTGTCGCGGCTTCGTGCGGTCTTGAGCATGCGCTGACGTTCGTGGGACAGCTGCGACTCCACCTTGTGCAGGAACAGGGTGACCTCATCGAGCAGACGCTCGGGCGAGCGTGCGCCCTTGATGATGATCGAGCGCGAATACTTGAGCAGGTCGGCCTCCTCTTCGCGCGTCAGGTTACGGCCTGTATAGACGATCACAGGTGGGAAGGCGCGGATGTCTTCGGCCGTCATGCGCTTGAGCAACTCGTTACCGAGCATGTCGGGTAACTTGAGGTCGATGATCATGCAGTCGTAGACGTGCTCGCGCAGCAGTGCCAAGGCCTCCTGGGCCAGGCCCACGGCGGTGATCTCGACGTCCTCGTCGCCAATCAACCGGGCAATGCTCTCGCGCTGCAGGTCATCGTCTTCGACCAGCAGGATGCGCTTGAGCTTCTGGGTCAGCTTGGCTTCCAGGCGCCCGAAGACTTCCTTGAGCTCCTCGCGACTGGTGGGTTTGACCGCGTAACCGACCGCGCCCATGTGCATGGCCGCCTCGACCCGGTCCTCGACCGAAATGATATGCACAGGGATGTGCCGCGTCTCCGCCCGCTCCTTCAGGCGCTGCAGTACGGTCAGGCCGGAATGGTCCGGCAGCCGCATGTCAAGAAGCACGGCATCGGGCAGGAACCGAGCGGCCAGCTCGAAACCTTCGTCCGCGCCATGGGCCACCAGGCAGCTGTAGCCCAGTTCATGGGCCAGATCGAAGAGAATACGGGCAAAGTTAGGCTCGTCCTCAATGACCAGAATGCAGCGGTTGGTAAACGGCGACCGCTCGCGGTCATCGGTGAAAGCCAGGATCGGGGGCTTGGCCGCCGCTGCTGGCGGCTGGATGACCGCTGGCATTGAAGTCACCGCAGGGCGCAGGGTAAGCGGCGCGACGGGCTGTTCGTCGACATCATGGCGCTCTGGCAGTACCAGGCTGAATACGCTGCCTTGGCCCGGCGTGCTCTGTACGGTGATCTGCCCGCCCAACAGGCGGGCCAGGTCGCGCGAGATGGACAGGCCCAGCCCGGTGCCTCCGTAGCGGCGGTTACTGGTGCCATCGACTTGGTGAAAGGCTCCGAAAATGGCTTGCTGCTGATCAGGCGCGATACCAATCCCGGTGTCGTGGACCGCGAACACGATACCGGCCTCGGGCTGGTAGCCGATATTCAGGCTGACCTGGCCACGCTCGGTGAACTTGATGGCGTTGGACAACAGGTTCTTGAGGATCTGTTCAAGGCGCTGGCGATCGGTGAACAGGGTCGCAGGCACGTGGTCCTCAGCTGTGACCTCGAAGCCCAGCCCCTTCTGGGAGGCCAGTGGCGTGAACATGTCGCGCAAGCCCTCGACCAGCCGATCGACATGGGTCGTTTCGGGGCGCACCTCAAGCTTGCCGGCTTCGACCTTGGCGATGTCCAGGATGTCGTTGATGAGGTTGAGCAGGTCATTGCCTGCCGAGTAGATGGACTCGGCGAATTTGACCTGCTCCTGGCTCAGGTTGCCCTCGCCGTTCTCGGCAAGCAGCTTGGCCAGGATCAGCGAGCTGTTGAGCGGCGTGCGCAGCTCGTGGGACATGTTGGCAAGGAATTCGGACTTGTACTTGCTCGAACGCTGCAGCTCATCGGCACGAGCCTGAAGCTCGGCCTGGGCACGGCTGAGCTCTTCGTTCTTGAGGTCCAGTGCATCGGTGCGTTCGGACAGTTGCTCGTTGGTCTGCTCAAGCTCCGCCTGTTGGGTCTCCAGATAAGCCTGGGACTCCTTGAGCACTCGGGACTGCTCTTCGAGTTCTTCGTTGGCGGTCTTGAGCTCTTCCTGCTGGACCTGTAGCTCTTCGTTGAGCTGCTGGGTTTCGGCCAGCACCTCCTGCAGGCGTTGGCGGTAGCGGGCGCTTTCGATCGACATACCCAGGTTGCCCGCCACGCGCTCGAGCATCTCCGCGTCGCGCTCCTGCAAAGGGCGCAGCAACCCCAGCTCGATGACGCCGTTGACCTGGCCGTCCTCGGTGGCCGGCACAATCAGGCCGCTGCGGGGTAAACCCTTGCCCAGGCCCGACGCCAAACGGTAATAGTCCTCCGGCAAGGCATCGAGGCGGATCAGCCGTTCTTCACGCACTGCTTGTGCCAGCAAGCCGTGATGATCACCCAGCACCTGCTCGCGGGCCTGCTCCTGGGCTTCGAGCCCATAACTGGCCACGCGCACCAGGCGGCCATGTTCATCCCGCACATACACGGCGCCCACCACGCTGCCCAGGTAGGCAGCGAAGAAGCGCAGGATCTTGTCACCCAGCATGGGCAGGGACAGTTGACCCAGCACCTGCTGGGCCAGTTGGGTCTGGCCGTTGCGCAGCCAGGCCTGATGCTCCAGGCGCTCAGCAGCGCGCTGCTGGGCCTGCAAGTTCTTGGTGTAGCTGTCGGACAAGGCCAGCAGGTCGCGGCGCCCGAGATAAGCGAGCAATGCGCTGAGCCCGACCAGCAACACAACGAACGTGATGATGCCAGCGACGGTGACACTGCTGACCGTCTCATTACGGGTCATGCGCAGCTGTTGCTCGGCCCCGATCAGGTCCTCGAACTCCTTGCGGATTTCGTCGGTCAGGCGTTTGCCACGGCCATTACCGATCAGCTCGCGGTATCCCCCTTCCACGCGGCGCAGGTCGATCATCTGGCTGCCGAAATCGTTCCACGCGCCCTGCAGCGCGATCAGCCGGTCGATGCGTTCGACCTGCTGGGGATTGTCCTCGACCATGCTGCGCAGGCTTTGCAGGCTGTTGAAGATCCTGGGCTTGGCCACCTCGTAAGGGTCCAGGAAGCGCTCATCGCCCGTGATCAGAAACCCGCGCATGCCCGTTTCCATGTCGATCGAGAGCTTGAGCGTCTCGTTGGCATTGCCAATGACCTGGTCGGTATGTTCCACCCACTGCATGGCAGACAGCAGGTAGTTGATAACGGCGACGAATGCCACGGCACCGAGCAGGCCGAGCCCCAGGGGCAGGCCAATGTTGCGGCTCAGCAGCTTGCGAAAGCTACGTTGATCCATCGAGGCAGCTTGTATCATCTGAAAACGCCCGAGCAAATGAAGTCCATGAACAGCATGGTCAATCTTTCCTTATGGTGAGGTGCAGCCCCTGGCCTGGCGCAAGCCCTGATCAGTTGGCCCGGCATTTAGCCAGCATTTGAAACATACCTGTCCCAATCGTTCCATCGGATCGATCAGATCGGTATCCTTCGGGAACTTCTGGGCCTTGGCGAGGCACAGAGCAAAGACATTCATCAAGACAGGATCTGAACCATGTCCCTTCTGGTAGTCGAGGACGACGACATCGTACGCATGCTCATGGTCGAGGTCCTCGAAGATCTGAGCTACGCCGTGATCGAGGCGCATGACGCTGCGACCGCACTGAAAGTACTCGAAAATCCTGACCAAACGCTCGAACTCATGATAACCGATGTTGGCTTGCCGGACATGGATGGCCATGACCTGGCCATGAGCGCACGCGGGCTGCGCCCTATGCTCCCTGTGCTGTTCGCCAGTGGGTATGGAGAAAACGTCGAAGTGCCGGAAGGCATGTATAGAATTGGCAAGCCTTACTCCATCGATCAGTTGCGAGACACGGTGGCCTCCATCCTTGGCGCCCGCTCGGCGCAGTAGCCGGTCAGGTTGGTCAATCCGTAGTCGCGAACACTTCACGACGCAGCAAGTAGATGTCCATTATCCAACCCTTGCGCCGACGTTGACTTGCCCGGGCCTCCAGGATGCGTGCCTTGACCGCTTCCAGGGGCCCGGCGATCAGCATTTCGTCCGCGGTTCCCAGGTAAGCGCCCCAGAAGATCGTGAGCGCTGGATCCGACAATGCAGCGAAGGCGCAGTGACTGTCGAGCATCACCACAACATTATCGATGCGCTCAAGACTCGCCAGCCGCCGCCCCGGCACCACGATCAACGGCTCACCGACACGCGTGAGCGCGATCTGATGACGGGCGGCCAACAGCTGCATGCTGCTTATTCCGGGTAGCACCTTCAAAGCAAGCGACACCCCCCGTTCACGCACCAGCTCCATCACACGCAGCGTGCTGTCGTACAAGCCAGGTTCACCCCACAGCAAAAATGCGCCGGTCTGCCCTGGCTGCAGTTCCGTTTGCAGCGCGGCGGCATAGGCTGCCGCCCTCTGTTGGTGCCAGACTTCAATGGACGTTGCATACCCTGAGGACTGTCTGGCGCGTGGCGGGTCGGTGATCTGCACGATGCGATAGCTGTCGTCGGGCAGGTAATGTTGCAGAATCGCCTTGCGCAACCCCAGAAGGTCTTGCACCTCGGGACCTTTGTCCATGACAAAAAACACGTCCACACCGCGCAGTGCATCGACCGCCTCGTAGGTCAGCTGACGAGGATCACCAGCGCCGATGCCGATCAGCAGTACCTGTTTCATCTACCCTCCTCGTACGCTTTCGTCCAGTTGCCACAAAGCAACCGGCCAAGAGCTTGATCGCGTCAGCGCCATGATGAAACCTCAACACTGGCTTCACACTTTTTTCACAGCACCGTAGGCACCATGAACACAGCTAACGGACTAGCGACCCCATCACGCGCCCGCACACGCGGGCCTCTAATTCCAGCGCCCTGCCTTGAGCAGGGCGCTTTCATTTGCGCAATCGTTTCACTTCCGTATCATGAGCAGCCTGTCCGTTTCGCCGGGTCCTGGCACCCGGCCCCGTCTCAGGAGTTTCCATGAGCTTGCACGATCTGCAAACCGTTCCGGGTGTCACCGCACAGCCTGACGTTGCCACTGCCCAATTCGTCTTCAACCACACCATGCTGCGGGTCAAGGACATCCAGAAGTCGCTGGATTTCTATACGCGCGTGCTGGGTTTCCGCCTGGTGGACAAGCGTGATTTCCCAGAGGCTGCTTTCAGCCTGTACTTCCTGGCCCTGGTCGACCCCGCCCAGATTCCAGAGGACGACCATGCCCGCCATCAGTGGATGAAGTCGATCCCAGGCGTGCTTGAGCTTACGCACAACCATGGCACCGAACAGGATGCCGACTTCGCCTACCACGATGGCAATACCGATCCACGCGGCTTCGGCCACATCTGTGTATCGGTGCCGGACGTGCGTGAAGCCTGCGCACGTTTCGAAGCCTTGGGCGTGCCGTTCCAGAAACGCCTGCAAGACGGGCGCATGAACCACTTGGCCTTCATCAAGGACCCAGATGGTTACTGGGTCGAGGTCATCCAGCCTGGTGAGCTCAAAGCTTAAGGCTCACAGGCCACGCTCGTCGGGCGTCCGCCTGCATGCCCTTTGCTGTGGTATATGAAGTAAAGGATTCATTGCCACAGCGAGGTACCGATCATGCAATCGCTCCAGTGTGAATACCGCAAGCACCTCATCACCGCCAGCGTGATGCCTCACCCTGACTCGCCTTTACCTTTTGCGGCAGGCTGCCTGATCACGGCGCCCGACGGCCATGTCAGCCGGCGGCTATCGATGCCCATGAAGTTCTTCAGCGACTTGGACAATGCTCAGCATGTGTCGCTGGCGTACGGTCGTGCGCTGGTTGACGAGCAATTGGATAAGGCCAGGCAAGCGTTCTAATCGCTGCAGCGACCAGCTCAACTTGCTGGTCGCCGAATAGTGCAGGATCTGCCCCTGGCTCAACCTTGGCGCGCGTAGGCCACGGCAGCCTGTACCTGCTCAGGGGTTGGCCTGATACCGGTGTACAGGACAAATTGCTCCAACGCCTGCAATGCGATGACCTCAAGCCCGGTGATCACCTGCTTGCCAAGCTTCTCTGCATGCTCGATCAGAGGTGTTTGCACTGGCATGGCCACGACATCGAATACGCGCTCGGACGCAGCAATGGCCATCTCGCTGAACGCGAGCTGCTGCGCCTCTGGCCCACCGGCCATGCCCACCGGGGTGACGTTGATCAGCATCGGCGGGCAAAGGTCGTCAAGCTCAGGCAGCCAGCGGTAGCCGCACACATCGGCCAGCTCCCGCCCGGCCTGCTCGTTACGGGCGACAATGATGCCTTCGCCAAACCCTGCGTCCCGCAACGCGCTGGCCACCGCCTTGGCCATGCCACCGCTGCCACGCAAGGCGAACGCCGTAGCCGGGTCGACCTTGTGCTGCGTCAACAATTGCCGGACTGCCAGGTAGTCCGTGTTATAGGCTTTGAGGTGGCCCTCGGTATTGACCAGGGTGTTGACTGAATCGATGGCCGCAGCCGACGGGTCGATTTCATCGACCAACGCCATGCACGCTTCCTTGTACGGCATCGAGACACCACAACCACGAATCCCAAGCGCCCGGATACCTGCTACGGCTGCCGGCAAGTCATCGGTGCGCATGGCCTTGTAATAGAAATCAAGGCCAAGCTGCTCGTAGAGGTGATTGTGGAAGCGAACACCGAAGGTGCCTGGGCGGCCTGCCAGGGAAATGCACAGCACGGTATCCCTGCTGGGGGTAAGGGGCATACGCGATCCTTCTACGGTGTACAGACGGTATGTGAGCCTAGCAGAGCGGATGGCCCAAGCCTACCGACTCGACACTGCACGCAACGCTGTACTCATCGCCCACTGCACAGTGGCGCCAGCACGTTAGGCAAAACTGATAAGCACTATTGAGCACATTGATTTCAGTCCCGCCTGCAGCGTCGGTACAGTAGCCCCATGTCTTAGCGGAGGGTTGCAGATGGCCACTATCGAGATCATGTCCGTTATCGGCTCGGCAGTACCGGCCAATTTGCGCGATCAGGGCCTGCTGGCTTGCTGGTATCTGGTCAGCAATGGCGAGCCGGTCAGCGGACCAATGCCAAGCCTGGCCAGTGCCCGCGCGCTGATTGAAAAGTTGCAACCCGGCACCCTCCTCGCCTGACACGAATTTAGCGCTGCTCCCTGTTGCCCGCCACTGTGCGGGCTTTTTTTTGTGTTGAATCACTGGCCGGCTGCGAGCATCCACGAAAAGCTGTAACCTTGCCGTTCCAAAAAATCCGAGACACCTCGTCCAAGGAGACATCTTTGCCCCTCCCTGCAAGGCTCCCTGGCTTATGACGGCACTTGTCGACAGCTTTCGGGACGAAGCCATCGAAATAATGGCCAACGGTGAGTCCATCCTCCCGTTGCTGGGCGCCTTCGTAACTGCACTGGCTGGGGAAATGCCTGGCAGTCACGTCGGCATCAATATCCTGGATAACCCAGGCAGAACCTTCAGGCACTCTGTTTTTCCGAGCCTGCCCGAAGCTTTCAGCAGCAAGCTGACTGGCAATCCCATTTCGACAAACCGCGGCTCATGCGGCCTGGCCATTTTCAGCGGCAAGGCCATCGATGTGCCTGACGTGGCCAGCGATCACCGTTTCGCAGCTGGGTGGAAGAGCCTGTTTCGTGAGTATGGGCTCAAAGCGTTGACGTCGTTCCCGGCTCCGGACAAGGACGGCGCCGTACAAGGCACGATCGCCCTGATCTACGACCCGCAACGCCCGCTTACCGAAGCCTTTCGCGCACATATGCCCAGCGCTTTGCGTTTGTGCGCGCAGCTCTGCGCCTACAGCCGCACCCAAGAAGCGACTGAGATACTCGTGACCGAACTTGATCATCGTATGCGTAACCTGTTCAGTACCATTGGCGCTGTCGCAGTCCTGACTGCGAAGCATCATCCAGAAATCACCGAGTTTCGCCGTGTTCTGCAAAACCGCCTAGTGATGATGCAGAAGGCTCATACGCTGGCGCTTGCAAAAGCCCCGACCAGCTTGAATACCTTGGTAACTGAAACGTTGGCACCCTATGTGACGGGCACGCACGACGACAAAGGCGGGCCGCACATACTCCTTGCGCCTGAGGCGGCCTCTGCATTGGCGTTAGTCCTGCATGAGTTGGCGACTAACGCCGCAAAATATGGAGCCCTTTCCCAATGCGGCGGCGTTGTGGCCTTCAGCTGGCAGATTGAAGAGCAAATGGATTCACCTCCCCATTTCACCTTCAATTGGCATGAAAGCGGCGGCCCAGTGGTCACGCCGCCCTTCAGGCGTGGCTATGGCACTCTGATGATGCAAGGCAGCTTACGCAACGCGTTCAACGGCAAGGTGACGTTCAACTATGAGCCTGCTGGGTTCAGCTGCCAGATCAGCGCCCCGTTTACCCAAAAATTGGGCCAATACCTCTGCTGAACGGCAGGGATGAGCAGCTGAAATCGGTGATGGCATACATGCCACTGTTGTACAGCCGTCGAGTATCAAGCCAATAGTTGTACAAACTGCACCGCTTATCCATTCGAAGCAACAGGCTGCTGACCAAGCCCTCGGAAGCACATGATGGAAACAATGGTCTGCGGTCATGAAGGGTAAACGGATTTTAGTGGTCGAGGACGAGCCTGCCCTGAGGGAGTTTTTGGTCACGATCATAGAAGATACAGGCGCGACGGTTGTCTCAGTGGATACCGCCGAGGAGGGTATCCGTCAACTTGATAAGCAGCCTTGGGCGGCAGTGGTAACCGACGTGCGTACACCGGGGCTTTGCGATGGCTGGGATCTTGCCTGGACGGCTTACAACAAATGGCCACGCCTACCCGTGATTGTAACCAGTGGCGGGCACAGCAGGCTCGATGTGCCGTTACCGCCAACCGCAGCGTTCATTGGCAAGCCGTGGTCGATCGAGACAATGATCAGGATGCTAATGGAGTGCACCGGTACGGACCACTCATCCGATAACTAGCCAGCAAGGTGCTGCCAATCGGGCAATTGCCAGTGGGCGGGCAAAGCTTTATCTTTGCGTTTTTAGGTACCGCTGACAGACATTTCTCGGTAAGGCATTCGGTATAAATGCCTGCCCAAGGATTTGTCATGTCGAAAAATACCCTGTGGTCAATTTCGCTTCTGGCTGTCACGGCGGTGTGGGGCTGGAGCTTCGTGGCCAAACACGACACGCTGACCATCATGCCTGCCTCCACATTGAATGCGTGGATGTTCAGCCTGGCGGCAGCGGCCTTGCTCCCCTTCTCGATTCGCTCGTTTCGACTGATGAACCTAGGCACGTTGTTGAATGCGGGCTTGGCCGGGGTCGTGTTGTTCATGGCTTTTTCGCTGCAGACCTCCGGGACCGCGCTGACTACGCCCTCCAATGCTGGTTTCATCACGGGCTTGTGCACTGTTTTCACACCGGTGCTGCTTTACCTCATGGGCAAGGGTCGCCCGAGCCTCAAGCAAGGGATCGGAACGGGGATCGCGGTATTCGGACTTGGCCTGCTGAGCCTGGACGGGTTCACCCTGCACTACGGTGACTTGCTGGTGCTGGGGTGTGCCGTGTGCTTCGCCTTGCATATCGTGATGATATCGACGTTCACCACGCCTGCGCTCGCCATGGCATCGGCTTCGATTCAACTGGGCGTCGTCGGCGCGCTTTCGCTGATATGGAGTGTGGCGAACAACGCGTTCTCCGTGCCCACCACGCTGCCTGTCACCGCCACCCTACTGGCATTGGCGCTGCTGGCAACAGCCTTGGCTTACGCGATCCAGAACCGCGCTCAGGCGGTGTTGGCCCCGGAAAAGGTGGCGTTGATATTGATATGCGAGCCAATTTTCGGTGGCCTGTTCGGCTACTTCCTTGCCGGTGATCGCTTACCTGCCGAGCGCCTGGCCGGCGCAGGCTTGATCCTGGTCGGGCTGGCCGTGACAGAGCTTCGACTCACAGGCATTGCCTGGCTTGCCTGGCGCAGGTCCTAACGCCGTTGCGATGCGCAAGTAACGCCAGGCCCGCGGATGCTGGACCCGCTGCGAGGCATCATCTGCTTCCCATCACTCAGGCTTGGGCGCCTCTTCATCTTCATAGGTGAGGTCTACGACGAGCTTCACTGCATCCTCGTCATCTTCGAGCAATTGCACATCCCCCTGCTGGTCCTCGACCTCGTAGAGCTCATCGAGATCGTCACGCTGGTACCACTCCGGTATGTCGTCTCCGCGATACGTCCTCAACTTCACAACCATGCCTGGATCCTCCGTGTGTTCAAAGGTGACAGGGCTGGTTCCCATGGAGTTCACCTCAAATCAGTAAAACAGCCCAAGCGGCTCCATGAGACGGGCGACCAAGGGCCATGGGGGCGGACAGAGTCGGGGCAGTCAAATGGCTGTAGCCCTACACGCAGGATTAAATTCTCTTCACCTTGCGCCCATTGGTGATAAGGCAATCGACACGGCTTGAGCCATACTCCAGAATGCGCCGGCTTGGGGAAAACCCTCGCAATGCCAACGACATAGCCCCCTTTAGTGAGCCTCAACGTGAAAACGATCCTGTCTACCCTCAGCCTTTTGTTGTTGCTCACAGGTACCGTGACCCCCATCAGCGCCGCTGTCGCTGCACAGCCCGCCGCCCAGTTGCAACGTGACCCTGCCAAGCTGCACCTGGCCTCCGGCAGCGCCCTGTTGATCGACCTCAACAGCAACAAGGAGCTGTACGCCAGTCACCCAGACCGCGTGCTGCCCATCGCGTCGGTGACCAAACTGATGACGGCCATGGTCGTGCTCGACGCCAAGCTGCCCATGGACGAAATGCTGACCATGACCATCGCCAACAACCCGGACATGAAAGGCGTCTACTCCAGGGTTCGGCTCGGCAGCCAGCTGAATAGACGCGAGACGCTGCTGATCACCCTGATGTCCTCGGAAAACCGCGCCGCGACCACCCTGGCCAACCATTACCCTGGCGGTTACCCGGCGTTCATCAAGGCAATGAACGCCAAGGCACGCAGCCTGGGCATGAGCCATACCCGCTACATCGAACCCACCGGTCTTTCGACTCAGAACGTCTCCACTGCACGCGACCTGACCAAACTATTGATGGCGTCGCGCAAGTACCCCCTGTTGAGTACGCTGTCGACAACCCGTGAGAAAACCGTAGCGTTCAGCAAACCCAACTACACACTCGGGTTTCGCAACACCGACCACCTGGTGAACAAGAGCAACTGGGACATCAAGCTGACCAAGACCGGTTTCACCAACGAGGCTGGGCACTGCCTGGTGCTGTTGACCCGCATGGACAACCGGCCGGTCGCCATGGTCATTCTCGATGCATTCGGCAAGTACACCCACTTCGCCGACGCCAGCCGTATGCGCCAGTGGCTGGAAACGGGCGCGACCAAGCCGGCCCCGGCGGTGGCCATGCAGTACAAGGCCGATCGGCACAAGGCGCGACTGGCCGCCGACTGACCCCCAAGGTTTGGTCGGTGCCTGCTAGGCACGGGTGCTGACCAGGCCACCGGCACTGCCGCCACCGCTTTGCTGCAATAGCTCCAGTAACTTTGCCGAGGCCGCGATGATCTGGCTGCTGAGCGTGGCAATGCTGCTCTGCTTGGTGCTGATGGCAGCCATCTTTGCGGTCTCTTCCATGTCGCTGTTCATCAGCGCTGCCAGTTGTTTCTGCTCCTCTGCCAGCTGTTTCTGCAACGCCTTGATCAACTCGCGCAACTGCTTGACCGCCTCTGGCTCGTCGCTGTCCTCGCCCTGTGCCGCCTGTGCCTGGCCTGTAGCCGTGGCTTTGATGCTGTCACCGGCGATGCTCAGCGGACCAGGCGCCTCGCCCGCCTGCACGCGCCGTTCGCGCTCGGCGGCAGCATCAAGGCTCAGCGTCTGGGCTGAGACGCCGTTGATCAACAGATTGCTGGAGGTGATTGCGACCATGATGATTCCCTGCTCCAAAACCGGTCCGTGCCCCTTTTATCGGCTACAACGGCCTGGTCTTGAGCCCTGCTAAATTCCCTCTCGGTTGGCTCGTTCCAGAAGATGTACCAGCGCGGTAGCCGGATCACCGGTGAGCGTCCACATCGACCTTATGGAATCGCGGCCATGACCCAAGCCCCACAGCAGGAAACCATCAAAGATCTGATCGGCGTAGGCTTCGGCCCGTCCAACCTGGCGCTGGCAATCGCCCTGCAAGAGCTGGCCGAAAGCCAAGGGCGTGCCCTGGACGCGCTATTTATCGAAAAGCAGCGAGACTATCGCTGGCACGGTGAAACCCTGGCCACCCAAAGCGAGTTGCAGATCTCCTTCCTCAAGGACCTGGTATCCCTGCGCAACCCCACCAGCCCCTACAGCTTCGTCAATTACCTGCACCAGAAACAGCGCCTGGCCGACTTCATCAACCTGGGCACCTTCTACCCGTGCCGACTGGAATACAACGACTACCTGCGCTGGGCTGCCGAACACTTCGCGACCCAGGCGGTATACGGTGAAGAAGTGCTGCGCATCGAACCTGAACTCACCCAGGGCCGCGTCGAGCATCTGCGCCTGGTGTCCCGTGATGCCGAAGGCCGGGAATACAGCCGCAGGGCCCGTTCGGTCGTAGTGGGTAGCGGCGGTACACCGAAGATTCCGGAAACGTTCGCGGCCTTCAAGAACGACCCGCGCGTGTTCCACCATTCCCGCTACCTCAGCAGCCTCAGCCAGCTGCCCTGCAACGCCGGCAAACCGATGCGCATCGCGGTCATCGGCTCAGGCCAGAGCGCAGCCGAGGCGTTCATCGACCTCAACGACAGCTACCCGTCGGTAAAGGTGGACATGATCCTGCGCGCCTCGGCACTCAAGCCGGCCGACGACAGCCCGTTCGTCAACGAGATCTTCGCACCCGACTACACTGACTTGGTCTATAACGAACCGGCCGATCAACGCAGCAAGTTGCTCGATGAATACCACAACACCAATTACTCGGTGGTCGACCTGAACCTGATCGAGCGCATTTACGCCATTCTCTATCGGCAAAAAGTCGCCCATCAGTTCCGCCACAACGTGCTTTGCCGGCGTCAGGTAGAAGCGGTAGTGGGCAGCGCAGAAGGCATCGAGTTGACGCTCAGCGACTTGGCCACCGGCCAACAACAGACCCACCGCTACGATGCCGTCATCCTGGCCACCGGCTATGAGCGCCGTTCGCACCGGGACTTGCTGGCCCCGCTGGCTGGCTACCTCGAGGATTTCAACGTTGACCGCAACTACCGCGTACTGACCAGCCCCGACCTCAAGGCGTCGGTGTACCTGCAAGGCTTCTGCGAGAACAGCCATGGCCTGAGCGACACCCTGTTGTCAGTTCTGCCCTCGCGGGCCGCCGAGATTGGCCGTGCGCTTTATCAAGACCTGCCTTCGTTGCGCACCCTGCCCCTGCCAGAAGCGGTCCTGTCCCGCGCCTGACAGACGCTTTGCCACCGGCCCCCAGCTTCAGGCGCAGGGGCCGGCTCCCCAGCCTGAAACATTTCCTTGCATTTAAATCGACGGAATTTCGATTCTCATTCGTCCTTATCAATACAGCTCTCCAGGGTTGGGCTTAAGCTCGGCCCCTTATTGTGAAGATCGTCTGATGGCCAAAACTCCAAAGAAATCCAAGTCCAGGCTCTGGTTCCTGGTCCACAGCTGGCTCGCGCTGCCGATCTGGTTCTTTGTTCTCATCGTCTGTTTCACCGGCATGCTCGCGGTGGTCAGCCAGGAGATCGTATGGCTGGCCGACCCTGCGGTGCGCGCCAACAAGCCCGATGCCGACGTGGACCGCCTGAGTTTCCAGCAAGTGCTCGATGCGCTGCACAAGGCTGAGCCCGACATGATCGTGGACATGCTTCGCCAGCCCGACGGTTCTCACTTCGCGGTCGTTGCCAACGTTACCCTGCCCGACGGCACCAGCCCTACGCTGTATGTAAACCCCTACACCGGGGCCATCCAGGGCAAGACCCCCGACTTCGATTTCGAAGCCTTCACCCGTGCCTTGCATGGGTGGTGGCTGGTGCCGTTCACCAACGGTTACAGTTGGGGCTGGTACCTTGTTTCACTACTGGGCCTGCCCATGCTGGCGTCCCTGGTCACGGGGCTTGTGGTGTACAAGAAATTCTGGAGAGGGTTCTTCAAGCCGGTGCGCACCGGTCACGGCTCGCGGATTTTCTGGGGGGACGTGCACCGCCTGGCCGGCGTCTGGTCCATCTGGTTCATTGCCGTCATTTCCATTACCGGTACCTGGTTCCTGATCCAAGCCATTCTGGGCGATAACCACGTCACGATTTCCACACGGCCCATCGTGCCGGTGATTGCACGCGAAGACGTGCCGCAGACCACCGACGGCACCCCCGCACCACGCATCGACCTGGACGAAGCCGTGCGCATTGCCGGGCAGGCGGTGCCAGGCCTTGAGGTCAGCTTCGTGATATTGCCCGCCACGGCCTACAGCCACATCAGCCTTTCAGGGCCGGGTTGGTACCCGCTGATGTTCCAGAATGCCTCGGTCAACCCCTACACGCGCCAGGTCGACAGCCAGTTCCGCATCAGCGACCGCACGCCCCTGGAGTTCGTCACCGAATCCATGCGTCCGCTGCACACCGGCGATTTCGGCGGGCTGCCGATCAAGCTGGTGTGGTTCTTCTTCGGCCTGGTGTTGACCTTGATGGTGTTCAGCGGCCTGCTCATCTGGACCAAGCGCACTGCCCAGGCCACGGCCGCCGCCCTCAAGCGAAGCGAGCGCGCGCCCCGCGTCGCGCAGCGCGAGCCTACCCTGGAGACCCAACCATGAGCCAGGCACACACCCTCGCGCAACGGCCACTGAAGCAGTTCTGGTTGAAGTGGCGGTTTCACCTGAACATTCTGCTGATCCTGATCCCGCTGGGTTTCATGCCCCAGTACTTTGCCGATGCCAAGCTGTTTCGCGGCGAAGCCGGGCTGGGCGCGAACGTCATCCGCGATATCAAGGTAGGGCCATACAGCCTGGACCTGGCTGAAATGCGTGACGAAGTGCCCCAGGCTGATGGCCCGGCCGGCTATTTCAAGGTGTTCAATGCCGCCCTCTGCAAAGGCTGCGCCCAAGAGGTGAAGGCCACCTACCTGCGCATCGGCAAACCGCGCAGCCTGCGCGCCGCCGGCACCATTTTCTTCGGGGCGCCCTACCACATGGGTACCTCCCTTCCGATTGCGCCGCGTACTCGGCCAGATGCCCAGGTGTGGATCACCCTCGAAGGCTGGGACGGCAGCATGCATCAAGCCTCGGTGCCCTTGGCCCAGGCATCGCCAGCCACCGTGGCCTGGCTCAAGAAACAAGGAGGCAACAAATGAAACACCTCATGCGTAGGCTCATGCTCCCTTCACTGCTGTTAACCGCCACGGCTGCCATGGCCCACAACCCCATGTGCGAGTGTGAGGAAGTGCCGGGCAGTCAGATCAAATGCACGGGCGGCTTTTCGGACGGGAGCGGTGCACCCGGGGTCACCCTGGATGTGATCGGCTACGACGAACAGGTGCTGGTCGGCGGTAAGCTCGGGGATGACTCCACCCTCACTTTCAAGCGCCCGGATGGCGAATTCTACGTGTTGTTCGACGCAGGCCCAGGCCATGTGGTCGAAGTCGACTACGCCGACATTTCGCAACCATGAGCCGGGTTCAGGTGATTCGCCCGGCCGGCGCCGGGCATGAAACGCTGTATGTGCTTTTGGTCAGTGCATTGATCGTGGCCCTGGCAGCCAGCGTCGTGCTGGTGCGCGGGGAGCGTGTCGACGATCAGCCGATCGCCAGCCATCAAATCGACGCTCGCCGGGACCTGACCCCAGCTGAGCAAGGCCTCTATACCGACCTGCGGGTGGCTTTCGACGAAATACAGTACCTGCGCGAGGAACAGGGCGCCGTCCCCGAGGTGCAGGCGCTGGCGGCCGAGGGGCTGCCGCCTTTCGTCATTGATGCCGGTAGCCAGGGCCGTGGCGATCACCAATGGTCGTCGCTGGCGGGCGGCGCCTACCTGGGCCGCAGCCAGGCGCCGGAAGTCGCCGGCCACCTGCTGATGATCCTGCCCGAAGGGGGCGCCGAGGCCAACGTCTGGCTCTACCGAGGCAACCCCAGCCCATCGGTCGATGACCTTGCCCCGGCAAGCCTGATCGCCGTCGGCTGGCGCCAGGTCGTCAGCCACTACGACGCCGGTGTCACCCGCGAACACCGTCACTGACTTAAGGAACGCCCCATGCTTCGCTCCGCCCTCGCCCTGCTCCTGGCCTGTGCCCTGCCCGCCTTAGCCCTGGCCGACCCCGGCAAGCCGCTGCGTATCGGCATCACCCTGCACCCTTACTACAGCTACGTGAGCAATATCGTTGGCGACAAGGCCGAGGTGGTGCCGTTGATCCCGGCTGGTTTCAACCCCCATGCGTACGAGCCTCGCGCCGAGGACATCAAGCGCATCGGGACGCTCGATGTGGTCGTGCTCAACGGCGTCGGTCATGACGACTTTGCCGACCGCATGATCGCGGCCAGCGAAAAACCGAACATCGCCACCATCGAATCGAACCAGAACGTGCCTCTGCTCGCGGCAACCGGCATTGCCGCACGCGGTGCTGGCAAGGTCGTCAATCCGCATACCTTCCTGTCCATCAGTACCACCATTGCACAGGTCAACAACATTGCCCGAGAACTGGGCAAGCTGGACCCGGAAAACGCGAAGCTCTACACGCAGAATGCGCGGGCTTATGCCAAGCGTCTGCGCGCCCTGCGTGCCGAGGCCCTGGCCAAGGTGAGTCAAGCGCCTGGCGCCACCTTCCGTGTGGCCACGATCCACGCTGCCTACGATTATCTCGTGCGTGACTTTGGCCTTGAAGTGACCGCCGTGGTGGAGCCTGCCCACGGTATCGAGCCCAGTCCCGCTCAGTTGAAGAAAACCATCGACCAACTCAAAGCGCTGGATGTGCGGGTCATCTTTTCGGAGATGGACTTCCCCTCTGCCTATGTGGAAACGATCCAGCGCGAATCCGGCGTGCGCTTGTACCCGTTGACGCATATTTCCTATGGCGAATACACCAAGGACAAGTATGAAATCGAAATGAAGCGCAACCTCGACACGGTGGTGCGCGCCATCGAGGAGAACCGCGCATGACCGCCGCCACCCAGGTGCTGCCGGTTTGTGGGCCGCGCATCGAGTTCGAGGCGATCAACCTCGAACTGGGCCGTACGCGCATTCTCGAACAGGTCAGTTTCAGCGTCGCGGCCGGCTCGGTGCACGCCATCGTCGGGCCCAATGGGGGCGGCAAGAGCTCGCTGATCAAGACACTGCTGGGGCAGATGCCGCATCAGGGTCGATTGGCCATGCATTGGCCCAGCGAGCGGGAGGTGATCGGCTACGTGCCGCAGGCGCTGGAGTTCGACCGCGGCCTGCCCATGACCGTGGACGACTTCATGGCCGCCATGTGCCAGCGCCAGCCCGCCTTTCTAGGGCTGTCCAAGCGGGTCCAGCCGGCCATCGAGGCAGCCCTGACCCACGTCGGCATGCTCGACAAGCGCAAGCGGCGCATGGGCGCGCTGTCAGGCGGGGAGCGTCAGCGGGTGCTGCTGGCGCAAGGGCTGATTCCCGAGCCGCAACTGCTGGTGCTGGACGAACCCATGTCGGCGCTGGACGAAGCGGGTATTCGCGTGTTCGAGCACCTGCTGGCCAGCTGGCGCCGATCCGGCACCACTGTCTTGTGGATCGAACATGATCTTGAAGCCGTGCTGCGCCTGGCTGACCGGGTCACCGGCCTGAGTCGCCGCGTGCTGTTCGATGCTCCGCCTGCCCAGGCGCTCACCCCTGAGCGCCTGCTCGGCCTGTTCTCCGTCCATCCGCGCAGCGAGAGCCTTGCCTGATGAGTTTCGAATCCTTCCGTGAATTGGTTCAACAATGGGCCGTTCAAGGCTACTTGCCCGAGGCGCTGGCCTACGGCTTCGTGGTCAATGCTCTGCTGGCCGGGTTGATGATCGGGCCGGTGCTCGGTGGCCTTGGAACGCTGGTGGTGGTCAAGCGCTTTGCCTTCTTCTCCGAAGCAGTCGGCCACGCGGCGCTGACCGGCGTGGCCATCGGCATTCTGTTGGGCGAACCCTACACCGGCCCTTACGGCAGCCTGTTCGGCTATTGCCTGTTGTTCGGTATTTTGCTGAATTTCCTGCGCAACCGCACCGGCCTGTCGCCTGACACGCTGATTGGCGTATTCCTGTCGGTGTCCCTGGCGCTGGGGGCCAGCCTGCTGCTGATGCTGGCAGGCAAGATCAACGTGCACATTCTGGAAAACGTGCTGTTCGGTTCGGTGTTGACCGTCAGCGGTCAGGACCTGGTCGTGCTGGGAATCGTCGCTGTGCTGGTGCTGGCCTTGGCGCTGCCGCTTTACAACCGCATCATGCTGGCCAGCTTCAATCCGCAACTGGCTGCTGTACGCGGGGTGGCCGTCAAGACCCTTGACTACTTGTTCGTGGTGCTGGTGACCCTGGTCACGGTGGCTGCGGTCAAGGTGATTGGCGCCATCTTGGTGGGTGCGTTGCTGGTCATCCCCGCCGCTGCCGCGCGCCTGGTCAGCCAGTCATTGAAAGGCTTTTTCTTCATCTCGGTGATCATCGCTACCCTGAGCACCTTGTTCGGCATTCTGCTGCCTATTGTCTTCGACCTGCCTGTACCGTCCGGCGCTGCGATCATTCTGGTCGCCGGCCTCTGCTTCGCCCTGGCCGCCCTGGCCCGTGCGCTTGTCCCACGCCTGCAAGGAAACCCGGCATGAACCTCAAACGCCTGTGTCTGGCCCTCGCCCTTACCAGCCTGCCGTCCCTGGCCTCGGCCACCCAAGTGCTGACCACCCTGCCGGTCACCCACAGCCTGGCCAACACATTGCTCGAAGGCACTTCGGTTGAGCTCAAACGCGCTGCGCCGGCGAATTTGCCTGCCAGCCGCCAGCCGTCGTATTTCAGTGGCCGTGGCGAAGCCAGCCTGCACAAGGCGGCCCAGCAGGCTGACGCGGTGATCGGCGTACGCTCGATCTGGCGAGACGATCCGCTTTACCCGGTGGCGCGCCGCAGCAATATTCGCATCGTCGAAATCGACGCCGCTCGCCCGGTCGATGGTGCATTGCCAGGCATCGCCGTGACGGGGGCTGATGCCTACGCCGGCTACCCATGGCTCAGCCCCACCAATCTGGGACGCATGGCCGATGTGGTGGCTAATGATCTGGAGCGGCTGTCGCCCGCGGACAAGGCACGCATTCAGACCAACCTTGCCGGCTTCAAGCAGCAAGTATTGGCACTGGCCGCCAATAGCCAGACGCGCCTGGCCAAGGTGGAGAACCTGACCACCGTCAGCCTGTCGGAGCGGCTGGGTTATCTGGCCAGCGGATTGAACCTGGACCTGGTGGATCAGCCGCTGCCCACCGAGTGGGATGCGGCTGCGCTCAAAGCCTTGGCCGATAACCTCAAAGGCCAGGATGTGGCCCTGGTCTTGGATCATCGGCAACCAGAGGCTGCGGTGGCGCAGGTAATTAAAGACAGCGGCGCGAAACTCGTTGTCGTGCAGAGCGATAACGAGGACACACTGGCTGGGTTGAAGAGCAGCGTCGATCAGATTGTCGAGGCATTGGGTCAAGGCTGAAGGGGTCTGCGGTCAGGCGAAGGGTAACGGGTGGCCGCGGGGCCTTGCGTGATATGAAGGTGGCTTGGGTTCTGGCTTGACCGCCATGCGGGGTTCTACGAGCACTTCACAAGGGCAAGCGTTAGCGCAGTACCCGTGTAGATACAAGGAGCGGCCTTGCCGGGGCGCCGGACCGGCCGCGATGGGCCGCATAGCGGCCCCAGCAATATGAGGTGCCTAGCTGAAATCCTGGGGCTGCTGCGCAGCCCATCGCGGCCGGTCCGGCGCCCCGGCAAGGCCACTCCTACACGGGTACTGCGTTACAGCTTGGACTTGTGAAGTGCTCGCTATTTAGCTATCGAGCGCGCGCCGCAGTGGGCCACCCACACCCAATCACCGACGCATGCACCGCTCATAACGCCCATCCACCCGCTCGGCAAACCAGGCAGTGGTCAGCTTGCGGGTGATCTTGGGGCTTTTCAGCTCGATGCCCGGCAACACGGCCCGCGGCAATGCACGGCCGGCCTTGGCATCGGCCAGGGCAAACACCTCCCGATATAGCCGGGTATCTTCAAAATCCAGTTCAGTGCCCTGCTCCAGCTGACTGCGAATCTGCGGGTTACGCAGGCCCAGCTGACGACCCAGCTGACGTGCTGTCCTTTCGGTGGTACCGGGCATGATCGACCCAGGCGCAATCAGGTCACCGTCCAGCGCCAGATCTATCCCGGTAACCTGGCTGAGCGCCGCCTGAAACGCCGCATTCCGGCTAGCGTACCAACCGGCGTTGAAGTCGGCGAACCGATAGAGTTGACGCTCGTAGTTGGCGGGATAGCCCAACAAATGCGCAATCCCGAAATACAGGCCACCACGGCGCGTGAACACTTCCTGTCGCACGCTGCCCTCGCGCGTGTAGGGATAGGCTTGCGCATGTTTCTCGGCAAAGTCGATGCTCACCTGCATCGGGCCGCCGGTATGTACCGGGTTGAGGCCCCCCAGCAAGGTACGGCCCAAAGGCACCCGCGCTATCACTTCATCGTACAGTTCGCTCAGCTGCTTCTCGGTGCGCACTGCCTGCAAGCGCTGTGCATAGGTCTTGCCATTGCCTGACGGGGTTTGCAGCGCGCCGTCGACCAGCATCCTGGGCACATGCACACGGGCAGCCCGCCGATTGATTTCCTCCCGGGCGATACGGCCTAGCTGGGGCACCTGGGGGTCGGCGTTGAAGGTGGACTCCTGCTCGGTCACAGCCAGTACCGCGCACAGGTTGCGCCTGGAGGGCTCGATACCCTGTGCCTGGAACGCCTTCTGAATATCAGCGGCCCAGCCAGCGCGATCACCGGCATTGGCGGGCAACAGCCGCATCAGTTCGGCGCGCACCTGCGCAGGGTCAGCTTGGGGTACGGACGCTCGGTGCCCCGTACACCCTTGCAACACGGCCAAGGCCAGAACGCCTGCGGCCAGCATGCGCCGGTTCAGAGGGATGCTCCTGCCAACGTGCTCGCAGAGGAATCGATAAGCATGGTCTGTCCTGAGGGTCGAAAGGCCCTAGCCTCGCCGACCCTGGGCAAGACGTCAATCAACCCGTCAGCCGCAGCGGTTGCAAGGTGCGGGTCAATGCCGCCAGTACGCCTGGCTCATGGTCATGGATGAAGAAGTGACCGCCAGGGAACATTTGCAGCGAAAACGAACCCTGGGTTTCGTGCTGCCAGGCCCGTAGCTGATCGTGGGTGGCCCTATCCTCTTCGCCGCCCAGTACGTGCAACGGGCAGCCAAGCGCGGGCCGCTGACGATACGCATAGGTCCCGCACAGCAAGAAGTCGGCCCGCAGAATCGGCAGTGTCAGGCTCATCAATTCACCATTGGCAAGCACTTGCTCTGGCGTGCCTTGCAGCTCGCGCAACTCATCGATCAGCTCGGTGTCAGACTTCGGCTCCCGCCAGCGCTGGCCGTCGTAGTCTTCCCGGCGAGTAGGCGCGGCAGTGCCGCAGGCGAACAGCGCCAGCGGTGGCGGGCAACCAAGTGCCTGCAGCTCATGGGCCAGTTCAAAAGCCAGCAGCGCGCCCAGGCTATGGCCGAGCAAGGCATAGGGCGTGCTGGTCGCCAGCCGCTGCTCCTGGGCCAGCTGTCGGGCCAGTCCCTGCATGTCGGTGTGCAACGCCTCGGCCATGCGTGCGCCGCGCCCTGGCAATTCCACTGGCCGAACCTGCAACCACGCCGGCAGCGCGCGGCGCCACCGGCTGTACACCATCGCACTGGCCCCCGAATACGGCAGGCACAGAAGATTGATCACCGTCACTGCGCGCCAGCTTCAGCCATTTTCTGACGCAGGCTGAGTGGGCGCATGTCGGTCCACACCTCGTCGATGTAGGCCAGGCAGTCCTTTTTCAGCCCTGCCTTGCCCACCGCCCGCCAGCCCTCGGGAATCGCCTTGTACTCCGGCCAGATCGAATACTGTTCTTCGTGATTGACCACGACCTGGAACTGGATGTCTTCACGGTCGAAAACTGAAGTCATGTTGCCTGCCTCCTTGAGTGGGATTGCCGCTGCGCACGCGGCGCAGGGGAACTTTCAAGTAGACGTGCAGGGCGTGGAAAAAATTAGGCAACTGGGTGAAGCCGGGCCGGCCTGTGAATGTGAGGCCGGTTCGGTCAGGTATCGCGCAACAGGTCGTGGGTATCGAGCAGGCGGAAGGCAACCTGCGGATTTCGTTCGAGCCCCTTGCGAATGGCCGCCGGTATGGCCTGGCGGGTCTTGCGGCACAACCCAGGCTGATCGTCCAGTTCGATGACGATCCCGCGCATGGTGCGCACTTCATGGTGGCCCGGTGCGATATGCAGCCGGATGCCCAGGTTGTCATACAGCCGGCGTTGCAGGCGATAGAGGTCCTCGATGTCCTGAAGGTTTTCCAGGCGTTCGAGCAGGCGCTTTTCTTCCTGCCGGGTGAGCAGCAGGATGCGCCGGGCCGGCTCGCACTCGGTGGCCAGCTGATCGCGACCGCAAATGCAGGCACCGGGCGGGCAAGGTTGGCGCAACGGGACAGGGTTGGTCATTGCCCAAGCATAGCCAGAATTGCGGCGCCTGTTCTATGCCCGGAGCATCAGGGCTCGACGCCCTCGACGATGATCACCTCGGCGCACGCCGCACCTTGGCGCAGGCCGCAGGCTTGCTGGTAAAGGTCGGAGCGATAGCAGGCCACGGCCTGGTCATAGGAGTCGAATTCGATGACCACGCTGCGTTGCGGCGTAGGCCGCCCTTCCATGGCCTCACTGCGCCCGCCCCTGGCCAGAAAGCGCCCGCCGTAGGCCTGGAAGGCCGCCGGAGCACGCTGTGTGTACTGCTGATATTGGACCGGGTCGGTCACGTCCACATGGGCGATCCAGTAGGCTTTCATCCGCTTGTCTCCTGCGCTGGGCATTTGTGTATGATGGTATACCATAAACAATTAATCTCAGCACGAGCACCTGACATGCCTTTCAATACCATCGATGAAATTCTCCAGGATTATCGGCAAGGCAAGATGGTCTTGCTGGTGGACGACGAAGATCGGGAGAACGAAGGCGACCTGCTGATCGCCGCCGAGCACTGCGACGCGCAAGCCATTAATTTCATGGCCAAGCAAGCCCGTGGCCTGATTTGCCTGACGCTGACGGATGAGCACTGCCAGCGCCTGGGCCTGGAACAGATGGTTCCGGCCAACGGCAGCATGTTCAGCACGGCCTTCACCGTCTCGATCGAGGCTGCGACCGGTGTCACCACGGGCATCTCCGCCGCCGATCGCGCACGCACCGTGGCAGCTGCCATGGCCGCTGACGCTTGCCCGGAGGACCTGGTACAGCCTGGGCATATCTTCCCGTTGCGCGCTCGCGAAGGCGGTGTCCTTACCCGTGCAGGGCATACAGAGGCCGGCTGCGACCTGGCCCGCCTGGCAGGCTTGAGCCCGGCGTCGGTCATTGTCGAGGTGCTCAACGACGACGGCACCATGGCACGTCGGCCTGAACTTGAGGCCTTTGCGGCCCGCCACGGCATCAAGATCGGCACCATTGCCGACCTCATCCATTACCGGCTGAGCACCGAGCAGACCATCAAGCGTATCGGAGAGCGTGAGCTGCCCACGGTGCATGGCACCTTCCGCCTGGTCACGTATGAAGACCGTATCGACGGCGGCGTGCACATGGCCATGGTCATGGGCCAATTGCGCCGTGAAACGCCTACGCTGGTGAGGGTGCACGTGATCGATCCGCTACGCGACCTGGTCGGCGCCGAGTGGGCGGGCCCGGCCAACTGGACGTTGTGGGCGGCATTGCAGAAAGTGGCTGAGCAAGGAACAGGCGTGGTCGTGATCCTGGCCAACCACGAGTCCTCCCAGGCGCTGCTCGAGCGTGTGCCGCACTTGACCCAACCCCAGCGCCCCTACCAGCGCGGGCAGTCGAAGGTGTATTCGGAGGTCGGCACCGGTGCGCAGATTCTTCAAGACCTGGGCGTAGGCAAGCTTCGCCACCTGGGTCCGCCCTTGAAATACGCAGGCTTGGCGGGCTACGAACTGGAAGTGGTGCAAAGCATACCCTTCGAGCCAATGGCCGGCTGAGTGCAGCGCCTGCATGGCCATCTACCAAATGATGGCCGGTAGCCTGCTGCTACTTGCGAAAAGTTTGGAATACCATAATATGACATTCCGTAGACCTTGAATGTCTAACCGCTGCTCCCCGAATACTGTTGGCGGGCGCATCACAAGCCCTGCCTCGAATAACAAAAAGCAACGAGGGCGTAATCATGCTGTTGAGCAAACGTGTAACCGCAGTGCTGTCGGCCAGCCTCCTGACACTGGCCTGCCAGGCCACTCAGGCGGCTGAGAGCCTGAACTTCGTAAGCTGGGGCGGAACGACCCAGGATGCTCAGAAGCAAGCGTGGGCAGCCCCGTTCAGCAAGGCCACCGGCATCAAGGTGGTGCAGGACGGCCCGACTGACTACGGCAAGCTCAAGGCCATGGTCGAAAGCGGCAACGTGCAGTGGGACGTGGTCGACGTCGAAGCTGATTTCGCCCTGCGCGCCGCCAGCGAAGGCCTGCTCGAACCCCTGGACTTTTCCCAGATCCAGCGCGACAAGATCGACCCGCGCTTCGTTTCCGATCATGGCGTGGGTTCGTTCTTCTTCTCCTTCGTGCTCGGCTACAACGAAGGCAAGCTCGGTGCCAGCAAGCCAACCGACTGGACCGCGCTGTTCGACACCAAGACCTACCCCGGCAAGCGCGCCCTTTATAAATGGCCAAGCCCAGGCGTGCTGGAACTGGCGCTGCTGGCCGATGGCGTGGCGCCCGACAAGCTCTACCCGCTGGACCTGGATCGCGCCTTCAAGAAGCTCGACACCATCAAACAGGACATCGTCTGGTGGGGCGGCGGCGCGCAGTCGCAACAACTGCTGGCCTCGGGTGAAGCCTCCCTCGGCCAGTTCTGGAATGGCCGCGTCTACGCCCTGCAGCAAGACGGCGCCCCTGTAGGGGTGAGCTGGAAGCAGAACCTGGTCATGGCCGATTTCCTGGTCGTTCCCAAAGGCGCCAAGAACAAGGATGCGGCCATGAAGTTCCTGGCCAACGCCAGCAGCGCCGAAGGCCAAGCCGAATTCGCCAACAAGACGGCCTACGCCCCGGTCAACACCGACAGCGTCGCCAAACTGGACAAGGACCTGGCCCCGAACCTGCCGACCGCCTATGCGCAGGACCAGGTTACCCTGGACTTTGCCTACTGGGCCAAGAACGGCCAGGCTATCGCGGCCCGCTGGAATGAGTGGCTGGTCAAATGAAAGTCGCGATCAATGCCCTGCATAACGCCCAAGGTGCCCCTTCGGGCACCGGTGCTCCCGGAGCCAGGCCACGGCGCGCCTCCCTGAGCCAGCGCTGGAAGGGCAGCCGCAACTTGCTGCCAGCCTTGCTGTTCCTGGGCCTGTTTTTCTTCGCACCGTTGGTTGGCCTGTTACTGCGCGGCGTGCTCGAGCCTACGCCTGGCCTTGGCAACTATGAACAGCTGTTCGCCAACTCGGCTTATGCCCGGGTGTTGTTCAACACCTTTTCGGTGGCAGGGCTGGTCACGCTGATCAGCGTACTGCTGGGCTTTCCGCTGGCCTGGGCGATTACGCTGGTGCCCAAGGGCTGGGGCCGGTGGCTGCTGAACATCGTCCTGCTGTCGATGTGGACCAGCCTGCTGGCGCGCACCTACTCCTGGCTGGTGCTGCTGCAAAGCTCGGGGGTCATCAACAAAATGCTGATGGCCATTGGCATCATCGACAGCCCACTTGAGATGGTGCACAACCTCACAGGCGTGGTGATCGGCATGAGCTACATCATGATCCCGTTCATCGTGCTACCGCTGCAGGCAACCATGCATGCCATCGACCCGATGGTGCTGCAGGCAGGCTCGGTGTGCGGTGCCAGCCCGTGGACCAACTTCTGGAAGGTGTTCCTGCCGCTGTGCCGGTCGGGGCTGTTCTCCGGGGCGTTGATGGTGTTCGTCATGTCGTTGGGGTACTACGTCACCCCGGCGTTGCTGGGCGGGGCGCAGAACATGATGCTGCCTGAATTCATCATCCAGCAGGTGCAGTCGTTCCTCAATTGGGGCCTGGCCAGCGCGGCGGCTGCCTTGTTGGTGGTCATCACCCTGGTGCTGTTCTACCTGTACCTGAAGCTGCAGCCGGAATCTCCGGTTGGCACTGCGAGGTAAACCACATGCTCTTGTCTCCCAATGCCATGGGCCGGCCGCTTCGCACCGGCCTGTACCTGACCACCGGTGTAATTGCCGCCTTCCTCTTGCTGCCGGTGGTCTTCATCGTGCTGCTGTCGTTCGGTTCGTCCCAATGGCTGGTGTTTCCACCGCCCGGCTGGACGTTCAAATGGTACGGGCAGTTCTTTTCCAACCCTGAGTGGATGGACGCAGCCCTGGCCAGCCTCAAGGTCGCCGTGCTCACCACCGTTGCGGCAGTGCTGCTGGGCCTGCCCACGGCCTTCGCCCTGGTGCGCGGGCGCTTCCCGGGGCGCGAGCTGCTGTACGGCCTGTTCACCATGCCCATGATCGTGCCCCTGGTGATCATCGCCGTAGCGGTGTACGCCCTGTTCCTCAAGCTGGGCTACACCGGGACCTTGTTCGCCTTCGTGGTGAGCCACGTGATCGTTGCCCTGCCCTTCACCATCATCTCCATCATCAATTCCCTGAAGCTGTTCGACCAGTCGATCGAGGACGCCGCCGTCATCTGCGGTGCCTCGCGCCTGCAGGCCATCTTCAAGGTGACATTCCCGGCCATCCGGCCTGGGATGATCGCCGGCGGGCTGTTCGCGTTTCTGGTGTCCTGGGATGAAGTGGTGCTGAGCGTGATGATGGCCAGCCCCGACCTGCAGACACTGCCGGTAAAGATGTGGACCACCCTGCGCCAGGACCTCAGCCCGGTGATCGCCGTGGCATCGACCTTGCTGATCGGTCTGTCGCTGCTTGTGATGTTCCTTGCCGCCGCCCTGCGCCGGCGTGCCGAAACCAACGCCTGAGCGCGCGGAGATTAACCCATGAGTGCAGTGATCCAAGACAACGCGCGTGGCAAGGCCCTGGTCAGCCTGCGCGGGCTGAACAAGCATTACGGCGACTTTACCGCCGTGGACAACCTGGACCTGGACATTCAGGAAGGCGAATTTCTGACCTTCCTGGGTTCAAGCGGCTCCGGCAAGTCCACCACCTTGTCGATGCTGGCTGGCTTTGAGACTCCCAGCAGCGGCCAGATACTCGTTGAGGGCCAGTCGCTGGTCAACGTGCCGCCTCACAAGCGCGACATCGGCATGGTGTTTCAGCGCTATTCGCTGTTTCCGCACCTGAACGTGCGCGACAACATTGGCTTCCCCCTGGCCATTCGCAAGCTGGGTACGGTTGAAACCCGCAAGCGTGTCGATGCCATGCTCAAGCTGGTGCAACTGGAGCCTTTCGCGCACCGCAAGCCCTCGCAGATGTCTGGCGGGCAACAGCAACGCGTGGCCATCGCCAGGGCACTGGTCTACGAGCCGCGCATCCTGCTGATGGACGAGCCGCTGGGTGCCCTGGACAAGAAGCTGCGTGAAGACCTGCAGGATGAACTGCGCCAGTTGCACCGGCGTCTTGGCATTACCATCGTCTACGTCACCCATGATCAGGAAGAGGCCATGCGCCTGTCCCAGCGCATCGCGATCTTCAGCCATGGCAAAATCGTGGGCCTTGGCAGTGGCTACGACCTTTACCAGAACCCGCCCAACGCGTTTGTGGCCTCGTTCCTGGGCAACTCCAACTTCCTGCGCATCAAGGCCAACAGCAATGGCGCAGGCAGCTTCGAAGGCCAAAGCGTCGCCATTCGCCTGACCCCAGGTCTGGGCCAGGACCAGGATGCCCTGATCATGGTGCGGCCTGAGAAAGCCCTTGCCCTGACTGCCCAGCAAGCTGCCGAGCAACCGTTGCCTGCCGGCTGGAACGAAGTCAGCGCCAAGGTCGGCGAGGTGTTGTTCCTCGGTGAAAGCCAAACCTGTCATGTGGTCACCGCAGGCGGTACCTCGTTGACGGTCAAGGCTTTGTCGGCGGCAGGCATGCCGATGCAGCCAGGCGACACCGTCAAGGTACGCTGGGCGGTGGCCGATGCGTGTATCTATACCCAGTGGGCAGAAAGTGACCTGAGCAAATCGGCCGGGGCTCACTGATCCAGGCGCCGCCCATCGGCCGTGCGCAAGTGCCTGCGCACGGTCGCCTGGCGGCGTTGCCGCCTTGTCATCACACCATCACGCCACTGCCTTACGCTGCGGCCATTCCCACCGTGAAGGCCCAATCAGCATGGCCCGCCTGCTCGTCTTCCTGTTGACCGTGCTGCCGATGATGGCCTGGGCCGAGCCCGTGCACCTGCGCATCCAGGGCTCCAACACCCTGGGCAGTGCCCTGCTACCGGCGTTGGTACGGGCGCAGCTGCGTGCCGAGCACGCTACCCAGGTGCAAGTCCACAGCGCTAAGGCGGACAACGAGTCAGTGATCACGGCGACCCGCGCTGACGGCGTAGACGTTCAGGTCGATATCGCGGCGCATGGCTCCAGCACAGGCTTTGATGCCTTGGCTCGGGGCGAGGCTGACCTGATCGCCGCCTCTCGCCCGATCAGTGACAGCGAAGCGCGGCAGTTGCAGGCATTTGGCGACTTGCGCTCCCCAGCAGCTGAACATGTCATCGGGCTGGACGGTGTCGCCATCCTCGTCAATCCCGCCAACCCCTTGTCCGAGTTATCCCTGGATCAGCTCGCGCAGGTTTTCAGCGGGCAGGTACGGCGCTGGGAGCAACTCGGGGTGGCCGGTGGCGACATCCACCTGTACGCCAGGGACGAGCGCTCCGGGACGTTCGAGACGTTCAGGTCACGGGTCCTGGCGCCTGGGCAGGTCAACCTGGCGCCGACAGCCAGGCGTTTCGAAGCCGGCGATCGTCTGGCCGCCCAAGTAGCAGTCGATCGCCAGGCCATCGGGTTTACCGGGCTTTCGACCCTCCAAGGGACCAAGGTACTGGCAGTGGCCGATGGCACCGCGGCGGCGCTGCTGCCCGAACGCGCCCTGGTGGCCAGTGAGGTCTACCCGCTGTCACGCCGCCTGTTCCTGTATCTGCCCACTCCCCCAAGCCCTCAGGCCACTGCATTGATCGACTTCATCCAGAGCCCCGCCGGTCAGGCCATCGTG
Organism: Pseudomonas sp. DE0010; assembly: GCF_007680745.1. NCBI lineage: Bacteria > Pseudomonadati > Pseudomonadota > Gammaproteobacteria > Pseudomonadales > Pseudomonadaceae > Pseudomonas > Pseudomonas sp. DE0010. The sequence continues at coordinate 122,338 of NZ_VEJQ01000003.1, forward strand.
GCCGAGCAAGGCTTTGTGTCACAGCAGATCGTGGCCCAGCGCGTGGCGCCTGTTGCGAACATGCCTACCCGGTATCGGGCGCTGGCAGAGCACGCCCAGCGGTTGAGCGTGAACTTGCGCTTTCAACCGGGCAGTGCCGCCCTGGACAGCAAGGCTACCCAGGATGTGCAGCGGGTCATCGATTACCTGAACCAGACCGGCAAGCCGCACCGCAAGGCCGTACTGGTGGGCTTCGGCGACCCCAAGGACACACCGGGGCGCGCTGCCCTGCTCTCGCGCCTGCGCGGCGAGGCGGTACGCCAGGCACTGGCGCGCGGGGGTATCGAGGTGCTGGAAGTGGCGGGGTTAGGTGACCAGATGCCGGTGGCGGGTAACGAGATCGAGCAAGGCCGCTTGCGTAACCGTCGCGTCGAGGTCTGGGTCTATTGAGGCTTACCGCACTGCATCAAGACCTGCGCCGTCAGCGCATCCCAGGCCCTTCGCAAAAAAATGTAACAGCTGCTCATTCGGCGTGCCCCACAAACGGATCTACGCTCAAGCCTAAGTGATACCGGGCCCCTCTGACGGTTGCCAGCCGCCATGTCGGATCACTGTTGCCACGCAACGTCTACCGACCAGGAGGGGCTCATGACAGCTCTGCACACCTTTCTCACAACACCTTTTCTCGGCACCAGCGCTTGGCTGTGGCTGGTCTTCGTCGCTATCGTCGTCGGCTTGCTGGTGCTCGACCTGGGCGTGCTGCATCGCCATGACCGCGAAATCGAAATGCGCGAAAGCCTGCTGCTGTATTCAGGCTACTTTGGCGTTGGCGTGCTGTTCGGCGTCGGTGTTTGGTACTACCTGGGCGCGCAACCGGCACTGGAGTTCTATACGGGGTTTCTCGTCGAGCAGTCGTTGTCGATGGATAACGTCTTCGTGATGGCGATGATCTTCAGCTATTTCGCCGTTCCCCGCCGGTATCAGCACCGCGTGTTGTTCTGGGGCATTCTCGGCGTGGTGGTGTTGCGCGCGATCATGATTGGCGTCGGCGCGGCCTTGGTGCAGAACTTTGCCTGGGTACTTTATCTCTTCGGCGCTTTCCTGCTTTTTACCGGCGTGAAAATGGCGCTATCCAGGGAAGACAGTCAGCCAGACCTGGCCAACAATCCGATTCTGAAGTTTGTAAGGCGGCACATGCGGGTAACCGATCAAATCCACGGCTCGAAGTTTTTCGTGCACGTTACGCCCAGTGGGGAAAGCAATGCCGTGCGCCACGCTACGCCGCTGTTTCTTGCGCTGGTGTTGATTGAACTGGCTGACCTCGTATTTGCCGTGGACAGCGTCCCGGCGATATTCGCCATCACCCAGGACCCTTTCATCGTCTACACATCCAATATCTTTGCCATCTTGGGCCTGCGTTCACTGTACTTTGCCTTGTCGGCACTGATGCACCGTTTCGTGTACTTGAAGTATGCGCTGGCGCTCGTGCTGATCTTCATCGGCTGCAAGATCTTCTACCACGGCATGGTTGGCAAGGTGCCCGCCCTATTGTCGCTGGGAGTCACGTTCGGGCTGTTGCTGGGCGGTGTGCTGGTGTCGCTGATAAAAACCCGCGGTCAAACCAAGGCCCCGGTTACTGAGCCGGATCAAGCGATTGAAACCACTCGGCATAAGGAGTATTGACCGCCATGCGCCGGTTGAAGTCCGGGCTCCCGTCGCCCCACCAGACGGGGCCACGCTCCCCCAGCGCGACCTTTGCAGCTTGAACCTGGGCACGGGCGCGAGCAAGCTGATCGGGTTCGTCATTGGCCTTTGCGTCCTTTACCGCTCTGCGCGCATCCATCAGGGCATGCACCCAGTGCTGACGCAGAGCGTCGGACAGGGAGGGATCGGTGCAGCGCCACAAACGCCCCCGGACAACGAAATAGCGGCCGTCCGGGGTAGTGGGATAACGTTGGGTGGGCATTACTTGGCCAGCCAGTTTTCCACTTCATCAGCGCCGTGTTCGGCCTTCCATGCCTTGAGCTTGGTGTGATTGCCACCTTTGGTCTCAATGACTTCACCGGTGTGAGGGTTCTTGTACTGCTTGACCTGCCGAGCACGGCGTGGCGCTTTCTGGGCCGCGGCAGGCGCAGCGGGCCGTTGACCGTTTTTCGGGTCGAGCAGGTTGACGATATCGCGCAAACTGTATTCGTACTTGGCCAGCAGATTTCGCAGTTTGGTTTCAAACTCGATTTCTTTTTGCAGCTCAGGGCTACCTTTCATGGCTTCCAGCTCTGCAAGTTGGGCAGCCAATTTCTGTTCCAGTTGACGAAACTCTGCAAGACGAGACATGGGGACGTTTCCTTTTCAGTACGACGGGCAATGAAACTTCAGTAACTTGTTAGTGCAGTCGAACATAGGCTTGGTTCAACCGGCTTGACTAACTAGACAGCATTACCGTCTGTCCGTCAAAGAAAATGTTAGTGCCCGGCAAGCGGTCTGTTGCGCACACCCTGCGGAGACTCAATCATGCCCAACCCTTCCCTCGGCCTTCTTGGCCTATGTTTGGCCAGCGCCCTGCTCGCGGGTTGCTCAGGGGCCAAAACCGCATCGCCCGTGCAAACACCCGGCGCCCCAATAAAACCCGGCACGCAATGGCTTGAAAAAGGCGCGGCGGTGTTACAGGCCAAACCGCCTATTGACGCACTCAATGCCTACCTGGATGGTTTTCACTTCTATAACGGCCATCCGGATATTCAAATGGAAGCGCATCATTACTGTGCGATCCTCAACGAAGACGTCATTCAGTGCGTGATCTACGATGGCAGCACGGCCACGGCCAAGATCATGGGCGTGGAGTACATCATCGATCAGAAGTTGTTCGCCCGGTTACCCGCCAAGGAAAAAGCGCTGTGGCACAGCCACGGGTTTGAAGTGTCCTCTGGCCAGTTGGTGGCGCCCGGTATCCCTGCGCCTGCCGAACATGCCTTGATGAAACGCCTGGCCACCACCTACGGCAAGACGTGGCATACCTGGCATACCGACCAGGACAAGTCCCTGCCGATGGGCGTGCCGCAACTGATGATGGGCTTCACTGCGGACGGTCAGGCAGACCCGGCGATGGTCGAGCAGCGCAACCGTCGCCTGGGCATCGATACCGCCCAGACGCGCAAGCAGCGCGCTGATATCGACATTCCTACGCCCGATACCGGCGCCGACAGTTGGCAGAAAGGCGTCATCATTCAGCTGGATGACCCTACTGGCGCGCATTTGCACAAACCTGCCACCACTACGCCTGCCGATACCAACAGCCGCTCGGCCCGCTGAGCCTGGCGGCTTGACCCCAGCAATCAGCGTTGGGCCGCTGAGCCTGATGCAGGCAGATACTTGCCGATCTCGTACTTGCCGATCGCTGCCCGGTGCACTTCATCGGGCCCGTCGGCCAGGCGCAGGGTGCGCTGCATGGCGTACATGTAGGCCAACGGAAAATCAGCGCTCACCCCCGCACCACCGTGCAACTGGATCGCCCGATCAATCACGCGCAGCGCAACATTCGGTGCTACCACCTTGATCTGGGCGATCTCGCTGCGGGCTACCTTGTTGCCCACGGTGTCCATCATGTAGGCCGCTTTGAGCGTGAGCAGGCGTGCCATGTCGATGTCCATGCGCGAATCGGCAATCTTGTCGACATTCCCGCCCAGCCGCGCCAGTGGCTGTCCGAACGCAGTCCGGGCAACCGCGCGCTTGCACATCAGCTCCAGGGCCCGTTCGGCCATGCCGATGGACCGCATGCAATGGTGTATGCGTCCAGGCCCCAGTCGGCCTTGGGCGATCTCGAACCCCCTGCCCTCTCCAAGCAGCACGTTCTCCAACGGCACCCGCACATTTTCGAACAGCACCTCGGCATGGCCATGAGGCGCGTCGTCGTAGCCAAATACCGGCAGAGGTCTGAGCACCCTCACACCGGTTGTATCCATCGGCACCAGAACCATCGAGTGTTGTTGGTGCCGCGGGCCGTTCGGGTTGGAAAGGCCCATGAAGATCAGGACCTTGCACCGCGGGTCACATGCGCCGGAGGTCCACCACTTGCGGCCGTTGATGACCCACTGGTCCCCTTCGCGCACTGCTGTAGCCGCCATGTTGGTGGCATCCGAAGACGCCACATCGGGCTCGGTCATGGCGAATGCCGAGCGGATTTCACCCCGCAACAAAGGCTCCAGCCACTGCTGCTTCTGCGCGGCCGTACCGTAGCGCACCAGCACTTCCATGTTTCCTGTGTCCGGTGCCGAGCAGTTGAACGGCTCCGGGCCCAACAATGAACGGCCCATGATCTCGGCCAGTGGGGCGTACTCCAGGTTGGTCAGCCCTGCGCCGTATTCGGATTCAGGCAGAAACAGGTTCCACAAGCCCTCCTCGCGTGCCTTGATTTTCAGCGATTCCATGATGGCGGTAGGCTGCCAACGATCGCCTTCGGCAACCTGGCGTTCGAATACCGACTCGGCAGGATAGACGTAGGTATCCATGAAAGCAGTCACGCGCTCGCGCAGCGCTTGCACCTTGGGTGAATAGGCGAAATCCATTGGCGGGTTCCTTCAAGGTCGAATGACATGAAGCAAGCCTAGGGCAGGCACGGGTCATCCACCTAGTCTATTTTCGCCGTGTATTAACATTCATAACCGATATATGATCGGCCGATAATTCCAAGAACGAGCGGCGCTCATGAACCTCAGCAAGGTCGATCTCAACCTGTTCATCGTCTTCGATGCGATCTACACCGAAGCCAACCTCACCCGTGCCGGGCAGATCGTCGGCATCACCCAGCCTGCCGTGTCCAATGCATTGTCCAGGCTGCGTGAAACGTTCAACGACCCGCTGTTCGTACGGACCGCCCAGGGCATGGTGCCAACACCCATGGCGCAGAACATCATCGGCTCGGTCCGCAGCGCGCTGGCATTGCTACGCACCTCGGTGCAGGAAAGCCGGACGTTCAACCCCCTGCAAGCGAGCAAGACGTTTCGCATCAGCATGACCGACCTGACCGAGGCTGTGATCCTGCCGCCGCTGTTCCAACGCCTGCGTCGCCTGGCACCTGGGGTGCTGATCGAGAGTTTCCTGTGCAAGCGCCGGGAGACCACCAAGGAGCTTGCCGCAGGACGACTGGACTTCGCCATCGACGCCCCCCTCAACACCGACCCTCAAGTGCGACACATCAAGTTGATGCAGGACCGCTACGTCTGCGCCCTGCGCCAAGGCCACCCGCTGGCCGACAGGGCATTGAGCCTGGATGGGTACCTTGGCATGCCCCATATCCACATTTCCAGCCGCCGCAACGGGCTGGGTTACGTGGACCTTGCGCTGGGCAAGATGGGCGTGCAGCGCAAGGTGGCCCTGCGCTCACAGCATTACCTGATGGCCTCGCAAGTACTGCAGCAAACCGACATGGTGATGACCGTGCCAGAGCGTTTCGCCCGCCGTCATCAGTTGTGCTACAAGCCTTTGCCTGTAGAGGTGCCGGCGTTGGAGACGCACCTGTACTGGCATGAAAGCACTGACCAGGACCCAGCGAACCGCTGGATGCGCGAGCAGATTACCGAGTTGTGCGAGCGGGTAGTCAGCGAAGAGGAACGGACTCTCAATGGTCAATGAGAAAAGACCGTCTGAGTGTCGAGACAAGGGTAGGGATATTTTTTTCGTTATGCCCGATCCGGAGAATGCTTTTGCAAAATGGTCTTAAAACGCCCTGATTTAGAGCAAAAGTCTCTTCGTGACGCAGTTAATCTTGTTCAGGCATCCTCGCTCTCTTGCCAATGGACCTGCTTATGTCTGACGCTCCTCTCTACTTCGATTACGCTGCCACTACCCCGGTCGACGATCGAGTGATCCAGACCATGCTTGCATGTCTCGGTCGGCATGACCATTTCGGTAACCCGGCCTCGAGCGGGCATGTCTATGGCAAGGCAGCGCGTGATGCAGTCGAACTGGCCCGTGAGCAGGTAGCCGAACGCGTGGGGGCGCCGCCGGCGTCACTGGTATGGACATCCGGGGCGACCGAGTCCAACAACCTGGCGCTCAAAGGCGTCGCGCAGGGGTTGGGCCAGCCTGGGCATCTTCTGACCAGTCAGCTAGAGCACAAAGCCGTTCTGGACACCGCAGCCGAACTGGAGCGTCAAGGCTGGGCGGTGACCCGACTGCAACCTGACCGATCAGGCCTGATCCATCCGGCCATGGTTCAGGACGCGCTGCGCGCCGATACGCGCCTGGTGTCGCTGATGGCGGTGAACAATGAATTGGGCACAGTCACCGACATCGCTGCCATCGGCGAGCGGGTGCGGGCGCACGGCGCCGTGTTCCACGTCGACGCAGCTCAGGCGGTAGGAAAGCTCGCCATCGACCTGGCTAGCCTGCCCGTTGACCTGATGTCCTTTTCCGCCCACAAGGTGTATGGCCCCAAGGGCATCGGTGCGCTGTTCGTCGGCCCGCGCGCGCGCGCCGACATGCGTGCCCAACTGCATGGGGGTGGTCATGAGCAAGGCTTGCGCTCCGGTACCCTGGCCACGCATCAGATCGCGGGCATGGGCAGCGCGTTTGCCCTGGCCGGCCAGCCAGGCGATGGCGAGTACCAGCGCTTGGCGCAGCTGGCCAAGCGCCTGCGCGAGGGCCTATTGGCACTGCCCGGCATCACGCTCAACGGCTGCGCTACGCAGCGCGTGCCGCACACCCTGAACCTGTGTATCGATCAGGCAAGGTTCAACAGCGCGGCGCTCGCCACACAACTGGCGCTGTCGACCACCTCGGCCTGCAATTCAGCGAACAATGCGGCATCCCACGTCCTGCTGGCGCTGGGGTTGGACGAGCGCCGTGCCCGTAACAGCATTCGCCTGAGCGTTGGCAGGTTCACCACCGAAGCGGAAGTCGACAAGGCCATTGCGGTATTGGCCTCGGCACTGACCACGGCCAGCGCTGCACTCTGGTGAACCACGCCAGCCGGGCATGCCTTTACAGGAAGGTGAATACCTTGGATGCCGGGAGCCGCGATTTGCTCAACCCGGCATTGAAGTCGGTTTCACTGCGATAGCCCAGGCTCAGCAGCACTACGCTGGTGAAGCCTTGTTCGCGCAAGCCAAGCTCGGCATCCAGGCGCTTGCTATCGAAGCCTTCGATGGGGGTAGCGTCCAGGCCCAGGGCAGCGGCGCCCAGCAAGGCTGTACCCAGGGCAAGATAGGTTTGCTTTTCCATCCAATGCTGCAGGTCCTTGCGCTCGTAACGATGCAGGTCGGCGTAGTGGCGTCGGCTGTTGTCCTGCGCCGCCTTGGCCTGCTCATCGCGAAAACGCCCGTCGAGTGCCTCCTGGGCGAGCACGGCCTCCAGGTGCGCCTGGGTCATGTCGGTGCGCGTGCAAAAAACGATGACATGGGAGGCATCGCGCAATTTGGGCGAGTTGTAGGCGTAGTCGGTGTCGGTACTCATGGTCAGGCGGGCTTTGGCAGCTTCGCTCTGGGCAACGACGAAATGCCAGGGCTGGGAATTCACCGAAGATGGACTGTGACGCAATTGCTCGAGCAAGGCGTCGACCGTGGCTTGGGGGATTTGACGCGATGCATCGTAGGCTTTGGTGGTGTAGCGGCGCTTGGCCAGCGAGACGGTATCCATGGGCAATTCCGGACGTCGAGAGAAAAGGAGTGCCCATGGTATCTTTCCTGCCACAAATAAAAACCGGCACAATCGAGCAACACTTTCACCCCTGGAGTGACAATGTTGCGTCTTGCCGACCTCGAACTGTTCGTGCGCAGCAGCGTGCTGGGCAGCTTCACCGCAGCTGCCATCGAAGCAAACGTGTTGCCCGGCCAGGTGGCGGCCGCCATCAAGCGGCTGGAGCGTGATCTGGACGTACGTCTGTTCGTTCGCACTACCCGCAGCCTGCGCCTGACTGCCGAGGGCGAGCGCTACCTGCCGACTGCCGTGAACGTGCTGGAAAGCCTGCGCCGCGGGCATGACGATTTGCACGGCAATGCCACTGCCCTGCGCGGCACCTTACAGGTTTCAGCACCCTCGGACTTGGGCCGCAACATGCTGCTGCCCTGGCTCAGCGCGTTTCGCCGGGAGCACCCGGCCTTGCACCTGCGGTTCATGCTGTCCGACCAGATTGCCGACCTGAACCGTGATCCGGTGGACGTTGCCGTGCGTTACGGCCTGAACCAGGACGCCAACTACATCGCCCTCCCCCTGGCCGACTGGAACCAGCGCGTCCTGGTCGCCTCCCCCGATTACCTGGCCCGCCACGGCCGACCGCAGACGCCCGAGGCACTGCATGCCCATGCCTGCTTGTTGTACATGCAGCACGGTCGGGTGTACGACAAGTGGCAACTTGGCCAACGCACGGTGCACGTGAAAGGGCCACTGATCAGTGATGACGCCGATGTGATTCGCCGCCTAGCGGTACTTGGCGAAGGTATCGTCTACAAGTCGTGGCTGGATGTCAGTGACGACCTTGCCTGCGGCAGGCTGGAAATCGTCCTGCCTCAATGGCCGGGCGAGCCGACGCCTGTCACGCTGGTATGCCCGCACCGCAAGCAGCTCACCCCTGCCGTCACGCAACTGCACCAGTGGCTGCGCCAGCGGTTCGATGCACTGCAGCCGGCAGCCAGGCTCGGCAGTTGCACAAATCTTCCAGACACCTGTAGCCGAGGGCGCTAGGCTTCCTGTACAGCCTAAGCATCAGCATGCACATAGCGAGCCCCCATGAGTAACTGGATCGACCTCAAGCAGGACGCCGAGACCGGCATCGAGTCGATCCGCGCCCATTTCGTCGGTCATGCCTACGACCCCCATTGGCACGAGAGCTTTCTGGTAGGCGTCACCGAGCAAGGGGTCCAGCAATTCAATTGCCGGCGGGTCAGGCACCATAGTGTGCCGGGGCAAGTCTTCATGCTTGAACCTGGGGACCTGCACGATGGGCTTGCGCCCACTGAAGAAGGTTTTACCTACTCCACGCTCTACCTGGAGCCGGACTGGCTGGAGCAGCAGTTGCGCCTGCTATTCGAACACGCGCCGCGTGACGCCTTGCCCCGTTTCGCCGACACGCTGACCCAGGACCTGCAGCTTGGCCAAGCCACCGCGTTTGCCTTCAATGCCCTGCATGCACACGAGCTGCTCATCGTAAGGCAGTCAGCCATCGACGCCTTGCTCGCCTGCCTCACACGCCACCTGCACTGGCGCAAGCGAGTCGACCCGGACCCGCGCTTGCCGCTCACGGCGCAACGGGCCCGCGATTATCTGCATGACAACCTCGCACGGGATGTTGGCCTCCAAGAGCTGGCGACTGCCTGTGGCATCGACCGTTACCGCTTGACCAGAGCCTTCAAGGCAGCATTCGGGCTCGCCCCGCATGCGTACCTCATCCAGCTGCGCCTGGCCAGGGCCCGGCGTTTGCTTGCCAGCGGGGCCAGCCCTGCAGACGTAGCTGTCACCTTGGGCTTTGCCGATCAGAGCCACCTGGGCCGGTGGTTTCGGCGGGCCTATCAGCTCACCCCGGCATACTACCGCAAGCGCTGCTCAATCCTTCCAGACTGAGGCGATGCAAATGGCGAGCATGGGGGCTGACACCAAAGGAGCCCCAGCACATGACGCATTCTTTTCTGCCATTCGTTGCATTTGCCCTGGTTGCCAGCATCAGCCCCGGCCCGACCAATCTGCTGATCCTTGCCCAAGGCGCCCGACATGGCCTGCGCAGCACGCTGGTGCCCATCCTGGCGGCCTGCCTGGCCGCTGCGGCCACTGTGTTGCTGGTTGGCATGGGACTGGGCCAATGGTTGACGCGCCACCCACAAGCCCAGCATCTGATGATGTGGGGCGCAGTGTTGTGGTTGAGCTGGCTGGCCTGGCAATTGCTGCGCAGCACCGGCGATACCGGCGCGCCAGCCCAGGCGCGGGTGTTAACGGCAGTGGACGCGGCAACGCTGCAGGTGATCAACCCCAAGGTGTGGCTGATGGCCGTGTCCGTAATCGGCGTGTTTGCCGCGCCAGGCCTGGCGGTGTGGCAACTGGCACTGGTGTTCCTGGTGATCGCACTGCCGTGCATGACGCTGTGGGCGGTGCTGGGCGCAGGCACTGCGGCCTGGCTGCAAACGCCACGCCGCCTGCGCGTGTTCAACCAGGCCCTGGGCGGCCTGCTCTTGCTCTCAGCGTGGGCTGCGGTATTGAGCTGAGCAGCCTTGTTGCCCGCAAAGCCAAACTCAATGGGTCAGCGCGTCGCGAAAGCGGCGGGTACTGCCCACTGCCAGCAACAAGCCGACCACTGCCACGCTGCCCCCGACCAGGCCGATATTGGCCACGCCCAGGTAGCTGCTGACGATACTGCCCAGCAACGCACCACCGCCGATGCCGATGTTGTAGATGCCGGAAAACAACGCCATGGCCACATCCGTGGCGTCGGAGGCCAGCTTCAAGGTGCGTGACTGCAATGACAGGCTGAAGCTCAAGATCGCCACACCCCAGCACATGCTCAGCACGGCGAACGCATGGAAGCTGCCGGACAATGGCAAGAGCACCAGCAAGCAGACTGCCAGCATGCCGATCGAGCCCACCAGAAAACCTTGGGGAAAACGGTCGCTGTAGCGGCTGAACAGGAACGAGCCGACCACGCCAGCGCCGCCAAACAACAGCAAGACCAACGTGGTGCGCTCACCGCTGATCTGCGCGACATGCAGGGCGAACGGCTCGATGTAGCTGTAGGCGGTAAACTGCGCCGTGATCACCAGCGTCACCAGCAAGTAGGTGATGACCAGCGCAGGCCGCTTGAACAGTATCGGCAGGCTGCGCAACGATCCCGAATTCTGGCTCGGCAACAACGGCAGCGACTTCATCAGGCACAGCATGGTCGCCAGCGCCACACCCGCGATGCTCAGGAAGGTAACGCGCCACCCCAGCGCCTCGCCCACCACGCGGCCCAGGGGAATGCCGAGCACCATCGCCAGCGTCGTGCCGGTGGCCAACAGGCCCAGCGCCTTGGCCTGCTGCCCAGGGGGCGCCACGCGTACCGCAAGCGAGGCCGTAATGGCCCAGAACACGGCATGCGCCAAGGCTATGCCGATGCGGCTAAGCAGCAGCATCGCAAAACTCTGCGACAGCCAGGACAGCAGATGGCTGACGATGAACACCAGAAACACGAACAACAGCAGGCGCCGCCGCTCGATGTTGCGTGTCATCAACATCATCGGCAGTGACGCCAATGCCACGACCCAGGCATAGATGGTCAGCATCAGCCCCACTTGCGCGGTGGTCATGTCGAAGCTGCGGCCAATGTCGCTGAGCAGCGCCACCGGCACGAACTCGGTGGTGTTGAAGATGAAGGCAGCCAACGCCAGAGCGATGACGCTCAGCCAGCTGCCGCCGCCTACTGTGGGCGGCAAGTGGTCAGGTAAGGGTCTGTTCATGGCGTGAAACCGGTTCTCCACAGGCAAGGCAAGACCACGCACGTCCGGCCCCGACTAGGAGCGGTATGAGCGTGTGTCTTATTAAAATTGGGGACGCAGGCATGGTACGCGTCATGCTCGGGCCTCACAACCGCCGTACCGAAGGAGTACCATGCGCAATCTCGGATACTGGCGCACCTCAAGGAGTTCCACCCACTCATGGACAAGCAGCATCCCCAGCAGCAATGGCAGCAGGCCGTTATCACCTACGCCCAGGCGGTCAACGACTATGTCGCACAAGGCAGTGCGCACGGCTGGGACCAGCTCGAAGAACCCCGGCACCCTGCCACTGAACACTTGCTGGAAGCCTGGCGCGCCGCCTTGCGCAAGGTCAACCAGCCGACCGTCGAGGAGCACCAGCGCCAGGCATTTCGCCAGGCTTGGCCGCCAGCCCATGCGCCCTTGTTGCCCCTGCTCGACACCCATGGTCAGGGTATCACCACGTTGCTGCTGCTCGATGACGGGAGTCTGCTCGCACGGATCGGCATGCCTCACGAGAAAGGCCAGGTGGTGCGTATCGATGGTTACACCGTGACACCCATCATCGGCGTCGAGCATTTCGGCCGTTGCCCGGCTCGGCGCTTCTTCGCCCTGGCCAACGCCGAGGGTGTGCGCGTGACCGATGGATGGGGCGGCCCACAGGTGCGGCGGCTGGCGTGGCCTACCGGTTTGGAGGGGTTGCCCAAAGGCTATCCGTTCGAGCCTTTCGACCTGCCGCCCATTGCGACTGCATTGATACCCTTTCCCGATGGGCAACAGGTGCTGCTGATCAGCGACGAGGGCATTTTCGTGCTCTCTGAGCAGGGCGCGAGCCGGCTGCTGCCCCGCCAGGAGCAGGTAGAGCAAGCGCTGGCAGAGGGTACGGACCCCGATGACATCATCCTGGGCCTGAGCATGGCCCATGGCGCTGTATCGCCCGACGGGCAGTGGGTCGTGGTAGGCGAGCAAGCCAACCGACACCAGGTGCTGGACCGTCAGTTAACGCCTGTTGCCAGTATCGGACCGGCCAGCGAATACCCGCACTACGCCCTGTTCAACCGTACCGGGGACCAGTTGCTGCTCAATGCCTGTCACTTCTACAGCGGTGCGTCGCTGGCCGTCAGGGTGAGCGACCTGGAGGGCCTGGATACGGATTACTACAGCCAGGACCCGCGCACGCCGGTGGTGCAGGAAGGCGCACGGGTCTACGCAGGCGTGGCGCGCCAGGACGAGTACATCGTCGGTGATGCCTATGGTTATTTACGGGCTTTTGGGGGAGACGGTTGCGAACGCTGGCAGCACTATCTAGGTTCGACCATCAGCGCAATGGACATCAGCAAGGATGGTCGAACCCTCGTTGCCGCAAGCCATGCGGGGTTCATCTCGGTGATAGCGCTCGACAGTGGCCGACCTGATTGGCAGATCGGTACAGGCCCGCATGGCGAGGTCCGCCGCTGGCTGTTCTGGAAAGGTGGGGACAAGCCGCTGGCCTGGTAAGGCCAGCGACAGGACCTGCACCGTTTGATCCCGGTGCAGACCGACGGCCGATCAGGCCTTGAGGGTCGCCATGTCGATCACGAAACGGTACTTCACGTCGCCTGCGATCATGCGCTCATAGGCCTCGTTGATGTGCCGGATATCCAGCATCTCGATGTCGCACCGAATGTCGTGCTTGGCACAGAAGTCCAGCACTTCCTGGGTTTCGGCAATACCGCCGATCAACGAGCCGGCCAGCACGCGGCGCTTCATGACCAGGTTGGCAGCATGCAGCGCAGGCTCGATTGGTTCGATCAGCCCGACGAGGATGTGCACGCCGTCGAACGTCAGGGTTTCCAGGTAGGGATTGAGGTCATGCTGGACCGGAATGGTGTCGAGCAGGAAATCGAAGCGACCGGCTGCCGCTTTCATCTGCTCGGCGTCGGTGGACACGATCACATGGTCGGCCCCCTGGCGGCGCGCTTCAGCGGCCTTGGCCTCGGAACGGGTGAACAGCGTGACTTCGGCACCCAGCGCCTTGGCCAGCTTGATGCCCATGTGGCCCAGGCCACCCATGCCTAGGATGCCCACTTTGTGGCCTGGGCCTACACCGTGGTGCTTGAGCGGCGAATAGGTGGTGATACCGGCGCACAGGATAGGGGCGGCGCTGGGCAGGTCCATGCCCTCGGGGATGCGTACCACGAAATGCTCGCTCACCACGATGCTGCTGGAGTAGCCACCCATGGTGTTGCTGCCATCGACCCGATCGGGCGTGGCATAGGTCATGGTCGGGCCTTCGAGGCAGTACTGCTCAAGGTCTTTCGCACAGGCCGCGCACTGACGGCAGGAATCCACCATGCAGCCGACACCGACCAGGTCACCGACCTTGTGGCCGGTGACCTGGGCGCCTACCGCGGTCACGCGGCCGACGATCTCGTGGCCGGGCATCAAGGGGTAGACCGCAATGCCCCATTCGTTGCGGGCCTGGTGAATGTCCGAGTGGCACACCCCGCAATACAGGATGTCGATGGCCACGTCATCCGGGCGCGGGCTGCGGCGCTCGAAGGTCATGGGTGCCAACGGGCTTGTGGGGGTTTGGGCGGCGTAACCGATAGCGGTATACATGGAGACCTCGCGGTTAAGTGAAACGGTTCATGTGAAGCATTTTGTTCTCAGCTAGCGACATTGCCCACCGCAGATTCTCCGGAAGCCTTGCCTGATTCTCCGAAGCTTCTGGTGCAGCCAACGCGCGGCGGGCATAATCCGTCCACCCATGCTGTCCGATTCTCTGCCCCGGTGCTCCATGCAACTGACCCGTCACGTCGACGCCAATGCCCCGCTTTGCGCACTCATACGCCGTTTGGCAGTTCGCCCAGGGTTCGTGCCCACCCACCTGCCCCAGGTACAAGTGCTGAGCTGGGACCACTACGTGGCCAGCAGTCCCCAGATCTACGAGCCGAGCCTGATGATCCTGGCCCAGGGCAGCAAGCTGGCCCGCCTTGGGCCCCGCACGCTCGAGTACGGCGCGGGGCATTACCTGGTGCAGGCATTGTCGGTACCGTTCATGTGCGAAACCTTCGCCACTCCTGATGTGCCCTTGCTGGGCGTGGCAGTCGCCATCGACCGCGCCACGCTGGGCGAACTGGTGCAGAGCAGCGGCCTTGCCACCGACGGCCCGGTACAGGCTCAGACGCCCCAGTCGATGACCTCGGCCGCCCTGGACGCGCCCATGCGTGAGCGGGTCGAGCGGTTGCTGGAGTGCCTGCAAGACCCTGTGGACGCCAAGGTGCTGGGGCCGGCCCGGGTGCGCGAAGTGCTGTACGCCGCCTTGCGTGGCCCGCAGGCCGGGGTACTCAGAGCGCTGGTCGAGCAACAGGGCCATTTCGCCCGCATCGGCGCCGCCTTGGCCCACCTGCGCGAGCACTACAGCGAGCCGCTGAGCGTCGAGGCCCTGGCTGGGCGAGCGAACATGAGCGTCTCCACCTTCCACGAGCATTTCAAGCGCTGCACCGACATGGCCCCCATGCAGTACCTCAAGCGCCTGCGGCTGCTCAAGGCACAGCAGATGCTGATCGGCGAAGGTATGGGCGTGGCTCAGGTCGCCCATCGGGTGGGCTACCAGAGCACGTCGCAGTTCAGCCGCGAGTACAAACGCCAATTCGAACGCAGCCCCGGCGAAGAACTGCCGTATCAGAGCCTACCGGTGTGAGCCCAGTGGGCTAATGAATGCGCCCCCATTCCCCAATGCCCAGCGTGCCAATGGCTGATAGGCGCCCTTTCGAGACTCGTAAAGTACACATTCCCGGGCGCTGACAAAGAATTCGGGCGGCGTGCCGGCCTCAGGGGGCTGCCCGTGAAAGTCGCGGGACAACGTCAAGTGGGGTCGAAAGGTGCGGTCTGCAACGGCGATACCCAAGGGCAGCAGCGCCTGTTGCAGCCCATAGACCAGTTGAAGAAGGGGGGCAGGCGTATGCTGCGCCTCAAGCACCAGGGCACCGGCCCTGTGCCACACCTGCAAGCGATCAAGCACCAGCCTCGGCGCCTTGTCGGGCAGCAGCAATTGATCGACGGCAGCGCACACCGATGGGACCTGCGCCGCATCGACATTGCCCAGGAATGCCAGGGTGATATGGAAATTGGCGGCTGGCACCGGCCTGCCGCTGCGCAGCGCCAGGCTGCGTCGCCACTGGGAGACATCGCGGCGCTGGGCATCACTGACTGGCAGGGCGAAAAACAGCCGCTTGAACGGGCTGGCCGTGGAGCGAGTGTCCTGAACCATAAAATCTCCTGAAGGTGAAACCAGGGTCGCAGACTGCGCAACGCGACACCGAACCGGCCGGACAGTTTCGTAACAATAGGTACAAACTGCCGCGACGATTGTTTATGCTGGCGGGCTTATGCCATCGCGCATGGCCATTTTTCGACAAGTAAACGTCCATGAAAATTGCACTCGTTCTGCTATTCGTCCTCTCGATCGCCTACGTTCACCTGCGCGGCCGGGTGCGTCACAAACTTACCCGCCAGCTGGGTGACCATTCCAGCTTCCTGGCCCCGGTCAACAGTTTCCTTTACTTGTTCTCGAAACATCCGGCCAAACCTTACCTGCCGGTCGAAGCCTTCCCTGAGCTACAACCGCTGCAGGAACACTGGCAGGAAATCCGTGAAGAAGCCCAGCGCTTACTCCAGGTTGGCGAAATCAAGAAGTCCGATAATTACGACGACGTGGGCTTCAACTCGTTCTTCAAGACCGGCTGGAAGCGGTTTTACCTCAAGTGGTACGGCGAAAGTCATCCGTCGGCCATGACCCTGTGCCCGCGCACCACGCAACTGCTGCAAGGCATTGGCACCGTCAAGGCCGCCATGTTCGCCACCCTGCCCCCTGGGGCCAAGCTGGTTCGGCACCGCGACCCCTATGCTGGCTCCTACCGCTATCACCTGGGCCTGGATACTCCGAACGATGACGGCTGCTACATCGACGTCGATGGCGAGAAATATTCGTGGCGCGATGGCCAGGGCGTTGTGTTCGACGAAACCTACATCCACTACGCGGCCAACACCACCGAGCACAATCGCATCATTCTGTTCTGCGATGTGGAGCGCCCGCTCAAGTACCGCTGGGCCACGGCGTTCAATCGCTGGTTCAGCCGCAACGTCATGGCCGCCGCCGCGGCGCCCAACGATGCAGGGGACAAGACCGGCGCCATCAACCGCCTGTTCACCCGCATCTACCGCATTCGCGAGCGCGGCAAGGCGCTGAAGAAGCGCAACCGCACGCGTTACTACCTCGAGAAATGGGCAGTGGTAGCGGCACTGGTGCTGGTGTTCATCTACATCTGAGGCTGCACATGATCAATATCCGCCCCATGACGCCAGAAGATTTCGAGCGCTTCTGGCCCACGCTGGAGGGCGTGGTCCAGGCGCGCGAAACCTACGCCCTTGACCCCGACATGACCTTTGAGCAGGCCCGCCACATGTGGCTCGAGCTGCCCCGGCACACACTGGTAGCCGAAGCGCAGGGCGTGCTCCTGGGCTCCTACTACCTCAAGGCCAACGCCAGCGGGCCAGGCAGCCACGTGGGCAATTGTGGCTACATGGTGACCGAGCAGGCACGTGGCCGCGGGGTGGCGCGCTTGATGTGCGAGCACTCGCAGAAGCTGGCTCGTCAGGAAGGCTTTCTGGCGCTGCAGTTCAACTCGGTGGTCGCCAGCAATGAAGTGGCGGTGGCCTTGTGGCACAAGCTGGGCTTCGAAACCGTCGGCCGCTTGCCCAAGGCTTATCGCCATGCACACCTGGGGTTGGTGGATTGCCTTGTCATGTATAAATGGCTGGCCGATGAGCCAGTCACGGAAAAGCCTGCGCTGCTCATTGGCCGCAAGAACATCGAAGCGCGTGTATCGCGTCGCAAGGGTCGGTAGTCAGCCACGGCGCTCCAGGGTCTGATGCCCGTGCCCTGGAGCCAGTACCGCCAGATTCTGACGGTTTAAAACAGGCAGTCTTGCTCAGCGCTCTAGTTATAAGATAACGTTTCGTCCGTCGTCTTTAACCGTGATGCCCATGCCCCCTACATCCTTGCCACCTCCCCTCTCACACCACCGCTTGCAGAGCATCGACGCCCTTCGCGGTTTCGTCATGCTGATCATGCTGCTGGACCACGTGCGCGAAACGTTTTTCATGCAGCATCAGGTCAGTGACCCGATGGCCGTGGAAACCACCGAGCCTGCGTTATTCGTCAGTCGCACCCTCGCACACCTGTGCGCGCCGGTCTTTGTGCTGCTCACCGGCCTGTCTGCCTGGCTTTACGGCGAAAAACGGCAGCGTCGCGGCGAAGTCTCGATGTTTTTGTTCAAGCGCGGGCTTTTTCTGGTGGTGCTGGAGTTCACCCTGGTGAACTTCGCCTGGACATTCCAGGTGCCGCCGACTGTGATCTACCTGCAAGTGATCTGGGCCATCGGGATCAGCATGATGGCGCTGTCAGCCCTGATATGGCTGCCCCGATTCGGCCTGCTCGCCGTGGGACTGACCATTATCGCCGGGCACAATCTGCTTGACGGCGTGCACTTCGACGCCGCATCCCCTTGGCATGTGCCCTGGGCCATCGCTCACGACCGTACCTGGCTCGACGTCAGTCCCACACTGCGCTTGCGCACCTCCTACCCGGTACTGCCCTGGGTCGGCGTCATCGCCGTTGGCTACTGGCTTGGCCCTTGGTTGCACAGCGCGTGCACACCGGCACTGCGTCAACGACGGCTGCTACGCGCTGGGTGCGGCGCACTGTTGGGCTTTGTCGCGCTGCGCGCGATCAACGCCTATGGCGAAGCGCACTGGAGCGTTCACCCAGCGCTGGCACAGACGCTGATGAGTTTCTTCAACATCACCAAATACCCGCCGTCACTGGTGTTCCTGACGTTGACCCTGGGCGTTGGGTTGCTGCTGCTGCGTGCATTCGAGCGCGCAGGGCACCCGCGCTGGATCGGCGTGCTGGCGATGTTTGGCGCAGCCCCGATGTTTTTCTATCTGGTGCACCTTTACGTGCTCAAGCTCCTGTACCTGAGCGCACTAGGTGTGTGGGGAGCCAACCAGGGAGCCTACTTTGGTTTCCAGACCATTGCCGCGGTTTGGCTCACGTCGGCCCTGCTACCGCTGATGCTCTACCCGCCTGTACGCTGGTTCGCCCGGCTGAAGGCACGCCGGCGTGATCTGGCGTGGCTGAAGTACTTCTAGGCGGCTCAACCGGGCCCTAAAAGCGTTTCACCCGGCGGCACAATGGTCTACCATGCGTGCCGCCGGTTTCCACCCTCACATCAATAGGGAATCCCGCGTTCGTCTTGCGCGAGCCATCGGGAACTGCCCCACAGGAGATCGTCCTGCATGCTGCCCCGTTTCGCCACCCTGCTCGCTGGCCTTGGCATCGCCGGCCTGGCCCAGGGTGCACCCACCGCCTATCCGCTGACGATCGACAACTGCGGTAAACCCCAGGTGTTCACCCAGGCGCCCCAGCGTGTAGTGACCATCGGCCAGGCGGGCACCGAAATGCTGTACGCGTTGGGCTTGGGTGCCCAGCTCGCCGGTTCATCGCTGTGGTTCAATGACGTACTGCCCGATTACCAGGCGCAAGACGCCAAGGTCCCTCGGCTTGCCGACAACGAGCCCAGCTTCGAGGCGGTGGTGGGCAAGCGCCCGCAACTGGTGACGGCCCAGTTCGAATGGATGGTCGGGGACCAGGGCGCGGTGGGTACGCGCGAGCAATTCGATGAATTGGGCATCGCCACCTATGTGCTGCCGTCGGATTGCGAAGGCAAGGACAACCTGGTAGGCGCCGACGGCACACGGCTGCAAGCCTTCCAGGTCGAAAGCATTTACAAGAGTGTCAGTGAATTGGCCAGCGTCTTCGATGTGCAGGCCCGTGGCGCCGCCCTCAATGACGAACTCAAGGGCCGTTTGGCCAATGCCCAGGCGCAGCTGGCAGACGTGGACCTGTCAAACACCTCGGCGCTGTTCTGGTTCTCCAGCGCTGACCTGGCCACCGACCCGTACGTGGCAGGTCGCCAGGGCGTTGCGGATTTCATGCTGCGTGCCCTTGGCGTGCGCAACGTGGTGAGCTCCACCGAGGAGTGGCCAACCGTGAGTTGGGAGACATTGGCCAAGGCCAACCCAACCTGGCTGATCATTGCACGCATGGACCGCCGTCGTTTTCCGGCCGACGACTACCAGAAGAAACTCGACTTCTTGCGCAATGACCCTGTGACCCAGCACATGGACGCCGTCAAGCATGGGCGCATCATCGTGCTCGATGCCGAGGCGATGCAGGCGGGCATTCGTTTGTTCCGCGGCTTGCAGACGCTAGCCGCAGCCTTTTCCACTGGCGTTACAGCCCAGTGATCAAGCGTCTGACGGTGACCTGCGCCGCATTGGTAGCCCTGGGGGGTGCGCTGCTGGCGGGTACTGCGATCGGTGAAAACCCTCTGTCATTGCGCCTGGTCGGCCAGGTGCTTGCCAACCACGCCTGGCAAGCGGGCTACCCGCTCGACCCCATCGATGCTGGTGTTGTGTGGAACTACCGGCTGACCCGTAGCCTCGTCGCGGCGGCTTGCGGCGCCGGGCTGGCCACCTGCGGCGTGATCCTCCAGGCACTGCTGCGCAATCCGCTGGCCGAGCCCTATCTGCTGGGCCTGTCGGCGGGCGCATCTACAGGAGCGGTGCTGGTGGGGCTGTTGGGCGTGGGCAGCATGACCCTGAGCATGTCTGCTGGGGCCTTCATCGGCGCCTTGGCAGCCTTTGCACTGGTGCTGCTGCTAGCGCGCGCCGCGAGCCCAGGCAGCACGGGGGCTCACGTCATCCTTGCCGGGGTGGCCGGCTCGCAGTTGTTCAATGCTGTGACGGCGCTTCTGATCACCAAGTCGGCGACGGCCGAACAGGCCCGCGGCATCCTGTTCTGGCTGCTGGGCAATCTCAGTGGCGTGCGCTGGCCTTCGGTCTGGCTGACCGTGCCGGTTGCCCTATTGGGCCTTTTGATTTGCCTGTGGCAACGCCGTGCGCTGGATGCGTTCACCTTTGGCGCCGATTCGGCAGCATCCCTGGGAGTGCCGGTACGGCGCACTCAACTGTTACTGATCAGCTGTGCAGCCCTGGTCACCGCCGTCATGGTCTCCATCGTCGGCGCGATCGGTTTCGTGGGCCTGGTCATTCCCCATGCACTGCGCCTGCTGCTCGGGCCCGGTCATAACCGGCTCCTACCGGCCAGTGCCCTGGGCGGGGCGCTGTTCTTGATCACCGCGGATATCCTGTCGCGGACGTTGATCGCCGGACAGGTCATCCCCGTAGGGGTGGTCACGGCCCTGATCGGCGCACCGGTGTTCGCCGTTATCCTGGTAGCCCGAAGGGGGCGCGCGTGACCGCCATGGCGCCCATCCAGCTCGGCCCACTGGATTGCCAGGGCATCAGCCTGCACCTGGGTGGCCGCCCGGTGCTTGACGGGATCGACCTGACGGTGCAAGCCGGCGAGACCCTGGCCATCGTCGGGCCAAACGGCTCGGGAAAGTCGTCGCTGCTCAAGGTGCTGGCAGGCCTGCGCAAGCCCGCCACGGGGACCGTGCAACTTCTGGGCAAGTCGCTCTCGCGCCTGCCTCGCAGAACGGTGGCAAGGGCATTGGCACTGGTCGAGCAGCATGCTGACACGCTCGATGCCATTCGAGTCTTTGACGCCGTGGCGTTGGGCCGCATCCCATGGTTATCGGCTTTGGCGCCGTTCGGTGACGACGACAAGGCCATCGTCGAGCACGCCCTGGCTGATGTGGATGCGCTGCATTTGCGCAGCCGCCTGTGGGGGTCGTTGTCCGGTGGCGAGCGCCAGCGCGTTCACATCGCCCGGGCGCTGGCGCAACGCCCCGCGGTACTGTTGCTGGACGAGCCCACCAACCACCTCGACATCCAGCATCAACTCGGCCTGTTGCAGCAGGTGCAGGGGTTGCCGGTCACAACGCTGGTGGCCTTGCATGATCTCAATCAGGCATTGACGTGCGACCGTGTGGCGGTATTGAACAATGGGCGACTGGTCGCCCTGGGCAAACCGCTGGATGTGCTAACGCCCGCTTGCTTGCTGAGCACCTTCGGCGTTCACGCGCACGTGCTCACCGACCCGCTGGACGGCGCTCAGGTACTGCGTTTTCGCTGCGCGTGAGTGCCTCCATGCCACGCGGCGCATGGTGGACGGCGGGTAAGCTGACGGCCTTGCGTGTTGAATACGGGCGGCGGCAGCGAAGCCACCGCGCGCCCATGTCAGCGGTCAGTGAACCGTGTCGGTCGCCGTGCGGCACCATTGCGCCCGCTCCTGACCGGTGAGTGAGCCCGACAGTTCGATGAAGGTGGCTTCCAGTTCCGGTTCGACGTGACCGGCCACCTTGATGCGACTGAGCAGGTACTGCCTGACCGTCCTGGGCCATCGGCCCTCTCGGTGCGCGGCATTGATGATGCTGGCGGCATCCTGGCGGGTGGCGCCACGCCATATGTCCATCAGGCGGTTCTGGAAATCGTCGAACGACCAACCGTCTGTGCGAACTTCGAATTCATCCAGCAGTTTCAGTTTGTACAGGGCCATGTGCGGCATTGTCACTCTCCCTCTGCGGCTGTGAAAAGTCCGTGCAAGAGGAAGCAAATCATCACCTGCCTTGTAAGAAAATGAACGCGTGGTCCATCACGCCCACGTCAATGTAGGACATGTCCGAGCGCTTAACGCAGCCGCAGGTCCATGTGGGTTGTCTGCCAGACCGGGTCGTCCTCGACCTGCAGCAGGGTGAAGCCCTGCCGCTCCCAGAAGCTGACGGCCCCCGGCAGAAACGGATGGGTATGCAGGTAAAAACG
The DNA here is from genome assembly GCF_007680745.1 of Pseudomonas sp. DE0010. Taxonomy (NCBI): domain Bacteria; kingdom Pseudomonadati; phylum Pseudomonadota; class Gammaproteobacteria; order Pseudomonadales; family Pseudomonadaceae; genus Pseudomonas; species Pseudomonas sp. DE0010. Next base: position 144,582 of record NZ_VEJQ01000003.1, read on the forward strand.
GTCGATTTCTTCGCTTGCCGCTTGCGCTTGCAGAGCCCCGAACAAGCGCGCCGCAACGCCGTGCCGGCGATAGGCAGGCGACACGAACAGACGCACGACCTCGACCACACGCTGGTCACCGTAGTCGAACTGCGCAAAGCGATGGTCATAGGGCAGGTAGCCGATTACGCCCATTAGGTCTGCGCCTGCCCGTGCTTCGATGAACGCGCCGGCGCCTTGCAGATAGACATCATCAAAATGTTCAAGGTCCGCAGGTTTAGGCGCGCTGGCAAGCATCGGGAACAAGTCCCGCCGCGCGGCCTCGACAAAGGCCACGACCTCCTCACGGGTTTCTGGGGTCACGGGGCGCAGGATCAGTTCAGGCATGGGGCAATCATTGCAGTGAAAGGGCCTGGTTCTACCGCAGCCAGCCCGGCAAGGCAAATGCAACGCTCGTCCAGGACGCGTGCGCACCCGTATAATTACCCTACTCCACAGCCCACTCAGGCCAAGCCATGCCTCGCCCTCCGAAGTTGCTGCTCATGTTTGCGCTCATCGCCGCGGTCACGGCGTGCGACCAGAAACCCTCGCGTGAAGAACAGATCGTCGCCCAGCTGCCTTTGCAGGAGGCTTATGACCATAACATTCAGCGCATGGCCGTGCTCCTTGCGGGCAAGCACCCGGACGTGAGCCAAGCCAGCATCGAACAGGTGCTGCGCCAGCACCTGACGGTTGACGACCAGCGCCAGGACCTGTTCCGCCTCTACAGCGAACAGAACTTCACCGATAGCGAATTCGCCAGTATCGTCGGCGCCTTGCAGGACCCCGCCAAGGCCCGCGCTTTGGAAAAAACCCCTGAAGGCAAGCGGTTGAGCGAAAAACTCACGGCACTGATGGAGCAAACCGCCGCAGATGCCAAGGTACAGGCGGTGGCTCAACAGCGTATGCAGGACGTGGAGGCAGAACTCCAGGCTCTGGAAAACCCCGCCCCCTGAGCGTCACGCGCCCTGAGCGTCACGCGCCCTACGCGACGGCTATCGAGAATTGCTTGCCATTCTCCGTATCTGATGATTTCGAGGTCAGGATTGCCAAACACCAAGCATGGATTGCGACTGGACCTGCGCAGGCTCATTCTGGTGCTCTGTGCACTCACTGCGCTGGTGATGCTGTGCGCCAGCTATTTTGCCAGCTACCGCGTCCAGCGCCAGTTACTGATCGATCACGCGCTGGAAGCGAACCGGGTGTACGCCACCAAGCTGGCCAGCATCACCGAAACCTTCATCGGGAACGCCTTGCAGCAATTGCAGTTCAGCGCAGGTGTGCAAGGCCGGCAACTGAGTGACGCCGTGGCCTTGCAGGCTGAAACAGACCGCGTGCTGGCGCAGAGCATGGCGTTCAATTCCACCTTCGTGATCGATGCCGACGGCACGTTGCTGTCGGTCTCCCCTGCGCCGCTGCGGCACCTGGTGGGCGGGCGCATGCACTCCCCAGGGGTCGACGAAGCGCTGCACCTGCGGCGTGCGCTGGTCTCGACCCCGTACGTCTCTGCCGCCAACAACCTGGTGGTCACCCTTTCGCAGCCGATCATCGACGAGCAAGGCCGTTACCTTGGCTACGTAGGGGGCACGCTCTACCTGCGCGAACGCAACATCCTCAACAGTTTGCTGGGCGAGCATTTCTACAAGGACGGCTCATACCTCTATGTAGTCGACTACCAACGACGCCTGCTCTACCACCCTGATAACCAGCGCGTCGGTACCGTCGTGCAGGGCAATGCCTTAATCGACCAGTTGCCAACGCTGCCCAGCGGCACCCTGGCGCTGACCAACAGCCAGAACGTCGAGATGCTAGCAGGCTTCGCCACCGTGCCCAGTGCCCGCTGGGGCGTGGTCGCCCAGCAGCCACTGTCACGCACCGTGGCGCCGCTCAATACCCTGGTCCTCAACGTGATAGGTACATCGGTGCCACTGGCGCTGGTCGGCAGCCTGTTGCTCTGGTGGCTGGCATTGGTCATCGCTCGGCCGCTCTGGCAGCTCGCCGCCAGTGCAAGGAGGATGGACAGCGCCAACACGGCCGAAGACTTGCATCGGGTGCGTGCGTGGTATTTCGAGGCAGCTGAGCTTAAGCGAGCGTTGTTGTTCGGCCTGAACCTGCTGCACGAACGCATTGGCCGGCTGAACCGCGAAGCCCAGACCGACCCCCTGACAGGGCTGGTCAATCGCCGCGGGCTGGAATTCAGCCTGTCGTTGTTGGAGGCTGAAGGCCGGCGTTTTTCAGCCATCGTCATGGACGTGGACCATTTCAAACGGATCAACGACAGCCACGGGCACGACACAGGCGATGCCGTGCTACGACAACTGGCCCACTCGATGCGCCGCTGTTGTCGGGAAGGCGACTTGCTTTGCCGTACTGGCGGCGAGGAGTTTCTGATGCTCTTGCCTGGCGCAGACCTGGCTGTGGCAGCCAGTGTGGCCGAGCGCCTGCGCGCGATCATCGAGGACACCCCGATAGCTCCGGTGGGCGCCCTGACCGTATCGCTTGGGGTGGCGCAGTGGGAAGGTACAGACGAGGTGGCCGGCACGTTGGCCGCGGCTGACAGAGCGCTGTATCTGGCCAAGCAGGGTGGGCGCAATCGCGTTGTCGTGGCCTAGGCCCCCATCGCCGCGGTCGTTTCTGGCATCCGAAGGTCGTCCTCGACAAAGCAACCCATAAGCGAGGCCGATCTACTGACAACCATAACAACTGATGGCGCGGCTCGACCGCACCACGCTCGTCATGGCTGCCAATGGAAAATCGGAGAGCACCCGCATGTCCGCACCTCACGAGGTATCCCCTGCCACCCTGCGCAGGGTGATCGCCGCTTCGGCCATCGGCAACTTTGTCGAATGGTTCGATTTCGCCGTCTACGGCTTTCTTGCAACCCTCATCGCCAGCCAATTCTTCGCCAGTGGTGATCCGAGCGTCGCCTTGCTCAAGACCTTCGCCGTGTTCGCCGTGGCGTTCGCCCTGCGCCCACTGGGTGGCATCGTGTTCGGCGCGCTGGGAGACCGCCTGGGACGCAAGCGCATCCTGTCGCTGACAATTTTGCTGATGGCAGGCTCCACCACCCTTATCGGCCTGCTCCCAACCTATGCCAGCATCGGGTTGGCAGCCCCCGTGCTGTTGACGCTCGCACGCTGCCTGCAAGGCTTCTCGGCCGGAGGTGAATATGCGGGGGCATGCGCTTACCTGATGGAGCATGCACCAAACGACAAGCGCGCGTTCTATGGCAGCTTCGTGCCGGTCTCGACGTTCTCGGCCTTTGCCTGCGCTGCCGTGATCGCCTACGGCCTGGAAGCGAGCCTGAGCACAGAAGCCATGGCCGCCTGGGGCTGGCGTGTACCGTTTCTGATCGCCGCACCCTTGGGCCTGGTGGGTTTGTACCTGCGCTGGCGCATGGAAGAAACGCCAGCCTTCCGTGAAGCACTGGCGCAAGGCAAGGAACATGAGCATTCGCCCCTCAAGCAAACCCTGCGCCACCATGGACGAGCGATACGCAACCTGGGCGCGTTCATTTCCCTCACCGCACTGTCGTTCTATATGTTCACCACCTACTTTGCCACCTACCTGCAATTGGTGGGCGACCTGACTCGCGCCCAGTCATTGCTGGTGACCACTGTTGCACTGCTGTTCGCCGCCGCTGGCTGCCCGATTGCCGGCGCTGTGTCGGATCGCATCGGGCGGCGCAAAACCATTGGCTTTACCTGCTTGTGGGTAATGGTGTGCGTGTTCCCGGCCTACTGGCTGGCCAGCTCGGGGTCGATGCTCGGCGCGCTGCTAGGTGTAGTGCTGCTGGCAGTGGGTGCATTGTCGAGCGGCGTGGTAACGGCGGCCCTGCTATCGGAAAGTTTCCCTACACGTACCCGCTATACCGCATCGGCCATCACCTACAACGTGGCCTACACCCTGTTCGGCGGCACCGCCCCACTGGTCGCGACCTGGCTGATCGGGCAGACAGGCAGCAGTCTGGCGCCAGCTTTCTACCTGGTCGTCATTGCCTTGATAGCGCTAGTGGGCGGGCTGGCATTGCCGGAAACTTCGCGCATATCGCTGCACGACGACCCTACCCTCGTTGCGACTGGGAGCGCCGGGCAACCCACCGCCTGACCCGTGAGGACTGCACCGGCAGCCCTGCATGGCGCCCGACCCTCGCAGACGCTTGCTCGACAAAACGCTCAATCTTCCAGGGGCTTGGGCGGTGCACTGGGCTTGGAGGGCTTGGCCGGTTTTGCATCCTTGGTCTTTTCCTGCGCCGCGGCCGCGACCGGCTCGGATGCCTTGATCGCTTTTTCACTCGCAGGTAGGTCGTCCACCGCTTTGATGATGGCCTGGGGATCGAGGACCTCCCCTGTGTCATCGTCCTTGAGCATGTGCCGCTCACCGTCCTTGCCAACGAGGATGACCTTGGTGCCTTTGCTGGCACCGAGCTTGAGCTCGCGGATCAGTGCCATGGTGGTCTGCTGCTCAAGGTTCTTGTCGCCCTGCTTGCCCATCATCTGGGCGACGCTGTACAGCACCACGTTACGCTCCTTGAAGGCGGCCTGCGTAGCCGGATCCTCCATGGCCTTGGTCACGGCCTTGAGGGTGGGGTCGGCACTGCTGGGTGCGATGATGACCAATGGCCTTGCCTTGCCCAGCTCCTGGGCCAGCGGCCCATTGCTATCAGCCGCAAAAGCCGGGCTCACGGCGGCGAGCAGGGTGGCGAGGGTCAGTGACCGGACGAGCATGCGCATCTCCTTTTTCTCTCGATCAAACAAAGACTACAGACCTTGGAGAAAGGTCCGACGCAGGAGCCTAAACCAACCCACCCGGCAGGGCGCAATTGAAAAGTAACTTGAGGTGTCCATTCTGCCAGGTGGCGCCTTAGATGGCCCGTGCATGCCTACGAGCATAGCTCAACACGCTCACCCTGCGCCGGTACGACGGCCTTCTTCAGCTCAGGGTGAAATGGGCTCGGCCGCGCTGTCCAGCGCCTGACGCGTGATGGCCAGCAGAAGAGCCCGTTCGCCTGCCTGGCGTTGCTGTGATATTTCTTCTGTCTGCTGCAGCACCTGCTGTTCGCTCAGATCTGTAGCCTCTTGCACAGCCTCCAGCCGTGCATGAAAAGGGGCATTCATCTCCTCAAAACGCTGGGCATGCACGTTGCGTACGTGCCTGCACCAGAACTCCCGGTCCAACAGTGAGTTGGCCAGTTGCTCACTGGTTTCTGCCTGCAGCACGCGCCTGCCTGCCCGTTCGATGTGCGTTTCGGTAACTCCGGCTACCTCCCTGAATGACATGCCGCTGGTGAAAATGGGCAGGTCAAGGCGCTCGCGTAGCGCCAAGCGGTAAGCCAGCACCACCTCGATCTCGTCAGGATCGGCACCATCGGCCTGTCGCCAGCGCACATCATCCATGGCCACACGCTCGACCTCATCCAAACGCCATAGCTGCCGCCCCAGGTGCAACAGGGCCTGTTCTTGGTCACCTTGCTGCGCTTGGGCTTCGGCCTGCCAGACCCGCAGGCGCACTTCCAGATCGCTGAAACGCAAGGCCACGCTGTCCTGACAGGTCAGTTGCTCGGCGTCGTTGAACATCGCCACCCTTAGGTCGCTCGAATCACGCATGGCTCTTAACAGGGTCAGTACTCGGCCGGCGAGATAGCGCGCGCCGGTGCGGTGTTGAAAGTCAGCTGTTTCCATGAGGCGTTCGAGCAGACCGAAAAACTCGCCGGCCTCCTCCATGGCCTGCAGGTGTTCCCAGCAGGCGCCCAGTTCGGTGCGCTGGGCCAGGCCGATCGCATCCATCCAGCGCAACCGCACCAGTACCATCGCTCTGTCACGTGCGCGGGTAGCCGCTGTGAGCAACGCTTGCTCCAGTCGTTCGCGCTCAGCAGCAGACAAGGGATTGCCACCCAGATGAACTTCGCCCTCCACCCACAGGCGCGATTCATAGAAGTCTTCAGGCAACGCCGTGAGCAGGTTGTCACGCAAGTCGACCACCCGCAGGGATGTGCTCTCGAGCAGTTGGTAAGGCAAGCTGCGCAGGCCGGCGCCCGCTATACGCAACTCGTGCAGGTGTGTCAGCCCGCCCACCGAAAAGGGCCTACCCAACGGGTTGCGTGAGAGGTCCAGGTAACGCAAGTTGCTGCAACTGGCCAGAATGGTTGCCTGCCCCGCATCAAGCACGATCTGGTTGTGCGCCAGGTCCAGCGTCCACAGGTGTTCCATCTGCAAGAGCGCCTGAGGAACACGCGAGAGCTGGTTATTGGGAAGCTCGAGCGACCGAACACTGGTGAATGCCGCCAGGAAGCTCTCAGGCAGATGGCGGATGCTGGCGTCGCGCAGTGCCAGCGAATAGACATGATCGAATCCTACCTGGGACGGCAGCTCCGGTAGGCTTTCGGTGTGAATGCCGAGCATGTCCCAGCGGTAGGCTTGAATCAGGTTGTCGCCGTGCATACCCTCATCGAGGACGTGCTGCCAGCAATTGCGCAAGGCTCGCCCCAGCGACCGGCGGCGTTGTCGCTCGGCATGACTGGATCCTTGTCTGGCCCACGTACGCACATGTTCGTTGAGGATGCGGTACTGATCCTCCAGACACTGCAGCCGCGCCTCGATCCCCCCTGCTGCCGAGCGCGCATCCTCCAGCCACGCGTCAAGCTGAGCATCGGTATAAGTGGGATACAGATACCTCAGCCTTCGCAGGTAGGGGTTCGGCCTGCGCCCTCCACGTCCACTGAGCAGGTACCCCACGCGACCGTCGGCCAAGCGGGTGGGCAATCGCCAATGGCGGCGAGTCGTGATACCAAGGAGCTCGAGCAACGCTGCCCGGTGGGCCTGGGCAAGCACGGCGACTTCTTGGCGCAAGCATTGGGCAAAAGGCTGATGCAGCCCCATGGACGTCAGTTGTGTCTGATCATAGGCACTTACGATGGCGTCGAACAGGTCGCCGGGAGGACAGAGCTCCTGCGCGAAGGCGTTTCTCACGCTGAAGCCTTGGGTGTCATGGAACAGCTGTAGCTCGGCGTCCCCTTCTCCAGCACTGGCCAGTTGTACGCCATTGGACTGCGCACTCAACAGCCGCCAACGCACATTACCGATGCCTCCAGGTCGATAAGCGAGCAAACCCAGGACCAGCTTGGCCAAATCCGTATCCTGCGAAGTCCGCAAATACAGGCCTTCGAGGGCGCGTTGTACACGAATGTTCGAGCTACGCTCGCGGGCAGCTTCGGCCAGTTGCAATGGCACGCGGCCCGTCCGACGCAGACGTTGCAGGTCGACGCTGCTCGCACTGGCCAGCAGTGTCTGTGCCGCAGTGGGGTACAAGCGTGGAAATACGCACTGTAAGGCTTGGATTTCCTGGCTCGAAGGGGGAGTTTGCTGATCCAACAGGTGCTGCATGACTTCGTACCGTTGTCCATCGAGCTGCGCCGCTAGATCCACATTGGACAGACCTTCGCCATCGGTCAGCTGGACAACCTGCGCCAGCAGGCTCTGATCCTCGGTTACAACGCCAGTGCGCAGCTGCACCAGCAGGTTGTCGACACGCTGAGCAAGATGCGCACGACTGCTGGTGTCGATCAGCGCTGGCAAGGGGTCGGCGCCGCGAATATGCAACCCGCGTAGCTGGTCATCGTCGAGCGCGTGAATGGCCATGACCTGCTCGATGCGCGTGTCATCGAGTTCGGCCATCGGCCCGCCCAGGCGCCCGAACAGGTAATGGCTGGTCGACCAATCCAGGGGGGATTCACTCCACAGCCGCCACGCACCTGCTCCGTTGTGCTGTAAAAGAGGACCCACACCGTCGCGCGGCACCAGTTGCCACTGATCGTCGGTCGCGCGTTGCTGCACCGGGTAAGTGTGACCGTCCATGCGGATCCATGCATCAGTGCCTTGGCGGCTGATTGCCTCGTGATCCGTCACCGCTTGAGCAGGTGGCGAGGCGCTTCGAAACAGCGACAAGTCCTCAGACCACAGGCGCGCGCCGTCATCCTGCACATCGGACTGGACCAGGCCATCAACCCAGGTCGAGCGTTTCCACGCCTTGGCCAAGCCATAACCCGCCCCTGCGGTAGCGCCAATCAGCGTGACTTCAGCGGCCACATGGGTCATATGGTTCATGGCCTGCTCCGTCTCGCCTTCACGCCAGGCGTCCACCCCATGGAACACCTCCTTTAGCAACTCCCAAGCAGTCACGGCAAGCAGTACCAAGCCCAACCCAGGTAGCCAGAAGCTGGCCAATCCCAGCAGCGTCCACCCTTCGGCTGCCAGGCGTTGCTCATGGGCACGCTCGAGCGCCCGATCCAAGGCGTTGACCGGAGGCGCCAGCATCGCGGCATCGTCCATTACGTGTTGAGCGCGAGCGCTGGCGAGGGTTTCGAACACAGGCTCCGACAAGGTGCTCGCCACCGGGTACAGGTCAGCCGTGGCCCAGACCGGCATGTCCTCATAGAACGCCGTTGCGATCTGGCTGAAGAACCGTTGGCTATCACGACGTCGGATGAAACGCGCAAAAAACTGCTGATAGGCAGGCTGACGCAAGCGTTTGTTCAGCACGGCGCGTTCAAAGCGCTCCAGATTATCGGCAGCGCTCCAGGCTCCAAACGGGTCACCCGGGATATACACCAGCACACGCTTGCTCGAGGTGTAGAAAGGTGCGAACGATTCGTCCCGCACATCCAGCACCAGAATCTGCTGCAATGGACAATCCAGGATCTGCAGACGCTTGGGAATCACCCGATTGCCGTGCAGGTGTCCAAGCCTGCCGCTTTGCCACAAGTCGACCAGCAGTTTGAGTTCGCCGGGGGCAAATACGCCCTGGGCGTCAGCCTTGAATGCATCAAGCAACATTTCGTGCCGGTTCAGCTCGCCCAGTAGCGCTTGCATGGAGGCCGACGTCAAATGGGCGGCCAAGTGCTGTTGATAGAGCGCCCCTAAATCCAATTCCCGGACCATTTGGGCAAACCGAGCGGCACTAAGCCCAGGCACCGCGTTACCTGCCGCGTCATACAAGCCAGCCATGGGCGGCAAACCCTGTGGCTGCATCTCTTGAGCGGTAAAATTTCGCAATACGGCTTCGAGCAGCGGTATCTGGTAGTACTCGCGCTTGGTCAAGGGCACACGTACAGGGAAGTACGTGGCCAGCGGCACCTCGTAGGCATTTTGAAACCACAACTGGTCCACGCCCTGGGTGATGCCGAAACGAGCGCTCAGGGACTTCTCCAGCAGGGGCTTGGCGAATGCGTCGATGCCTTTGATCGATCCCCACCGCGCCGCCAGACGGTGGCGGCAGGTCAGGCTGCTGTTGAGGGCTTGGCCTGCCTGGGTGACGAATGCCTTGTCGAGCTTTTTGAGCCAGCCCGGCAAGCGAGCAGCGATCAGGCCGTCCTGGCCGGCCTGCTCTGCCAGCTGAAGATCAGTGAGTGCGGTATCCATCAGTTACTCCCGTGAAATGATTGTGCACGGGAGGTTAGCGAGACCTAAGAACAAACCCGTGGCGACGGGGTACTACCTCATGGTCAAAACAGCAGCATCTGGTCATCGATCAACGCAGAAAAGCTATCACCCACAAAGGGAAGAATCGCATCGGCGACCGGCTGCAGCTGGCGCGAAAGATAATGGTCATAGTCGATGGGGGCACGACGGTTCTCCAGCGGCTGGGGCCCGGCTGTGGTCATGATGTAGCTGATCCAGCCCCCCCGCTGGTACTGGAGCGAGCGACCCAGTTGCCGGTTGTAGTCATCGGCAAGCCGTGCGGCCCGTACGTGCGGTGGCACGTTGCGCTGATACTCAGCCAACGGGCGGCGCAGGCGTTTGCGGTACACAAGCGAAGCGTCGTGCTTCCCGCCAAGCATCTGACTGACGTACTCCCGTACGTATTCGCGGTAAGGCTCACCGCGAAAAATTCGCCGGTAGAGCTGCTGCTGGAAGGTTCTGGCCAGCGCCGACCAGTCGGTGCGTACCGATTCCAACCCTTTGTAGACCATGTCTTCGGTGCCATCGGCACGCTGGACGAGGCCGGCATAGCGCTTTTTGCTGCCCTCCTCGGTGCCGCGTATGGTGGGCATGAGAAAACGTCGGTAATGGGTTTCGAACTGCAGCTCAAGCGCGCTCTCCAGGCCAAGCGTCTGGCGCAGGTGCTCGCGCCACCACCGGTTTACCTCGCTCACCAGTGCATTGCCAATCTGCGCAGCCGCCGCTTCATCGTGGCCGGTCTTGAGCCAGACGAACGTCGAGTCCGTATCGCCGTAGATCACGTCATACCCGCGGGCTTCGACCAGCGCGCGGGTCTGGCGCATGATCTGGTGCCCGCGCAACGTGATCGAGGAGGCCAGACGCGCGTCGAAAAATCGGCAGCCGCTTGAGCCTAATACACCGTAGAAGGCGTTCATGATGATTTTCAGCGCCTGGGACAATGGCGCATTGCAATCCTGCTTGGCCTGGTCCCTGGCACGCCACACCCGCTCGACAATCGCCGGTAGACAGTTACGTGTGCGTGAAAAACGCGCTCCTCTGAAACCCTCGACCGAACGCGCATCATCTGGCTGTTGCAGCCCTTCGGCGAGGCCGACAGGGTCAATCAGAAATGTGCGGATGATCGAGGGGTACAAGCTCTTGTAGTCCAGCACCAGCACCGAATCGTACAGCCCAGGTCGTGAATCCATGACGAACCCGCCGGGGCTGGCTTCTTCGGGGCGGCTGCCCAGGTTGGGCGCGACGTAGCCCTGACGGTGCATGTGCGGCATATACAAGTGGCAGAATGCAGCCACTGAGCCACCGCTGCGGTCTGCCGCCAGGCCCGTGACCGAAGCACGCTCAAGCAGAAACTCCAGCAACCGGGTGTGGGCGAAGATGCGTGTGACCAGTTCACAGTCCTTGAGGTTGTAACGGGCCAGCGCAGGCTTGTCCTCGGCGAACATGCGATTGATTTCATCCATGCGCTGGTAAGGAGTGCTGATGGCCTTGCCCTCACCCAAGAGGGTTTGCGCGACATTCTCAAGGCTGAACGATGGAAAACTCCACGTTGCCGAGCGCAGCGCTTCGACGCCGTCGATCACTAACCTGCCGGGCACATCGATGAAGACATGGCCACCGCTACCTGACGCGCGCAGGGTCATGGGCGCCCCGCCCCTGCCCAAGTCCATGGCCACTTGCAGCTTCTTGCCGTGCTCATGAAGCAGGCGCAGATCGAACTGCACCACGTTCCAGCCGATGATCGCGTCCGGGTCGTGGCGCGCTATCCAGTGGTTCAGGCAGTGCAGCAACGCACTGCGATCGGCGCAGTAGTGCAGGTCGAAGTCAACCTCACGGGCGTCGCCGTTGGCTGGGCCAAGCATGTACACCTGGCGCTGCCCGCAGCCTTCCAGGGCAATGCTGTACAACTCTCCCCGCTCGGTGGTCTCGATGTCCAGCGACACCAGGCGCAGCGAGGGACGGTAGCTGCCGTGCGGCTTGAGCTGGGCATCGCAGAGCACGCCCTGCTCGTCCAGGCGTCCAGCGAACTGCACAGGGGCTGTAATGAAGCGCTCCATCAGGTAGCGCTCCGGTGGCCTGACATCGGCCTCGTAGACGTCGATACCTGCGGTACGCAGCCGTTGTTCCAGCTGCAACAGCTGCCGGTAGTGCCGGCAGTACAGCCCTACCACTGGGCGTTGATCGAACGTCTTCAACCCAAGCGGGCGCAGCTCTGCATCCAGCTCGTCGACCAGCAGCAGTTGCGCGTGCGCTTGTTGCGCCTGAGGGACGAACGCCACGTTGACCTGGGGCGCTAGTCTCACTTGCCGAGGACCCTGATCGGTGGCCAGCCACAGCTCCACGCACGTGCCTGCCTGCGTGTCGTACCAGTGCCGGGTCAGGACGAAGCCCTGCTGCAAATCCACTGCCGCGCCCTCTGCATTCGTTGATGATGACAAGTGTAACGGGTTGCCCCAGGCGCACCGGGCCTGGCCTGTGAGACGACAGGATGCTGCGGCATCCAAACCCACGGCGCCCACCGTCGGTGAAGTGGCTGCGCTTGCCGTGTGCGGTACAGCGGGCTCAGCTGTACAGGTAGTTGATGTCCTTGAGCACCAAGGGAGGCACCTGACCGAGGAGAAAATCTCGCAATTTTTGCATCTGACGGGCCTTGGGGCTGTTTTTCAGCCAGGTCATGTAGTAGCCATCCCCAGTTGCCACGGCCTGCTTGAACGGCGTGACCAGGCGCCCGGCTGCCAGGTCGGCACTGGCCAACACCAGATCGACCACGGAGATGCCCAGGCCCTGCTGAGCGGCAGAGATACCTTGATCGAGCGTATCGAACACCTGGCCCTGGTCGATGCTGACATCGAGGGCATCCATGCGCGCCAACCAGCGCCGCCAGTCGCGCCGATCAGGCGAGGGATGCAGCAATTCACAACGGTTCAGGTCCGACAGCGCAGGTTGCGCCTGTCCCATGTAGTCGGGGTGGCAGACCGGGATGAGCCACTCGTCGAACAGCCGGAAGCTCTCCACATCGGCCGCGAACCGGCCGTTGGCCAGCAAGATGGCGCAATCGTAGGGCTCGGAGTAGAAATCGACGCTGTCGATGTCCATCCACACGCTCGAGAGCTGCACAGTGCAGGTGTCTTCGTGTTTCTTGAAACCGTCCAGTGCCCTTAGCAACCAGCGCACGGTGAGCGTCGAAGGCGCCTTCAAACGCAGGCCATAGCGATCCTGGCGCAGCAGCGCGCAAGCGTTCTCGATGATCTTGAAACCGACCTTGAGCTCTTGAGAGAGCAGGCGTCCGTGCTCGGTCAGGCTCAACTTGGGCCCTCGCCGTTCGAACAAATCGCAGCCGAACATGCCCTCGAGGGTCTTGATATGGTGGCTGACTGCGCCCTGGGTCAGTGCAAGCTCTTCCGCCGCCTTGGTGAACGAACCATAGCGGGACGCGACCTCGAACGCACGCAGTGCATGCAAGGCCTGAATCCTTTCCGACATTGACGCCTCCTGAGTATTAGCAAGACTAATAGTAGGTCATAGTTTCACGCGTTTTACAACCTGCTGATAGTTCTAGAAAATGCATTAAAAAAACATACATAACCTAGATCCTGCCTGAAACTGCGTAGATCGTTCATCAATTAAAAGTTTGGGGAAACCATGTTTACGGGATATGGACAATGCTATCGCCTGGATGCGTTTGAGCAGGCCCTCGAACATGAGTGCATTGAACCACATTGGACCACCGCTGCCCTGCAACACTTTCGCCATACCCTTGCCAATCCGGATTTCCCCTGCCTGTTCGGGCGCAAGGCGGTCAATGCGCAAACTTGCTACGTTCTTTTCGCCAGCGCTGAACAACTGGCTGATGACATCGCTCAAGGGCTGGCCAGCTATGTCGGGTTGATGGATCCGATTGCGCCCAAGCTTCGTATCGGCCACCCGTTGGTGGTGTTTCTAGAAACAGTGACCGACATGCCGCTCGCGCAACAGCAGGCACTTGCCTGGAAGGTGCTGCAAGGCGTTCACGCACGGGATCCGAATCCCTGGCCCCAGACAGTGCCGGCCGACCCCGCACACAGCGGCTGGTCGTTCTGCTTTGCCGGCATGGCGCTGTTCATCAACATGAACTTCCCGGGCCACCAGCAGATGAAAAGCCGCAACCTGGGCAAACACATCACATTCGTCATCAACCCGCGCGAGAACTTCGACGAAGTGGCCAATGTCGCCACCACGAGCGGCCAGCGCATCCGCGAGCGCATTCGCCAGCGGGTCGGCCACTACAACGACGGGGTGATACCTGACAGCCTCGGCTTCTTCGGTGAAGCGGATAACTTTGAGTGGACGCAATATCAATTACAGGAAACCGGTTCGTTGAACCCGGCACGCTGCCCTTTCCATGCCCGGACCGCAGTGCCTGCCACCCCCGACAACATGATCGAGAACTGACGTGAATACCGCCCTGACTGCCACCTACGCCCTTACCGTCCTGCTGCTGATCGCCACTCCAGGTCCGGTCGTGGCATTGATCGTCAATACCGCAGCCGCTTCTGGCTCACGCAAGGCCATTTTCACGGCCTTGGGCACCAACTGGGCCTCGCTGGTACTGATCGGCGCAGCGGCGTGGATCATCCTCACCAGCGCGGCCATCGACAGGGCGTGGCTTAGTGCCATGAGCCTGTTGGGTTGCCTGTTCATCGGCTATATCGCCGTCGGCACGCTCAGGGAGGCGCTCGCAAGCCCGCAGCCAGACCAATGGCCCGAAAGCGCCAAGCCCGCGAGCCGCGGGGGGCTGTGGCAAGGCTTCATGGTGGGGATCTCCAACCCCAAGGACATCATTTTCTTCATCGCCTTCTTCCCGCAGTTCATCCAGATCACCGAGTCGTTCGGCAAAAGCATGGTCGTGCTTTCACTGCTATGGATCGTGATCGACTTCGCCGTGCTGAGTCTTTACATCTTTGCCATCGGCAAGATCGCGTCAGCGCGCAGCCAACGATTCATCAGCCTTGCGTCTGGCGTGGCATTGCTGTTGATCGCCATCGGCGGGCTTTTGTACAACCTCAAGGAGCTAACCGCCTAGCCCCTTGCCTGACGCGCTGTCTTGCCAGGAGACCCGATGTCCAATCCCAGTCGCCAAGGGCTTGCGCCTTTGCAGCTTGAGTACCAACAGCTGCTTGCCCAGGCCACCCAGTGCGCCACCCAACGCGTCCGGGTGCACGAAACCGGGTTTAGCTCGGCCGTCGTCAATACCGACGCCTTGGGCTTTCGCTACAGCCATTTCAACGGCCGGCGGTTTTCGCTGGCTGAACGCGACAGCACCGCGCGGGTCAATCTGCTGGTCGGGGGCTCGGTGGCGATGGGCATCGGCGCCAGTTCCGATGAATACACCGTGGCCTCGCAGCTGTCGGCGCTGACCGGAGAACTCTGGCTGAGCCTGGCCGGCTGCGGGCTGGATGCGAGCCAGGAACTTTTGATGTTCCTCACTCATGAGCACCGCCTGGCACCGCTGGGACATGTGGTCATACTCAGCGGACTCAACAGCCTGGCACACGAAGCGCTCTGGGACATCAGCGCCTGCTCACATGAACCTCAGCAGATCAATGCCCGGCAAACGTCGCTGGGCGGCTCAGAGCAAGCCCAGGCAGCACCACAGCCTGGCCTGACCCTCTGGCAGCGGCTGAGCCAGGTGCTGGCACCTCCGACCGCCGCGCCTCGGCCTCGTCGGCCCTTCGATGCACTTTCCCCGGCTGAAAAACGCACGACCCAGGCAGCCGACCATATTGCTCGGTCAGTGCAGCAATGGGATCGACTGCTAGGCAGCGCTCACACTACCCTCACCTTCATCCTTCAACCCTTGGTGCACTGGTGTCGCGAGAGCCTGCCAGCGGGTGAGCAGGTCATGCTCAGCGCCCTTCAGCAAACGCCAGGGCACATCGACCGCTTGCTCGAAGGCGTTTTCGATCGCAAGGTGCATGCGGCATTCTTTCGCCGCATTCGCGAACAAGCCGCACCGGTGCCCTGCTTCGACATGAACTGCATGCTCGACAGCTCGCCAGCCTTCGGTTCGGACCTGTTCATCGATCGTTTGCACCTCAACGACATGGGGCAGACCGCGCTGGCCAACGTGATCACGGCCAAGCTCGGCCTTGCCCGGGAAAAACCACTGCCCGCAAGCACTCCGTAGTACTCAACTGATTGACAATCGTCGGGTGGTCTTTCGGACGGCCCTGTTGCATGGCTAGAATAGCCCGTCGTTCCGATTGCCTGAGGCGTACGCTTGACTGTCATGAATAGAGAAGCCGTCCATCCTTGCCTGGCAACTGGCGAGGCGAGCCTGTGAGTCGCTTGCCGCAGATGGCGCTAATGCTGGCCGCCCTGCTGCCTGCGGCGGGGTACGCACTGGAAGTGTCCATCGACCCCCATGCCGATCTGCTCTACCGCCAGGCACTGCCCCTTCTGGAACAGGCCGATACCCAAGAGGACGAAAGCGTCTTGCGCACAGCCCTGGGTAGCGACCCAGAGCTGCGGCGCCAGGGGCAGGCCATGGCCCACACGTTGCCGACTGCGGTGGCGCTGCTCAAGAAATCGGTCGCCCTCGGCCACCCAGTCGCGCAGTACCGTCTGGCGCTTTACTACATGACTTACTTGCCCGCCGCGCAGATACCCGACGCCGCCTGCCCTCTGCTCCAGGCAAGCCTCGACCAAGGGTTTGCGCCCTCGGCACCGGCCATTGCCACCTGGTGTCCACCTTACAACGCCAGCGCCCAGTACCGCGCCGCACTGGAGGCCGTACCGAGCATGGCAACCCTCTATGCGCCCTACTATCCCCAGCCTGCCACCCGCATGGCCTGCAGCCGCAGCCAGCCCCAGGGCCTTGAGATGCTATGGGGGCGGCAGCGCGATTATCAGGCCGAGGTCTACCGCCTGCTGAGTGATCTGGACCCGCAACACCGCCACACACTGCTGCAAAAAGCGGTAGAGACCAATGGCTGTGTAACGGCGCAGCAGCACTTGACCAGCCGGCCTTGACCCCATGCCGCCGGGGGTTCAGCGCGCCGTACCAAATGGGTGACAACAGAGCAAGAACGTTCAAGCCATCGCCTGTGGTGGCTTGGCATGCTGGCCTGCCTTGTCCACATGCCCATTTACTATGCCGTCCATCGCACGACACGCCTTTCTGCAGGGCGCCATCGCCATCATGCCGTTGTCGCTTGCCGTCGCGCCCTGGGGGCTGCTGGCCGGCTCCATGGCCATCGAAGCCAACCTCAGCGCCTGGGAAAGCCAAGGGCTCTCGGCGATCGTCTTTGCCGGCGCTGCGCAGCTGGTGGCCATCGGCATGCTCAAAAGCGGTGCCAGCCTGGCCTCCATCCTGCTGACAACCTTGCTACTCACCTCACAGCACCTGCTTTACGGGCTGTCGATGCGCCCAGCGCTCTCCCCTTTGCCGCTGCACTGGCGCCTGGGGCTTGGATTTCTGCTGACCGACGAGTTCTTTGCCCTGACCAGTCGGCACGACCACCAGCATTTCAATCGCTGGTATGCCTTAGGTCTGGGCTTCACATTCTACGTTGCATGGAACCTGTTCACGTGGGCCGGAATCGTGCTCGGGCAAAGCATTCCACACCTTGATCAGCTAGGCCTGGACTTCTCCATCGTCGCCACTTTCGTCGCCCTGATCACGCCCCTGGTACGTAATCTGCCTACGCTCGCGTGTGTCGCCGTTTCACTGGCCGCTTCAGTACTGTTCAGCCATTGGCACTGGGAAACGGCCTTGGTCAGCGCCGGCCTGCTTGGGATGAGCACCGGCTTCGCATGCCAGAAACTTCGGAGGACCGTTTGATGACCTGGCTGCTCATCATCGGCATGGGCATAGTGGTGTTCCTCAATCGCTATGCTTTTCTCGAACCGCGCCTACCGTTGCGCCTGAGCGCCCATGCGCGTCAATTCCTGGGCTTTGCGGTGCCAGGTATGCTCACGGCCATCTGCGGCCCTATCATCTTCTTGCCAGGGCATACGCTTAACCTGCAACCGCTCAACCCGTACGTGCTGGGGGCGGTGGTGGCTGCCGCACTGGTTTGGTTGACCCGTAGCGTGATGCTGAGCATGCTGTTGAGCATGTTGATTTTCTTCGTCCTGCGAAGTGTCCTTTAATGAACACCACTACCCGTGAGCAAACGCATCTATGGCAGGCACCGGCGCTGGGCGATGTGGAAATGCTGCACGCCCGGTATGTGCAACAACGGTTTGCACCACACGTGCATGAAGGCTATGTGTTCACCGTGATCGAATCCGGTGCCCAGCGTTTCTGGCACCGGGGCAGTGAGCATCTTGCGCCGGTTGGCAGCATGGTCCTGATCAATCCGGACGAACTGCATACCGGAGCCAAGGCCCACGAGGCCGGGTGGCGTTATCGCGGGTTCTACCCTGAACATGAGCGCGTTACCGGTGTGCTGGATGAATTGGAACTGGGCCATGGGGGGATGCCGCGCTTTCGCGATAGCGTGATCCATGATGCTGGCCTTGCCAGCGCCTTCAGCCAACTGCATCAGCTGTCCGAAAGCAGCGCCAGCGCACTGCAACAGCAAACCGTATGGCGCCAGGCGGTGTTGGCGCTGGTTCAACGCCACGGACGCCTGGCCGATCTGTCTGCCCCTGGTCATGAGCCTCGCGCTGTTGCACGGGCACGAGAGTTGCTCGAAACCCACTTGGCTGACCCGCCGTCGCTGGAGTTACTGGCGGCTGCCGTCAACCTGTCGCCGTTTCACTTCGCACGGGTGTTTCGCCAGGCAACGGGCATGCCCCCTCACGCCTGGCTCAAGCAGCGACGCCTTGTAAGGGCCAGGGAGCTGCTCAAGGAGGGGCAGCCGCCTGCGACAGTGGCGTTCAGCCTGGGATTTGCCGACCAGAGCCATCTGAACAGACAGTTCAAGCAAGCCTATGGCATCACCCCGGGGGCCTACCGGCTGGCCTGCTTCGCCGCGTGAGCGCGTCAATGCGGCGCAGGCGTTTGGCCATGGCGCTGCTACACTCAAAAGGCTGAAAGGAGGAGCCGTCATGTCCGAAAGAGAGATCACCACCCTTCTGTCACTGATGAACCAGCGGCAAGCGTGCCTTAGCACTGCTTGCAAGGAGATTGCCGACTGGATCGACCGTCAGGGCGACCTGCCGGCGGCCGGCAAGATACGAGCAAGCCTGAGGGCCTTGGAAGCTGACGAAGCACGTGTGCGGCGTGCGCTGACGTCATTGACGCTGGACAGGCCACTGCCGAAGTTTCGCAGTTGACCCAGCTGGGGCCGCAAGGCAGCCCCTCCAGGTGTTACGGGTGGCTCATGTGCATATGTTCATGCTCACCTTGCGCCTGGGCAGTGAGCGCGCGTACCTGGGCTTGCACGGCCACTGTCTCGGTGGTGCCATCGGCGGTTTCTACCGTCAGCGTCAGCGGAACCTGCTGGCCTTCCTTCACCTGATCGTTCAAGCCCATCAGCATCACGTGCAGGCCATTGGGGTCCAGGGTGACAGGCTTACCGGCCGGCAGCGCGACAGCCTTGACCTCACGCATGCCCATGACGTCCCCGTTCATGGTCATTTCATGCACTTGTACAGTCTTGGCCACAGGCGAGGCGACACTGACCAGCTTGCTATCGCTACTGGCGGTAATGGTCATGAAGGCACCGGTCGACTGCTGGTGAGGCACGCTGGCGCGCACCCACGCCTCGCTGACGGTGGTCTGGGCCAGTACCGGCCCAGTGACGCCCAGCAGGATCAACGCAGCCAGGCCGCGCTTAACGGATTGCAATGACATTCAGCAGATCTCCATCAGGGTAACCAGGTCTTCGGCACATTCCTTGGCTGTGAGGGAATGCCCGAGGCTCAGCCGCAGGGTGCCACGGGTGTCGTAAACGTAGCTGGTGGACGAATGTGAAATGGTATAGGTGTCACCGGCCGGGACCTTTTCGTAGAACACCTTGAACTCCCTGGCCACGGCGTCGATTTCTTCAGGCGTACCGGTGAGCGCGACGAAGGTCGGGTCGAACGCCTTGACGTAGGCATCGAGCACTTGCGGCGTATCGCGTTCTGGATCGAGGGTAATGAATACCACCTGGAACAGATCACGGTCTCGACCGCGCAGCAGTTTGCGGATCTGAGCAGCTCGTGCCAGGGTGGTCGGGCAGATGGCCGGGCACTGGGTGAAGCCGAAGAAGACCATCGGCATGCTTCCGTAGAAGCTTGACAGGGTACGGACGTTGCCTTTGGGATCGCGCAGCGAGAACTTGCGCCCAAGGATTTCGTTGCTCATGTTCTTGCCGTACTTGAACTCGAGCCCACGCGCCGGACTGCAACCTGCCAGCAGGCCAAGCCCAAGAACGCCCATGCCGGCGACGACGGCACGCCGGGTCAGAAGATCATTCATGAAACCATCCTTTACAGGGAAGGTGCCGACCCTCGGGGCGGGCCGGGCAGAAAACCGGCGCATTCTGGCATGCCCCCCAAGTACCTTCTACCCACTGGCGGCGATTAACCCCTGCAGGCCGCTGATTACGGGCAGCGGCCGATTGTCGCAGGGCTTGCAAACGTAACAGTTTGTTGCTAGTGCAGTGCGGTAGGTTGCCTTACAGGGCCAGCGCCAAGCCAGATTCCAGCTCGGCGCAACCCCTGATGCCCTAGTAGTAGGCGTTTTCTTTCTGGCTATGGTCCGTCACATCACGCACACCCTTGAGCTCAGGGATGCGCTCTAGGAGCGTGCGCTCGATGCCTTCCTTGAGGGTGACGTCCGCCTGACCGCAACCTTGGCAGCCGCCGCCAAATTGCAGGACTGCGATGCCCTCGTCGACGACATCCACCAGGCTCACCTGACCGCCATGGCTGGCCAGGCCGGGGTTGATTTCGGTCTGCAGATAGTAGTTGATGCGTTCGTTGATCGGGCTGTCTTCATTGACCATCGGCACCTTGGCGTTAGGCGCCTTGATGGTCAACTGGCCACCCATGCGGTCGGTGGCATAGTCCACCAGCGCATCTTCCAGGAACGGCACGCTGACAGCGTCGAGGTAGGCAGTGAAGCTTTTGAGGCCCACAGCAGTGTCATCAGGCTTCTCTTCACCCGGCTTGCAATAGGCGATGCACGTCTCGGCGTACTGGGTACCCGGCTGGGTGATGAAGATACGAATGCCGATACCCGGCGTGTTCTGCTTGGACAGCAGATCAGCCAGGTAGTCATGGGCGGCGTCGGTAATGGTTATAGCGCTCATGTAGGTTCCTCACAGACTTGTGCGCCAGTGTACGCCAACGCAGCCCTCTAACAAAGTCCTAGTATTTGACTCGGGAAAGCACATACGGCTGCGCCCGCACGCTCGGTGCTTGCGTCCAGGCCTGCATGTGACGGTACAGGCCGCGCTCGATCCACTGGTAACTGAGCCACGACAGCAGTGCGATGCAAGGCACGCAGACGGCGAATGTCAGGTACGGGTCCAGCCCCAGTTGCTGGCTGGCAAACCAGCCCAGGTGCAGGACCAGCACATGGATCAGGTACACCGAATACGAGCAGTCGCCCAGCGCCTTGAGTACGCGATTGCCAGTGAACAGCGGCTCCATGGCGATGAAGGCCAGGACGACCATTGCGCTGGGCAGGCCCCAATGCAGCAGCCGTTGAGAGGCGTCTAGCTGATAAATGGCCAGCGCGGCCACTGCCAGAAGCCCCAGCGGGACCCAGACGCCCTGACGGATCAGGCCACGGCGATGCAGCACACCGATACCGATGCCGAGCAGGAATTCATAGACGATGTCATTGTTGTAGAAATGACTGACCACGCCCAGGCGCCCCAGGACCTCGCTCACCACTACCAACAGCCCGGCCACCACCAGCAAGTGCAGGCGCCGGCCAACGAGAAACGCCATCCCGAACAGCAGGTAGAACATCATCTCGAAGTTCAGGGTCCAGCCGACGTTCAGGGTGGGGTACATACCGTAGCCACCTGGGTTCTCTGCCGGTATGAAAAAGAGTGAACGCAATAGGTGCTGCCAGGTGAACATTTGATGCGGCATCCATTGACTGAAGGCCAGCAACATCAAGGCCATCAAGGCCGAGTAGAACCAGTAGGCCGGCACGATACGCAGCACTCGGTTTAGCAGAAACTGATGCGGGACAACCTGCTTGTCGCAGGTTGAAAGGTAGATGACCAACCCGCTGATGACGAAGAAGATATCCACGCCGACCGCACCCCGATCAGTGAACAATTGGCCGACGGGCCCGGACGCGTGAAAGTCGAAAAAAACCTGCATGAAGTGGTGGCAGACGACCACCCAGGCGGCGAAAGCACGAAGTGCCTGAAGCGAATACAGCATGAAGTACCCTGCGTTTGCCGGTGCATTCAGGCACCGGCTGCAGCGCAGCTGCCGGTGCCACTCATGGCTTGGGACCGCAGGAGGGCGCGAAAGGTCAGCGCGCCCCGATCAGAGGTTTTCGTAGCGGTTCATGTCCAGCACGCCGGCCTCCACCGGGTCGGTTTCCAGAATGAACGCACTCAGGTCATGGAAATAACGCCAGAATTGCGGGTGGGTTCGACGTATACCCCACCGCTCGACGATGCGCTCGAAGCGAGCGGTATCATCCTTGGCCTGACTCATCAGGTCGACGAACACCGGCACTTCGGCCGCTGGCACGTTGAACATGAAGTTTGGGTAGCTGGTCATGACCCCGGGCTGCAAGGTCAGGGTATCGAGGCCTGGCTGGTAACGATAAGCCTCGCCCAACAGGAATGCCACGTTGCTGTGCGCCCGGTTGCGCATCAAGGTATAGACCTGCCGCTGCCCACCCTGCCCTTCGATGCGAAGCAGCGTCGCCTCGGGCAATTGATTGATCACTTTCAACCCTGCGGCGGGACGCGAGACCAGCCGGCTGAGGGACTGCTCTGCATTGCGGAACTCTTCAGTCATCTGCGGCCGCGAACAGTACGCCCCCTGGCAGCGGTTGATCGGGTCGGGTGAAGCATTGATGCTGGTGGTCCGCGCGATCAGCTGCAACCCGAAATCGCGTTTGGGATCGTGTGGACTCAGGGCAAGGCCGCTCGGGGTATCGGCGTCGATGTTTTCGTAGTCGAGCCACATCTTTATCTTGCCGCTGTCTTGATACCAGTCGCTCAGGATGTCCTGGCGCGACTCGGCCGGCATCAGGCGCAGGAAGTTGACCTCGGCGCCGTTGCGGATCAGGTCGAAGTACAGGCGCGTCTGCAGCTGGTGCGACAGGTTGCCGAAGACGTCGAAGTTGACCGCCAGCTGGTAGTAGGTGCGCTCGAGCAAGGGGTAGTCGAACAACCACATCGTCAGGGGCACATCCCCCACCAGGCCCTTGGTGACTGTAGCGCTGTCGAAGTGACGGAAGATGCTCAGCAACGCGTTGTCGTTGCCTGTCCACAAGGTCGACCAGCCCGGGGCCGGCATGTCGGCATAGGCCTCACGGCGCAGTTTCTCGTACTCGTTGCGCTTGTCGCGATAGGCGCGCCACAGCGCGAGCACACTGCCCACATCGTCGTTCTGACCCGGCATGGCGAGTAAGGGCGTGGCCTTGCCACGGTAACGGGCATCGGTAACGTAGCGGTCGAAGGCAGGCTCCTGGAACAGCGCCCAGAAGTTGTCACGGATCACGTCCGTGGCGATCTGCCCACGGCACACCGGCCCGCGTATGAAGGTGCGTACGAAGTACTCGGCGTTGTCGAGCATGAACTGGTAGCGGGCCACCGCCGGGATCGCCTCGAAGGTTTCGAAAGGGTTGGCGCGGTGGCGAGGGCCATAGCCTGGCAGCGTGGTCACCTGCCAATCGCCGGCGTAGAAGAGCTGCTTGACCCGCTTGAGTTTTTGCGGACCCAGGGGGTATGTGATGTGTGTCTTGTGCACGATCACGCCCTGGACGGGAATCAGGCGATAGAAGAACTCAGTTCCGGGCGGATCATTGGGCCTGCGCGTGGCAATGATATCGGCAGGCTGCCCGCTGGGCGTGCGCGAGCGCACCCATTGGAAAAAGTGCCCCTGCTCACCCCCGGTAAAGTGGATGTGGGCGAGGAACAGATGCTCGTACAGCCAACGCCCCACCAGGGCTTCTGAAGCCCCAGGACGATTAAGCAGCGCTTCCCATTCGGCGATCTGACGGGCTTCGCTGGCACTGGGCTTGATCGCCTGGTACTCGACTGGCGCACCCGCCGCCAACCAGCCACGCAGTGTCGCGTATTCCTGGTCGGTCAGGCCTGTAACGGCCAGCGGCATGCCTTCCTTGGGATGCGCACCGGCGTAGGCGTCGAACTCATGGGGCAACGGGCACATATTGTTGCGGTTCAGGCCTAGTGCAATCTCATCCGGCACCTTGGCATTTGGCGTGAGCGGCGTCTTGTGCCCCAGTTCGAGCATGCGCGCCATCAGCGCGGCTTGGCTGCCCTGGTTGTCGAGCACCGAATAGAAGCCCTTCTTGCGCCACTCGGCCTCGCTATGGGCGTCGTAGAACAACCGGGTGGGCGCTACGGCCTTGCTACGCTCGCCCTGATACACGGGAACCTTGCTGGCGCCGCGCACGGCACCTTCGGCTGCCTCGAGCTTGAGCTGGCAGGCGGCGTCGTTGCAGGCGTGGCAGGCAACGCATTTCTCGGTGAAGATCGGCTGGACATCACGGGTATAGGAAATGGTGGGAGCGGGTTGGAGGCCTTGCCCGAGCACTGCGCCACTGAGAAAAAGGGCGGCAAGGCCGGCAAGCATACGATGCACCATGTGCGGGATGTCCTGATTAAGTGCAGCCAAGGCAATGGAAAATTGGCAGTGTTTGTATTAATAGACAGTACGGAATCAGGCAACATGAGCATATTTCATGAAAACAGGCCGCACCCCTAAAAACCGTGCAGCTTTGTTATGATTCAACACTTTCTGATTTCCGCCCGACCAGGTAGTTCATATGTCCGACCGTAGCGCTCGTCTTCACGCACTTCAACAAGCACTTAAAGAGCGCATCCTCATTCTCGATGGCGGCATGGGCACCATGATCCAGAGCTACCGGTTGGAGGAAGCCGACTATCGTGGCACGCGCTTTGCCGATTGGCCAAGCGACGTCAAAGGCAACAATGACCTGCTGCTGCTCAGCCGTCCAGATATCATCGCGGCCATCGAGATGGCCTACCTGGACGCGGGCGCCGATATCCTCGAGACCAACACCTTCAATGCCACCCAGATCTCCCAGGCCGACTATGGCATGGAAACGCTGGTGTATGAGTTGAACGTGCAAGGCGCGCGCATCGCCCGCCAGGTGGCCGATGCCAAGACGCTGGAAACACCCGACAAGCCGCGCTTCGTGGCGGGTGTACTCGGCCCGACCAGCCGCACCTGCTCGATCTCCCCCGATGTGAACGACCCGGGCTACCGCAACGTCACGTTCGACGCGCTGGTGGAAAACTACATCGAGGCCACCCGCGGGCTGATCGAGGGCGGTGCCGACCTGATCCTGATCGAAACCATCTTCGACACCCTCAATGCCAAGGCGGCGATCTTCGCCGTGCAGCAGGTGTTCGAGGACGACGGCATCGAGCTGCCGATCATGATTTCCGGCACCATCACCGATGCCTCCGGCCGCACATTGTCCGGGCAGACCACCGAAGCCTTCTGGAACTCGGTGCGGCACGCCAAGCCTATATCCGTCGGCCTGAACTGCGCATTGGGCGCCAAGGACTTGCGCCCTTACCTGGAAGAGTTGTCGGGCAAGGCTGACACTCACGTTTCGGCGCACCCCAATGCGGGCTTGCCCAATGCCTTCGGTGAGTACGACGAAACCCCAGCGGAAATGGCGGCCGTGGTCGAGGAGTTCGCCGCCAGTGGCTTCTTGAACATCATTGGTGGTTGCTGTGGCACCACCCCTGGGCATATCCAGGCAATCGCCCAGGCCGTGGCCAAGTACCCGCCACGGCCACTTCCGGAGATAGCCAAGGCATGCCGCCTCTCGGGCCTGGAGCCCTTTACCATCGATCGCCAGTCGTTGTTCGTCAACGTCGGTGAGCGCACCAACATCACCGGCTCGGCCAAGTTCGCGCGGCTGATTCGCGAGGAAAACTACACCGAGGCCCTGGAAGTGGCGCTGCAGCAGGTAGAGGCCGGCGCCCAGGTCATCGACATCAACATGGACGAAGGGATGCTCGACTCCCAGGCGGCCATGGTCCGTTTCCTCAACCTGATCGCCGGCGAGCCGGACATCTCGCGCGTGCCGATCATGATCGACTCTTCGAAGTGGGAGGTGATCGAGGCTGGACTCAAGTGCATCCAGGGCAAAGGCATCGTCAACTCCATTTCCATGAAAGAAGGCGTTGAGCAGTTCAAGCACCATGCCCGCTTGTGCAAGCGTTATGGCGCAGCCGTGGTGGTCATGGCCTTCGACGAGGTTGGCCAGGCCGACACTGCCGCGCGCAAGCAGGAAATCTGCAAGCGCAGCTACGACATTCTGGTCAACGAGGTGGGCTTCCCCGCAGAAGACATCATCTTCGACCCGAACATCTTCGCTGTCGCCACCGGCATCGAGGAACACAACAACTATGCCGTGGATTTCATCGAGGCCTGCGCCTATATCCGCGACCACCTGCCGCACGCCTTGACCTCGGGTGGGGTGTCCAACGTGTCGTTCTCGTTCCGGGGCAATAACCCGGTGCGCGAGGCGATTCACTCGGTGTTCCTCTACCACGCCATCGTCAACGGCCTGACCATGGGCATCGTCAATGCCGGTCAGTTGGAAATCTACGACCAGATCCCAGCGCCGTTGCGGGAAAAGGTCGAGGATGTGGTGCTCAACCGCACGCCACAGGGCACTGATGCGCTGCTGGCCATTGCCGACGACTACAAGGGCGGCGGTGCCACGCGGGAAGTCGAGAACGAGCAGTGGCGCTCGCTGCCGGTGGAAAAGCGCCTGGAGCATGCGCTGGTCAAGGGCATCACGGCGTTCATCGTCGAGGACACCGAGGCGTGCCGCCAGCAATGTGCACGGCCGATCGAGGTCATCGAAGGCCCCTTGATGAGCGGCATGAACGTCGTCGGCGACCTGTTCGGCGCCGGCAAGATGTTCCTGCCCCAAGTGGTCAAGTCGGCTCGGGTGATGAAGCAAGCCGTTGCGCACTTGATTCCGTTCATCGAAGCCGAAAAAGGCGACAAGCCCGAGGCCAAGGGCAAGATCCTGATGGCGACGGTCAAGGGCGATGTGCACGACATCGGCAAGAACATTGTCGGCGTGGTGCTCGGCTGCAACGGCTACGACATCGTCGACCTGGGGGTGATGGTGCCCGCCGAGAAGATCCTGCAGACGGCACGGGACGAGAAATGCGACATCATTGGCCTGTCGGGCCTGATCACACCGTCGCTGGACGAGATGGTGCATGTGGCGCGCGAGATGCAGCGCCAGGGCTTCGAGCTGCCGTTGATGATTGGCGGCGCCACCACATCCAAGGCCCACACGGCCGTGAAGATCGAGCCCAAGTACAGCAATGACGCCGTGATCTACGTGACCGATGCGTCCCGCGCCGTCGGCGTGGCGACGCAATTGCTGTCCAAGGAGCTCAAGGCGGGTTTTGTCGAACGCACACGCCAGGACTACGAAGAGGTACGCGCGCGCACGGCCAACCGCAGCGCCCGGACCGAGCGCCTCACCTACGCCCAGGCAGTGGCGGCCAAACCCCAGTACGACTGGGCCGGCTACCAGCCAGCCGTACCCTCCTTCACTGGTACCAAGGTCCTGCATGACATCGACCTGCGCACCCTGGCCCAATACATCGACTGGACGCCGTTCTTCATTTCCTGGGACCTGGCGGGCAAGTTCCCGCGAATTCTCACGGACGAAGTCGTTGGCGAGGCGGCGACTGCCCTGTATGCGGACGCCCGCGAGATGCTCGACAAACTGATCGACGAAAAACTCATCAGTGCTCGCGCAGTGTTTGGCTTCTGGCCCGCCAACCAGGTGGCCGATGACGACATCGAGGTGTACGGCGAAGACGGCGCTGCGCTGGCGACCTTGCACCACCTGCGCCAGCAGACCATCAAACCCGACGGCAAGCCCAACTGGTCGCTGGCCGACTTCGTGGCCCCCAAGGCCAGCGGTGTGACCGACTACGTGGGCGGGTTCATCACCACTGCTGGTATCGGTGCAGAAGAAGTCGCCAAGGCGTACCAGGACAAGGGCGACGACTACAGCTCGATCATGGTCAAGGCCCTGGCCGATCGCCTGGCCGAGGCCTGCGCAGAATGGTTGCATGAGCAGGTGCGCAAGGATTACTGGGGGTATGCCCGTGAGGAGCAGCTGGACAACGAAGCGCTGATCAAGGAGCAGTACCGTGGCATCCGTCCGGCGCCGGGCTACCCGGCATGCCCCGACCACACCGAGAAAGAAACCCTGTTCCGCCTGCTCGACGGCAGCGCCATCGGCGAAACCGGCCCAAGCGGCGTCTTCCTGACCGAGCATTACGCCATGTTCCCGGCCGCGGCTGTCAGCGGCTGGTATTTCGCCCACCCGCAGGCGCAGTACTTTGCGGTGGGCAAGGTGGACAAGGACCAGATCGAGCGCTACAGCACCCGCAAAGGTCAACCCGTGAGTGTCAGCGAGCGCTGGCTGGCGCCCAACCTCGGGTATGACAGCTAAGGCACACCCGAATCCAGTTGTTCCCGTGGGGCCCCGCTGGAAACAAGGCGCGTCAGTGTTGATGCGCCATGTGATCAGTGAGCAGGATTAGGGGTGAGTCCCCCAATACACTGCCGTGATGACGACAAGCGCGACCAGGCACAGGATTGCCCAGGTATCGACGCCATGGCTGGGCTTGCGCAACTTCGTTGGGTTGGTCATGGCATTGCCTCTTGTAGTGATTATGGGAATGCACCGCACAATCGGCAGTTAAGACCAGCAAAGACCTTTGCTCAAGCAGGGTTTTTCAGTATTCGACCGGTGACGTCAGGAACGGGTACTGATAGCCAGCCGTGCGCCCTATCGCGCTGTAAGCCTTGAAGTCCACGCCGTGGTCGGCCAGCTCCAGTCGTTTGAGCCATTGCCCGGCCTTGGCCTGGTCGATGCTCTGCAGCACAGGCAGGCTGTAATTGCGCAGGCCGTCGCGCCCAAACGGCAGGCCGTGGGCATCGTCATACAGCATGACCATGGCCCAGCCCCCAAGGCTGAAATGCCCGCCCATCAGAACACTCAAGCGCCCATCCAGACGCGCACGCAACGCCTCCCCCGAGCTGTTCACCGCACTGAACATCACATCCTTGCCTGGCTTGAGCCCCGCCTCCTCGAATGCCCGCATGGCCCCAAAAGCCATCTCGTCGTTGGCCGACCATACAAGCCGTGTCTGTGGGTAGCGTTCGAGCAGAAATCGCGCCTGCTCGTAGGCGCGCTGCCGGCTCC
Source organism: Pseudomonas sp. DE0010 (assembly GCF_007680745.1). Lineage (NCBI taxonomy): Bacteria > Pseudomonadati > Pseudomonadota > Gammaproteobacteria > Pseudomonadales > Pseudomonadaceae > Pseudomonas > Pseudomonas sp. DE0010. The sequence continues at coordinate 173,430 of NZ_VEJQ01000003.1, forward strand.
ACCCGCCGTACACCACCTGCCGCAAGCGCACCTGGGGGAAGTCGGCCAAGGCGCGGCGCATGCCTTCTTCCCGGCGCTGCGAGGCAGGCGTAGTCTTCACGCCTGAGAACGCGACCAAATCCACTGGGCCACTGGTGGCAGGCAATTGCGCGATCATTTCACGCAACATCTGGAAACCGGCTTGTTCATCATTGGTGGTCAAAGAACCCAACGGCTGCGCGAATTTGTCAGGCCGAGCGCTGACAGCCCGCGCCTGGCTAGGCGTCAAGCCGTTATTGACCAGCAACAGCTTGACCCCCGCCCCTTGCGACAGGCGCATGATCTCGGGGGCGATGTACTGCTCATTTACCAGTACCAGGTAATCTGGTCGCCTGGGCCCATCGAGGGCCGCCCGGGCCTGGCTCAGGGCAAGATCGGTCCGGCGCTCGCCATACTCCACACGCAAGTCCATGCCCAGTTCGTCAGCGGCGGATTGCATGAACCGGCTGTAGCTGGTCCAGAATGTTTCGTCTGGCGAGCCCGGGTTGAGGAAAACCACTGACACCGGCTGCGCACCTGCGCTCAATGGCAGGGCGAAGCACAGGCAAAGGCAGCGGTACAGGGCCTTGAGCATAGGCTGACGTCTCTGAAGCAAACCCAGGATTATACCCCTCGGGTCAGAACTGGCGCATAAATGGCAGTCAGTCTCACATAGTCCGTTTGGTTCTTTTCATATGCAAAAACATCACTTTTGCGCATAAATACAACCTGCTATGGTGCCCCGGCTCCGAACCGGAGTGCGCGGCCGTGCGCGCGAATAGCTGCATGCCTGAGACAGGACTTTTATGTACGTATATGACGAATACGATCAGCGGATCATCGAGGACCGCGTCAAGCAGTTCCGTGATCAGACCCGCCGCTACCTGGCCGGTGAGCTGAGCGAGGAAGAATTCCGCCCGCTGCGCCTGCAGAACGGCCTATACATTCAACGATTCGCGCCGATGCTGCGTGTCGCCGTTCCTTATGGCCAACTCAATGCCCGGCAGGTGCGTACCCTGGCCAAGATCGCCCGCGATTACGACAAGGGCTACGCGCACATTTCCACCCGCCAGAACGTGCAGTTCAACTGGCCGGCCCTGGAAGATATCCCCGACATCCTGGCCGAATTGGCGACCGTGCAGATGCACGCCATCCAGACCAGCGGCAACTGCCTGCGCAACACCACCACCGATCAGTTCGCCGGTGTGGCTGCCGATGAAGTCATCGACCCGCGCCCCTGGTGCGAGATCGTCCGTCAGTGGACCACGTTCCACCCTGAATTCGCCTTCCTGCCGCGCAAGTTCAAGATCGCCATCAACGGTTCGAAACAGGACCGCGCGGCCATCGAAGTGCACGACATTGGCCTTGAGCCGGTGCGCAATGACGCTGGCGAGCTGGGCTTCCGCGTCCTGGTTGGGGGCGGATTGGGCCGCACACCAGTGGTCGGTTCGTTCATCAATGAGTTCCTGCCCTGGCAGGACCTGATCAGCTACCTGGACGCTATCCTGCGCGTCTACAACCGCTACGGCCGCCGGGACAACAAGTACAAGGCGCGGATCAAGATCCTGGTCAAGGCCCTGACACCTGAAGTCTTCGCCGAAAAGGTCGAGGCCGAAATGGTCCACCTGCGTGGCGGCAGCAGCACGCTGACCGAGGCGGAAGTGCAGCGCGTGTCGCGTCACTTCGTCGACCCGCAGTACCTGGCGCTGGACGATGTCGACTTCAGCGCCCTGGACAGCGAACATCCAGGGTTCGCGCGCTGGCGCTCACGCAACACCCGCGCCCATAAACGCCCTGGTTACGTGGCCGTGACCCTGTCGCTCAAACCCACCGGCGTTGCCCCAGGTGACCTCACCGACAAGCAGCTCGACGCCGTAGCCGACCTGGCAGAACGTTACAGCTTCGGCTTCCTGCGCACCTCGCACGAGCAGAACATCATCCTGGCCGACGTCGAGCAACGCCAGCTGCATGCCCTGTGGCTGGAGCTGCGCGAGAGCGGATTCGCCACCCCGAACATTGGCCTGCTGACCGATATCATCTGCTGCCCAGGCGGTGACTACTGCTCCCTGGCCAACGCCAAGTCGATCCCCATCGCCGAATCCATCCAGCGTCGTTTCGACGACCTGGACTACCTGTTCGACATCGGCGAGATCGACCTGAACATCTCCGGTTGCATGAACGCGTGCGGGCACCACCACGTCGGTCATATCGGCATCCTGGGCGTGGACAAGAAGGGCGAAGAGTTCTACCAGGTATCGCTGGGCGGCAACGCCGCGCGCGACGCCAGCCTTGGCAAGATCCTGGGCCCCTCGTTCGCCCAGGACGACATGGCCGATGTGATCGAGAAGCTGATCGCCGTCTACGTCGAACAACGCACCGAAGAAGAGCGTTTCATCGACACGTACCAACGCATCGGCATCGACCCCTTCAAGGAACGCGTGTATGCAGCGAATCATTAAGCACAACCAGATCGTCGACGAAACCTGGCACCTGCTGCCTAAGGAAACTTCGTTCGACGAACTGACCAACTGCGACGACTACATCGTGCCCTTGCAGATGTGGCGCGACCATGCCCATGCCCTGAAAGCCCGCGACGGTGGCCTGGGCATCTGGCTGGACAGCGATCAGGAGGCTGAGGAGATTGGCGAGGACGTCCAGCACTTCCAGGTCATCGCCCTGAATTTCCCTGCCTTCACGGACGGGCGCAGCTATTCCAATGCGCGCCTGCTGCGCGACCGCTACGGTTACAAGGGTGAGTTGCGCGCCATCGGCGATGTGCTGCGCGACCAGCTGTTCTTCATGGCCCGTTGCGGTTTCGATGCATTCGCCATCCGCGCCGACAAGGACCCCGAAGACGCCCTGCAGGGCTTGAAGGACTTCTCGGTCACCTACCAGGGTGCCACGGACCAGCCGCTGCCTTTGTTCCGCCGGCGCTGAGCCCATTGTTCGTCACGGCCGTGCACCTGCCACGGTCGTGACGGGCAGCCCCCACACTCGACCACACCGATACTCCGCACACATCGACATTGTTGTCGCCGACGCAATTGTGAAGTCTGCCCGGTGATGATTCTCGCTTAGCCCCAGGCACGCTACGCTTTTCGGACACATTCATGCCGAGGAGTCGAGCAATGTCCCGTCCACCCCTGCCACCTTTCACCCACGACAGCGCCATTGAGAAAGTCCGTCTGGCCGAAGACGGCTGGAACAGTCGCGATGCTGCCAAGGTGTCGCTGGCCTATACCCCCGATACCGTATGGCGCAATCGCGCCGAGTTTCCCCGCGGGCGCGCCGAGGTTGAGGCTTTTCTGACCCGCAAATGGAACCGCGAGCTCGATTATCGGCTGATCAAGGAGCTTTGGGCCTTTACCGAAAACCGTATCGCCGTGCGCTATGCCTACGAGTACCGCGATGACAGCGGCCAATGGCACCGGGCGTATGGTAACGAGAACTGGGAGTTCGCCCCGGACGGGCTGATGCACTCTCGGCACGCGAGCATCAACGAGCACCCAATCGCAGAAAGCGAGCGCAAGTTCCATTGGCCGCTCGGCCGACGCCCTGATGATCATCCGGGCCTCAGCCAGTTGGGGCTCTGAACCACGGCCAGGCGCACAGGGGCGCTTTGAGGCCTGGAAGCGGTGTACAGTAGCTGCACAACAACATCGCCGAGGAGCCCGCCCATGACCGTGACGCTGTCACCGCTGCATATCGATTGCGACTTCGATTCTGGCAACATCGAAGTCATCGACGCCAGCAATCCTGCCCAGGTCCGCCTCGCCATCCGGCCGGACACCCACAGTGGTCACTACCAGTGGTTTCACTTTCGCGTCAGCGGCCTGACGCCTGGGCAGAAACACCGGTTCAGCCTCGACAACGCTGCTGGCTCGTCCTACAAGAATGCTTGGACTGGCTACAACGCCGTGGCCTCTTACGACCAGCAGGCCTGGTTTCGGGTGCCCAGCCAATTCGATGGTACCGCCCTGGGCTTCGAGATCACGGCGCAGCAACCGCAGATCTGGTTCGCCTACTTCGAGCCCTACCCGCGTGCACGCCACAATCAACTGATCGAACGTGCGCTCGCCCTCCCCGGCATCACATTGCTGGCCAGCGGCCGCAGCATCCAGGGTCGCGACATCCCGCTGCTGCGCGCAGGCGACGGTGCAGCGGGCAAGCGCAAGGTATGGTTCATCGCCCAGCAACATCCCGGTGAGCACATGGCCGAGTGGTTCATGGAGGGGCTGATCGACCGTTTGCAGGCTGGCGACGCCACTGTCCAGCAACTGCTGAGCCGCGCTGATCTGTACCTGATTCCTAACATGAACCCTGACGGTGCCTTCCTGGGCCATCTACGCACCAATTACGCCGGCAAGGACCTTAACCGCGCCTGGCAGGACGCCAATGTCGAGCTCACTCCGGAGGTGTTCTTCGCCCAGGCGCAGATGAAACAATATGGCGTGGACGCCTTCATCGACGTGCACGGGGATGAAGAAATCCCCCATGTATTCACTGCCGCCTGCGAGGGCAACCCAGGTTACACAGCCCGCCTCGCCCACCTGGAAGAAACCTTCCGCAACACGCTGATGAGCCTGACGGCAGACTTCCAGACCACCCATGGGTACACCCGTGACGCGCCAGGTAAGGCCAACACGACGTTGGCATGCAACGCCGTGGGGATGGCGCACGACTGCTTGTCACTGACCCTGGAGATGCCGTTCAAGGACCACGACGATGCCCCCGACCCGCGCACGGGCTGGTCAGGGCTGCGCTCCAAGGCATTGGCGAGCGCCGTATTGGATACGCTCGCCGCGATGGTAGACGACCTGCGCTGAGCCTGTGCCTGCCCTCAGAACTGGACGTCCAGTACCACGCTGTCCGAGTAGCCGGCCGCCGGCGGCGTGGCCTGGTCGGTATAGACTCGCGCATTGTAGTTGAATACCTGACTGCCAGTGCCCGTGCCCATGCCCGGGTTGACGTCGGCCTCGGCACTGGCCCGCCTGGCGCTACCGCTCGCGCCCCAGCGAACGGTGCCTGCGCCCTTGTAGATGTCGTACGCCAGGTAATTGTTGGCAGCCGACTTCATGCGCCGCCGCCCGCTCAGCACGTTCTGCCCATCGCTGAGCCCGACGCTGTAGGCACTGCCTTTGGTACAGGAAACGCTCAGGCTCTGGTTGACCGTTGCGAAGGCGCTGACCACAGGCGCAGAACCGAAGTTGATATTCGGGGTAATGATCTGGCAATCATTGGTCACCGTCAGGCTGACGGTCAGGTACTGGGTGCCTGATCCGGTATCCCGCCCGATGCACAACCCGCCAAGCGAAATACCTTCACAATAGTTCCAGGTCCAATCCAGCTTGAGGCTCTCCTGATAGAGACCTGCCGCCACGTTACTGCCGATCTGGGTGCGAAGGTACAACGGTACAGTCTTGGGCGTACCGTTGAGCAAGCCCAGCAGGTCGAGGATACCCGTGCGTCCGTACTCGAATGCAACACCGCGGCTGATGGGAAAGTTGGTGGTGGCATCGGCGTAGAGCGTATACGGGATGACATCCCCTGTAGGGCCAAGCAACCCCCCCGTGGACGGCTGTACCGTCAGCTTGAACGAGTCGGCGTTGCTGAGCACGCTCAATACCGTGCCATTGCACTGTAAACCGGCGTTCGCCGTGGATGCTGTCTGCACGGCGGTGCGAACCTGCGTTGAATTGAGGGCGCCAAACAGAGCGGGCGCGGTGGCCACCGACGCGCACTTGGCCAGGGCAGGGTCTGCGCAGAGCGCTAGAAGCCCTGCGCAGAGCCAGGCTTGATGGCGGCTCACTTGCACACCAACGGCCCGATCAGTGGGATCGAGCCGGTGCTTTCTGGCAGGGTGAAGTCGACCTCGCACTGCCCTCCCCCCGCCAGTTCGACCTGCAAGCGGTTAGTAGCCTGCAAATTTTCCAGGTAGACCAGACCATCCCAGCCCACCACGGCCTGCGCGCCGCTTTGCACGTGTCTGACGCGGCTGCCCAGGCTCAGCGGTCGCTGATTGACATCCACCAGTTCCAGGCTGGCTGCCTGCACCTGCTTGAGTTCGAAGTCGAGCAGATAACCGCTGCCACGGCGAACGGCAACGCGTTGCTCGACTTGCGGCGCCAGAATGTCAGGCGGCAGATCCATCGGGTCTATTTCATATTTGCCTCGGTAGTAGGCACTGCTGTAGGGCACAAGCAGGTGACCCCGTTTATCGGTGCGGCCTACCGGCTGGTTTTCGTAACGCACGGGCACATCGGCGTAGCCAGAGGTGCTGACCACGACGAACGCATCATCGATGCGGTTGGCCGCGAACAGGCCGGCGTCCATCCACACGATCGAGCCGCTGGCATCAGCCCACCGGGTCATTTCTCCACTGCTGCCGTAGACACCCGCCTGCAGCTGGACCGACTGCAGGCGCCAGGTGGCGTCGGCCTGGCGGTAAGCCTGGCGATCGCTACCGGTGGCATACCCGAGGTTGTAGCCCACCCCGGTGCCCACCGGAACCGCCCGGCTGTAGTTGACCCGCTGCTGGTGCTGGCCGTCTTTGTTGCGTTCGATGCCCAAGGCCAGGGTGCCGGTCATGTCGAACGGAATCACCAGTTGCGCCTGCGCCGCCCATTGGCGATCACCCACCTCTCGGTTAGCAGAGAAGTAAATACTGCTGTTGCCCCACAGGGGCCTGCTGTAACTGAGGTTGATCAAACGCGTGCGGGTGCCGTCACCGGCGCGTACATCGAAATAACCGGCGCCGAGGTTCCCATACTGGTTGAGGTTCAAACTCAGCGTCACCTGCTCACTGCTCCTGCTCAGCTGCATGTCGCGCCGGTCGATGCGCGTGAGATCAGCGTAATCGCCATGGCGTTGCAGCCGCTGGTAGCTGAACCCCAGGCGTTGACTGTTGTATTGGTAACCCAGGGCGGTTTGCTGACCTTGGTTGCCTTCCAAACGGCTTTGGGCAAGTGCAGCATTGAGCACCCCGAACTGCCCTAGGCGCATGTTCGTCCCCAGGCCCCCGAGCATCAGGGACTCGGCCGTTTGCGCATGGGCCTCCAGCGTGAAGGTATCGCTCAGGCCGTGGCGCAGGCTGGCCGAGGCCACGCCCGGGCCGTATCCGAAGTCGCGCACCCCGTAGTCACGCCTGAGACTGCCGGCTGCCACCGCATAGTCGGTCAACCCTTTTTGCAACAGGCTGCTGGTCACATAGAACGGCAGGGTCGTGGACACTTGCCTGCCCAGGGTGTCGGTGGTCACCACCACTGCCTCGCCGGCACCGTTTATGAAAGGGACGTTGGTCAGGGTATAGGGGCCAGGCTGCAACTCGGTGGTGCTGGTCCGGTAACCATTGATGAAAAGCTCAAGGGACGTTGGCACGGCTGCTTCGCCTGCAAAGGCGGGCAACGGGTAGGTCACAAGGTCTGGCCGGGCGGCAAAATCCCTGGATAGCTGCAGCCCGCCCAGGCGCACTGAGCTACTCCAGGGCAATGCGGCGGTGATCAGGTCACCGGCCTCGACGGTCAGCATCCGTTGCTCGTCGGTGAAGCGCCAGGTGGTGTCGTAACGCAGGAATCCATCACCGGTGCCACTGCGCGTAACGCCGTTGAACGAGCGCCGCAACTGGCCAGTGCTGGATACGGTCCCCCAGCTGTCGAACACGCGTAGCTCATTCCAGGCGGCGAGATAGGTGCCGCTGTCATCGGTATCGTTCAGGTACAGGTCATAGTTGAACAAGGCACCGAAGCTGCTGCGCGCATCGGTAGGTGGGTAAAGCGTGCGCTCACCGACTTGCTGGTCCGGCAACCAGCCTGGGGGCACATCCAGCCGCAGTTGCTGGTTCTGGCTGTCGTATTCGGCATGCATTCCAGCAACGGCGTCCAGGGCTACGTCGCCCAAGGGGTCGCCGGGCAACGCAAGGCCTGCTGCGCGCAGCACGTCACTTTCTATGTAAAGGCGCCCGGCCCTTTGCTGCACCGGCACCAATTCAGCCTTTGGCATCTGGTTCACCGTGAGGTCCAGGTACAAGGTGGCATCGGCAACCGCCGAAAGCTCGGTTGGCGGTGGCGGCAGGTCGTCCGCCAGCACCAGGGTAGAACCGGCCAGTGCCAGCCCCAGGCACCCCAGGCGCTTCGTTGCGAACCTCTTCACGCATCGGTCCTGACCATTGCCGGGCCCTCCCTGGCCCTATCACTTGCCTGTAACTTATCGACCCTGGTTGATGACGGCCGCCTCACCCTGGCCGTTGATCCGACCTTTGAGTATTCCACCGGCCCCCACGGCCAGCGGGGCCGGCCAGCGCATGCTGGCCCCGGGCAGTACATAGCCCAGTAGCCCTTCTGCAACAGGTTTGGCCTGGTTGCCTTGCTGCACCACCACATCCGTCAGGCGTGCATGCACAGGGCCAGTGTTTCGCAACTCGATGTACGGCTTGCCCTGTACCATCACCGGCTGCCAGGTCAGCTGGGGCTTGCCTACACCTTGCTCGTTGCGCTCGCCGTTCGGGTCCGGGCGGCCCCACAGGCCTTCCCCGTAGACGAATAGCGGCACCGAGTAGCGCATCTGCAGGCGGATCGCGGCCGTGGTCCCGGCCTCTGCCTTGTCCACGGGCACTGCGGGGGGAATTTCGTCGATGATGATGCGGTAGGCCTGTTCCTGACCGGCGGGTGCCGCACCTGTGCGCGTCAGGCGAATGAGTTGCTTCTGACCGGGTGCGATAGTGGCCACCGGCGGGCTGCCGATGATTTCACGTTGTGCGCTGAACTGCTCCTCGAAGCGGCCCTGACGCCAGGCAAATACACGCACTTGAAGGCTTGCCGCCGCGGTCCCGCGATTTTCCAGCCACAGCGCCCCTGCCTTCTGTCCCGCTTCCAGCACAGGGTCAATGGGCCAGATCAGTACCGACGTGGCGGCTAACACCGGCTGGCCAGCCACGCTGCACATCAGCAACAAGGCTCGGATCCATTTGCTGCGTTCTCTCATATAGCCCTCCCTGGACGGTATGTTGGCGAATCGACCGGTCACCAGGTCAATGTCACTTGGACTACGTCGGTGTAGGTGCCGGCAGGCACCGTTCCGGGTAGTTGGAGCCTTCCGTAGACTGGCAGCCTTACCGCTGCAGGGTCGGCATAACTCACGTTCACGTTTTGCCCAATGCCTATGCCCTGCGCCAACGCAGCATCCTGGTACAACTGGTAGGGCACTACCTGCGTGCCTCCCGTACGCTTGAGGTTGCGCACGCCTGCGTTCGCGTTCTGGCCAGCATCCAGGCTCATGCTCAGCACTACCCCCGGCGTGCACTGCAGCGTCACGCTCGAACCGCCCAATGCCGTATTCAGCACGGCCGTGGACAAGGCTGACTGCGTGCCGTAGTTCAGGGTGCCGTACTGCGTGGCGCCCCCTATGACCAGGCAACCGGCGACAACTTGCGCATTTACCGCGAAGGTACTGGTGGTGGCCGCACCCAGGGGGCCAGCCAGCATCAGCATGCACCCGGCAACGCTCCCTGCACGCCAAACGCGCATGCCTCAGAACGACAGCTCGACGGCGACGGTGTCGGTATAGACCCCCGCGGGCAGACCTGCCTTGCCACGTGCCTGCCCATAGAGGTTGACGGTTTGCGCAACCCCGGTGCTGGTCGGCAACGTGATCGTGCCGTCGATGGCCAGCAACTGCGTGCGCCCCGCATCGGTATAGAAGTCATAGGGAACGAAATTGCCGGCGCCGTCTGCCAGAGCACGGGTGCCCCCGGTGGACTGACCATCGTGGGCGCCTGCGCGTACCCGAATGGCCGGCACCGTGCCCGCTGAACACAGCACACTCAGCGCCCCGCCGCTGCCGCCGAGCACCTGCGCGTTGGCCGTACCGAACAAGGCATCCTGGGTACCGAAGTTCAGGCTGCCGAAATTCAGGCCCGAGGTGCCTGAGCTGCCGTTGACCTGGCAAGCCGCAATCAGGGTCAGTGTCGAGTTGATGGTACCGGTGACGGTGGCTGCCGGCGCCTGGGACGCCAGCGCCATGCCCAGCCCGGCGAGGATGCAGCGTGAGAGGTGGGTTCGCATCGATATCTCCTTGATGGGTTACCAGTCCAGGGTCACTCTGAGGGTGTCGCGATACAGGCCAGCGGGTAGCGCACGGGGCTGTGCGACCAGCACGCCATATATGGGAATGGGCATCTGCCGGGTGCTGCTGATGACGAAGGGCCGAGCCTGCCCGACTGGATAGTGGCTGCGGCCGGCAGGATCGACGGCCAGTTGGTAAGGGATCAACTCGCGCCCATTGCTCAGGCGGCGTATCCCGTCGTCGCCGTTCATGCCCGCATTGATGCTCACCTTGAACGCACGCACTTCAGGCGTGCAGCTGATCTGCAAGCTGCCCTGGGTGCCGACGTCATCCACCCGACTGCGCACGGGCTCGTCCCAATTGGGGCCTCGGGCACCGAAATCCATCAATCCAGGGTTGGCCAGTGTCGCCGGTTGCGTTTCATCGCTGCTGATCTGGCAAGCAGCACTGATGATCAGTTGCGCCTGGATGAAACCGGTGCTGGTGCCGTGCGCCGCGCCGCCCGGTACGAGCAAGGGACTCAGGGTCAGCAGCAGCATCGAGGATCGGTTCATGGCCTCACGTCCTTGTGCATGGGTTGACCTACCAGGTGACCGTCACTTTGAGCATGTCGCCATACCGCCCTGCTTCAGGGACCCAGGCCAGCTTGTCCAGCCTCGCGTACAACGGCAGGTCGACCCAGCCGCTGCCAGGCACCCGTGATGATTGCGGCTCATCGACCATCAACGGCTGGCGTCCGGCCGCATCGCGGAATAACCGGTAGGGAATGGGCCTGGCGCTGGAGCCTGACATGGCCAGGAACCGCACCGCCCCGCTCCCACCATGCTGGCCAGCGTCCACGCGTACCTGATAGGGCGTGTCCGGGTTGCACTCCAGCCGCGGCACAGAAGGCCCCAACAGCGTTCCACTTCGAGGTGCTTGCGGGCCATCCAATCGTGACACTGCACCAAAGTCGATGCGCCCCAGCGCCTGTGCTCCCGCCTCCCGGGCAGGGTTGACGAGCATGCAGCCGCGCTCCACCAATACCCTCACTTCGACCAGAAAATCTGCCGCCAGGGCACCGCCAACTGGCAGCAGGCCCACAAGCGCGGCAAACAAGCGATTGTTCACGTTAGCGTCCCTGCCATTCAACACTCGTTTCAAGCCTAGCAGCGGGCTCACCTTCGAACCGGCCGACACGCCTGTTTTTTGGTATTAGCAAAAAAGCAGTAACGGCCATGGCAAGACCTGGACAGCGCGAATCAGCCTTCATGCAAGGTGGGTTTCAACGGCCAAAGCACGGCAGGCGAAGCGATATTCTGATAGGGTGTATCACCATCATCCTGCCCCAGACTCGTGCGGCTTGCAGGGTCCCAAATGACAGGAGCGTTTTCTTCGATGACCACCGACCGAACACTTGCACAGGCGATCGAACGCTGCGCTCAAGAGCCCATTCAAGTGCCGGGTAGCGTTCAGCCTCACGGTTTTGTTCTGGTGCTCGATCCGGAGCATCTGCAGGTCCTGCAGGCAAGTGACAACATCGTGCAGTGGCTGGGAGCGCCCGCCGAATCGGTGCTCGGTTGCAGCTTCGGCGAAATCGTCCAGGCCGGCTTCGACCTGCGCCAGCACTTGGCGAGGCTGCCGGAGGACGAGGTCTTTCCTTTTCATATCGGTGATGTGCGCTTGCACGACAGGGCATCTTGCCGGGAGGAGCTCCATCTGCTGGCGCACCGGCACGACCAGGTGCTGATCGTCGAGTTCGAGCCGCTCAGAGTGCCCGAGGACCTGACTGCTCAAGGTGACTACTACCCATTGGTGCGCACCTTTGTCAGCAGCCTGCACCTAGCGGGTAGCCTGGAGGAATTGCTGCAGCAGACGGTTGTACAGCTCAAGCGCGTGACCGGCTTCGGACGGGTCAAGGCCTATCGCTTCGATGCCGACGGCAATGGTGAGGTATTGGCCGAGGTTGCCGACGCAGGTTATCCAAGTTTCCTGGGCCTGTGCTTCCCTGCCTCGGACATACCGCGCCAGGCGCGTGAGCTCTATCGGGTCAACCGCATCCGCGTCATCGAAGATGCCAACTATCAGCCGTCACCCTTGGTACCGCCACTCAACCCGATCACTGGCAACCCCCTGGACATGAGCTTCACGAGCCTGCGTAGCGTATCGCCCGTACACCTGCAATACATGCGCAACATGGGCACGCTGGCATCGATGTCCTTGTCCATCGTGGTGGATGGCAAACTGTGGGGACTCATTTCGTGCCATCACGCACAACCGCGATCGGTGGCCTTGCGCACACGTACCGCTTGTGAACTGCTGGCCAGCGTCCTGTCCCTGCAGATCGAATCCCGTGAAGCCCATGCCAGCACTCAACAGTTACTGGAATTGCGGCGGTACATCGTGCGGATGATTTCTTCCATGGCCGACCACGACAGTGTCAGCGAAGGCCTGCGTACGTTGCCCGATGTGCTCCTGGCGTTTGCAGGTGCTCAAGGCGCTGCGATCATTTCTGCCGAGCATTGCGAGCTGGTCGGAATCACCCCGCCAGAGGCACAGGTCAATGCGCTGGTCCATTGGCTGGCGCGCCAAGGTGAAGATGTTTTCCAGACGGATAATGTACGCCGTGACGTCAGCGAGCTGCCCGAACTTGCCGAGCATGCCGGCGGCGTATTGGCAGTGGCCATCTCTAAAATCCACTCGCACTACCTGCTGTGGTTCCGCCCCGAGCAGGTGCGCAGCGTACAATGGGCCGGGCAGCCTACCAAGGAAGTGGCACCGCTGGGCAACCTCGCGCCTCGCCATAGTTTCGAAAGCTGGCAGGAGCAACTGCACGGTTACTGTGCACCCTGGGACCCGTTGGTCATCGAGGGCGTAATGGAGTTGCGCAATGCGGTCCTGGGTATCGTGCTGCGCAAGGCTGAAGAACTGGCGCAGATGGCCAACGAATTGCGCCGCTCCAACAAGGAGCTCGAGGCATTCTCGTACAGTGTTTCCCACGACCTGCGTGCGCCCCTGCGCCATATTGCGGGCTATACAGAGTTGCTCGGCGAAATGGAAGGCGCCGGTTTGAGTGAACGGGGCAAGAGGTTCTTGCAACACATCGGCGAAGCGGCGCATTTTGCCGGCAACCTGGTCGACAATTTGCTACATTTCTCGCACATGGGCCGCTCTGCCCTGCGCATGTCGGAAGTGGACCTCAACGCTCTGGTCGAAGCCATTCGCGCTGAACTGGCACCCGACTACGCCGGGCGTGAGATCATCTGGGACATCGCGCCGCTGCCCCGGGCCTATGGCGACCCGGCATTTATCAACCTGGCATTGAACAACCTGGTGGCAAATGCCATCAAATACACCCGTGGACGGACACCTGCCCGCATCGAGATCACAGCAGTGCAGCACCCAACCGAGACCGAGGTCTGTATCCGGGACAATGGCGTGGGCTTCGACATGGCGTATGCCAGCAAGCTGTTCGGCGTCTTCCAGCGCTTGCATCGCATGGAGGATTTCGAAGGCACGGGCATTGGCCTTGCCAGTGTTCGCCGCATTATTGAAAGGCACGATGGCCGTGTCTGGGCCGAAGGCCAGATCGACAAAGGCGCCAGTTTTCATTTCACTTTACCGCGCCCATCCGCGACACACTGAGGTACCGCACCTATCATGCTAAAACCCATCCTGCTGGTCGAGGACAACCCTCGGGACCTGGAGCTGACGCTCCTGGCCTTGGAGCGCAGCCAGTTGGCCAACGAAGTCATCGTGCTGCGCGACGGCGCAGATGCCCTGGATTACCTGTTGCGCCGCGAGGCCTACGCCGACCGCGACGACGGCAACCCTGCCGTGATCTTGCTCGACCTCAAGCTGCCGAAAGTCGATGGGCTGGAGGTACTGAAGGCGCTGCGTGCGTCCCCGGAGCTGCGCAGTATTCCGACCGTGATGCTGACCTCGTCCCGCGAAGAACCCGACCTGCTGCGCGCCTACGAACTGGGCGTCAACGCCTATGTGGTCAAACCCGTCGAGTTCAAGGAATTCGTTGCCGCCATTTCCGACCTGGGCATCTTCTGGGCGGTACTCAACGAGCCTCCACCCGGCTCGTTGCGCCTGAACCGTCGCGGCAACTGAGGCCTGCACCACGATGCAGTCTACCCCGCTGAACCTACTGATGGTCGAAGACAGCTCGATGGACGCCGAGCTCACCCTGATGCGCCTTGAGCGCAGCGGTCTGCGCATCCAGTCTCACCTTGTCTTCGATCACAACGGCGTCGAGCATGCCCTTCGCCAAGGGCGCTATGACCTGATCCTGTGTGATTGCGTACTGCCTGGTTCATCCGGCACCGAAGTGCTCTCGATCGCCCAGCGCCTGGCCCCTGATGTGCCCTTCATTTTCCTCTCCGGCATCTACGGAGAGGAACATGCGGTAGAGATGATCCGCCTGGGCGCCACCGATTACGTGCTCAAGAAAAACCTGCCGTTGTTGCCCAAGGCGGTGCGCCGTGCGCTCACCGAGGTGCAGGAGCGCCAGCGCAGACGCCGCGCCGAAGAGGCCTTGGCGGAGGTGGAGGCACGCGCGCGCATTGCTATCACCGCTGCGGGCATGGGGACCTGGGACTTGAGGCCCCAAGAGGGATTGCTGGCGTGGGATGAACGCTGCAAGGCATTGTTCGGCCTGCCACTGGACACCGAGATGAGCCTGGAGGTGTTCTACGCTGGCATCTATCCAGACGACGTAGAGATGGTTCGCAAAGCTGTCGACCAGGCCATGCTCCCGGAAAGTGGCGGCAACTATCGCGCGGAGTTTCGCATCGTGCCGCCCGATGGCCAGGAGCCCCGGTGGGTGCTGAGCAGTGGCCAGAGCCAGTTCGTCGACGGCAAGTGCGTACGTTTTTCCGGCGTTCTTCAGGATATTCACACCCAGCGCGTGGCCACCCAGGCATTGCGCCAACTCAACGAAATGCTCGGCGAGCGTGTCGAGCGACGTACCCGCGAGCGCGACCGTGCCTGGGAGCTCTCCCAGGACCTGCTGGCCGTGCTCAACCACGACCTGACTCCGGTGGCGCTAAACCCAGCCTGGGAAGCCAGTCTGGGCCTGTCGCGGGAACGCCTGAGTCAGTCTTCGCTGCTGCACCTGCTGCCGGAGGCGGATCAGGAACTGCTGCTGACCGAACTGGCGTCCCTGGCCCATGGGCGCACCAGCGCGCGGTTTGTCGGCCGGATTCTTCACGCAGGCGGCCAGCAGCGTTGGCTGTCGTGGGTTGTGGTACCCGAAGACACCCTGCTCTATGTGGTCGCGCGGGACATTACCAGTGAGCGTGAAACGGCAATGGGTTTGGCCGAGGCCAATGCCCGCTTGCGCGAACAAATCAGCGAGCGTGAGCGAATCGAGGCCGCCCTGCAACAGATGCAGCGTCTGGAGGCTGTGGGCCAGCTTACCGCGGGCGTGGCCCACGACTTCAACAATTTGCTGACCGTGATCCTGACTGGGGCGAGCTTTCTGGAGCGCGACCTGGTGAAAGCCGATGTCGAGAAGGCACGAACCAGGCTTACTCACATCAGGGAAGCGGGTGAACGAGGAGCCAAGCTGACCTCGCAATTGCTGGCATTTTCCAGGCGCCAACGGCTCGAACCCGTGCCGCTGAACCTGAACCGCACGCTTGATGGACTCGAAGAACTGCTACGCCGCACCCTGGGCGGCAATGTCTCTGTACGCCTGGATCTGGACAAATCACTCTGGCAGGCGCTTACGGACCCGACCCAGACCGAGATGATCATCCTGAACCTGGCGATCAACGCCCGCGACGCCATGCCGGAGGGCGGGCAACTGACTTTGTCCACGCGCAACACGCGCATCGATGACTTGCCACGCCGCCCGGAAGATCCAGACCCTGGCGAGTACGTCATGATGAGCATCCGCGACACGGGGTGCGGCATGAGCGAGGAGGTACTGGCCAAGGTCTTCGAACCGTTCTTCACCACCAAGGACATCGGCAAAGGCTCCGGCCTGGGCCTGGCGCAGGTCTTCGGGTTTGCCAAGCAGTCGGGCGGCGGGGTGCGCATTGATACCGCACCGGGTAGAGGCACCGAAGTGGCCGTCTATTTGCCTGCGGTGAAGGATCAGGTCGTGAGCGAACCGGAACCGCTGCCATTGACCCATACCATCACCGAGAGCGGCTACAACCGTAATGTGCTGCTGGTGGATGACGACCATCTGGTACGCGACATGCTAGGCGATGTCCTGCGTCAATATGGGTATCAGGTTCGCCAGGCACACAGCGGGGAGCAGGCACTGGCCCTGCTGGACGATGATATCGACTTGCTTCTCACCGACTTCGCCATGCCTGAGTTCAATGGCGCTCAGCTGGCCATGGCGGCGAGAGAGCGCTACCCCAACCTGCGCGTGGTGTTCCTGACGGGTTATGCGGAGCTCCAAGGGCTGGACTTGCCCGATAGCCTGGTCATTCAAAAGCCGGTACAAGCTGACGAACTTGCCAGGGCACTGAACGAGATGCTGGGTACAGCGAGCTGACGCATAGGTTGAGGATCCGCCATGGACGGCTTTTGAGAAGAGGCGTTTTGCAGGATGCGCCTCTCGATCAAAGGCAATCTGCCGGAAAATCGCGAATCTCAGAAACGACGAATTCAGCGCTGGCTGCCCATGCACTGAAAATAGAAATGTAGAAAATGGCAGGGGCGGCTGGATTCGAACCAACGCATGGCAGGATCAAAACCTGCTGCCTTACCGCTTGGCGACGCCCCTGTATCGGATGCAGCTGAAGCTGCTCTGACAACCCCAAGTAACTGACAACGCGTTGTTGTCTTGGAATGCGCGGCACTTTATCAACAATGTTGGAGCTTGGGAAGCCCTCTGTTAAAAAAATTACCAAAAAACAGCGAGTTAGTCGTCAGCAACAATGCGGCACTACCGTTCGTCGCATTCCTGCCCGTTCTCGTCAACGCAATCGCAAACCTTCATTCCAATGGTTATCGCCACCGTCATGCCCATGGAGGATGCCATGCCTGTTTCACACGATCTGTATCAAGACCTGCACTACCCTCGTGAAATCGTTCAACAACGTCGTCAGACCGATAAAACCCTGGACCGCTTGCTCGACGAATATGTCGACATCGACAACCAGGTGCTGGCGGCCGAATCCATCTCGGCAGGCAATTTCGAGGACGAAGACCTTCGTCGTCTCAAGGAGCGCCGGTTGACCGTGAAGTACATGATCGAGCGTCAACTGCAACCCAAGGCATAAGGTGCCCGGGTGCTGTGACCTATCGCAGCAAGTGATCACTGGCGGTCACTTTCTCGATTGGTCATACAGCCAAGGCTAGTGCAAGATTCTCGCTACCGTCTGTTACAAGGAAACGAGCCTTTGCCCGCCTGGATACCTGCCCCGCTGCGCCACCTTGGCAAGCGCTTTAGTCACTGTGCAGCAGCGCCCAGCAATGACTTGGCTGCCGCTTTCGATGACAAGGCCCGCCGATGCGGCTTTACGCTCAGCGAGAGTCAACGGCAGGCCATCACCTGCATGTCGCAGCAGGTTGAACAGCACAGAGCGGGGCACGCTACGGGCGTGTACCTGCACGGCCCGGTCGGTCGTGGTAAAAGCTGGTTACTCGATGGCTTCTTCCAGTGGGTGCCCAGCCCAGCCAAGCTGCGCTGGCACTTCCATGATTTCTTCGCCCGCTTGCATCAGGGCGTGCATCGTCACCAGGCAAGTGGTGACGCCATCGGCATCACGCTCGACGAATTGATCGGACAGAACGACATCCTGTGTTTCGATGAATTTCATGTGCATGACATTGGGGATGCCATGCTGTTGACGCGGTTATTCGAGGCCCTGTTCGCACGGGGCACATTGCTGGTGCTGACCAGCAACTACGCACCTGAAGGGCTGTTGCCTAATCCGCTTTACCACCAGCGATTCCAGCCTGTGATCGACCTGATCAACCACTGCATGGTCATCAAGGAAGTCGGCGGTGAAACGGACTTTCGTAGCCTGCCGGCTAACCGTGCACTGCAACGCTTCACGCAGGGCCGTTACATCTGGCCCGGTACCGATATGCAGCGCCAGTCCCTGCACATGCCGACGGCCCAAGGCGATACCCTCATGGTCAACAATCGTCCGCTACGCCTGCAGGGCGCTGAGGGCAACCAGATCAGGTTCACTTTCGAAGACCTGTGCGAGCAGCCCACAGCCGTGATCGATTACCTGGCACTGGCCCGGCAATACTCCCACTGGATCATCGAAGGCCTGGGCGACCTGGGGGCATGCTCGCTCGCTGCCCAGCAGCGTTTCGTCAACGTGGTCGACGTGCTCTACGACCAGGATCGACAACTGACTCTCATTGGCTCGCGCCCGCTGGCAGAAAGTCTTGAGGGATCGCTTGCAGACCTGATGCGCACGCGTAGTCGCCTGGGCCAGCTACAGCAAGTGGGCCCCGCAGGCGCCGAAAGCTGAGCGGGGCCGGACTAGCCGTCTTAGCTCGCCCTCGCAAGCCCTGAGAGCACCGCTTCGATTTCTTGGAGGACTGCCGGATCGTCCACTGTAGAGGGAGGCGTGTACGCTTGGCCGTCGGCGATCTTGCGCAGTACCGCGCGCAGAATCTTGCCTGATCGGGTCTTGGGCAGACGCTTGACCAGCCGGACCTGATTGAAGCAGGCCAATGCGCCAATCTCTTCCCGTACGCTGGCCACAAGATCGACGAGCAACTGCGATTCCACAATGCCGGCACCGTCCTTGAGCACCACCAACGCGAGTGGCACCTGCCCTTTTATGTCATCGTGAACGCCGATCACTGCGCACTCGGCGACAGCAGGATGACGCGCGACCAGATCCTCCATCTCGCCCGTGGAAAGACGATGTCCGGAAACATTGATCACATCATCTGTGCGACCCATGATGTAGACGAACCCGTCCTCATCCAGATAACCGCCGTCACCTGTGTGGTAGTAGCCGGGGTACGTACTTAAGTAAGCCTGGACATAGCGCGGGTGATCACCCCACAACGTCTGGCTGCAGCCTGGCGGCAACGGCAGTGCGATGACGATTGCGCCCTGGTGATTGGGCCCGACCAGATGGCCGTCGTCATCGAGCACCTGCACATGGTACCCGGGCACCGCGCGATTGCTCGACCCTGCTCTTGCTGCGCTACCCTCGAGGCCCACGCAGGGCGCAGTCACCGGCCAGCCGGTCTCGGTCTGCCACCAATGATCATGCACCGGCTTGCCGCTTACCCGCTCCAGCCATTGATGGGTACTGGAATCGAGTTTTTCGCCTGCCAGGAACAACTGGCGCAACGAACTCAGGTCATGCTTGCGTAGCAGTTCGGCGTCAGGGTCCTCCTTGCGGATGGCACGCATGGCAGTGGGCGCACAGAACAGCGCATTGACCTTGTACTGCTCCACCACCCGCCAGTAGGCAGAAGCATCCGGCGTGCGGATGGGCTTGCCTTCGTAAAATACACTCGTGCAGCCGCACATCAGCGGCCCATACACGATCAAGGAGTGCCCCACCACCCAGCCCACGTCGGAGATGCCCCACCAGACATCGCCTGGCTGCATGCCGTAGACGGTGCGCATGGCATAGTTCAGCGCGACGGCATTGCCGCCATTCTCGCGAACGATGCCTTTGGGTTTGCCGGTGGTACCTGAGGTGTACATGATGTACAGCGGGTCTGCCGCACCCAGTTCAACAGGTGCCACTGGCTGCGCATCGACTACGGCCTGAGCCCAATCCAGGTCTCGCCCTGCCTGCAATGGCGCTTGCGCCTGGGGCCGCTGCCAGACCAATACGTTGCGCGGGCGGTGGCGGGCCAGCGCCAGGGCGCGATCAACCAATGGCTTGTACTCGATGACCCGCTCGAACTCCAGCCCACAGGAAGCGGTCAGCAGCAACACCGGGCGCGCGTCATCGATGCGCAACGCCAGCTCATTGGCCGCAAACCCGCCGAATACCACCGAGTGAACAGCACCAATGCGCGCGCAGGCCAACATGGCCATGGCGGCCTGGGGCACCATCGGCATGTAGATGATGACGCCATCGCCCTTTTGTACTCCAAGCTGGCGCAGCAAGCCGGCCAACCGCGCGACCTCTTCGCGAAGCTGAAGGTAGGAGAATGTCTGCTGTGTGCCGGTCACCGGGGAATCGTAAATCAGCGCCAGCTGATCTCCCCGACCCTGCTCGATCTGATGATCCAGAGCCAGGTAGCAACTGTTCAAGCTTGCGTCAGGGAACCACTGGTGAGTGCCATCGGCATTGTTCTCGAGGACTACGGTGGGTTCGCGGTACCAAGCCACCGAGCGCGCCTGCTCTGCCCAGAAGGCGGCGGGGTCGGCAATGGATTGGGCGTAACTGTGCTGATAGCTCATGGTGAGTTGACCCGATGTTGTTGTTCTTGAAGGGCGAACGCTGAGTATGGATGCCCTGCACCCAGACGCCAGGCGCGATATGGCCTAACCGACCTGCATTTTTGCAACGTGGGCAAAAGTCGTTCAATGCGGCGACGAACTCACTAGAATAGCGACCAGTTTTTTACGGTGAGCACCTCAATGGACATCGATCAGGCCCGCACTTTTCTGGAAGTGGTGCGCAGCGGCAGCCTAGTGGCGGCTGCAGAGCGCCTGTACGTATCGCAGACAGCGGTCACCGCCAGGTTGCAGCGGCTTGAGCAGCAACTGGGCTGCACCCTGTTCACAAGAAGCCGAAGTGGCGCCCGCCTGACCAGCCACGGTGAGGCCTTCGTCGGGTATGCCAATCAGCTGGTGCAGACCTGGGAGGCGGCACGACGCGACTTGCCCTTGCCGCCTGGCTACCAGCAGGTACTGCACCTTGGGGGCGAGGTGAGCCTTGGTAACCCGATGATGCTTGACTGGGTCACGGCGCTGTATCAGGAACTGCCTGGCCAGAGCATCCACAGCGAAGTGAGCGACGGCGAGTCATTGCTGCGCAAGGTGGAGATGGGCCTGCTCGACGCCGCTCTGGTGTACCAGCCGATCTACGGGCCGGGCTTGCAGGTCGAGCAGCTGATGGAAGAAAAGCTGGTGCGAATCCGGCGGGTCGAACGGCCGGAGCCGTACATCTATATCGACTGGGGCGAGGCCTTCCGCCGGCAACATGACGCCGCCCTGCCCAACTGCGCCCGTGCCGCGCTGCGTTTCAACCTGGGGCCGCTTGCCTTGCAGTTCATCCTCGACAAGGGTGGTAGCGGCTATTTTCGCACGCGGGTGGTGCAGGCTTATCTGGACAGTGGCGTCTTCGAGCGCGTACCGCATGCGCCGGAATTCACCTACCCCACCTTTCTGGTCTACGCCCGCGAGCGTGACAGCGAAGCGTTGCAACAGGCCCTTGGCATCCTGCGCCGGCTTATCGCAGCCGAGGCCAGCGACTGGTCACAACGCTGGGACCCGACGCTCTGAGGCATTGGCGCTGCTTAGCAACTGGCGCTTGAGCCCGGCGATCAGGTCAGTCTGGGTGACCACCCCTACCAGCACGTCACCGTCGAGCACCGGCAGGCAGTGCAGCCCCTGCTCGCACAGCAGCGGCAACAGGCGCTCCAACGGGTGCTGGCTGCTGACACTCACGACCCGGCGGCTCATCACCTGTGCCATGCGCACGGGCTTGCGCCCGAACAGGCCCCGCCAGCTCAAACGCGCCTGCTGCATGGCCGGGCCTACCAGGTCGCTCAGGCTGACGATCCCCACCAAGGCGCCGTCCTGCAGCACCGGCAGGGTCTTGACATGGTGGCTGTCGAGCAGCTTCCAGGCTTGCTGCAAGGTGGTCTCGGGGCTGACGAACTGCACGTCCTTCGACATCACCGACGCCGCCGTTATGCCACCGAGACTGCGCTGCAGCGCGTGCTGCTCGGTGGCCAGAATGATGCGCTCCAGCTCGTCGCGGGTAACGTCGACGAACTCGCCCAACTCTTCCAGCGCCTGATCTAGGTCCTCACTGCGGATGCCGACGCGCTCACTTGGCAGCGGGTCGTGAGTGTGGTGCAAATCCTTGCGCGGTGCAGCCCCTTTGGGGTAGCGCACACCGGTCAAGCGGTTATAGACAATGGCCACCGCAACAAGAATCAGCGCGTTGAGCAGCACCGGCTCAAGCAGATGGTCACCCAAGGCGGTCAGCCCTGGGTCGGCCAGAACCGCACTGACCGCCACTCCCCCACCGGGTGGGTGCAGGCAGCGCAGCAAGCACATCACCAGGATGGACAGACACAGGGCAGCGGCGGCGACCCAAAGCCCTGGACCAAAACCGTCTCGCATTGCCAAGCCAACGATCGCGGCCAGGGTATAGCTGCCAAGCACGGGCCAGGGCTGTGCAAGGGGACCTGAATGAACGGCGAACACCAGCACCGCGGAGGCCGCCAACGGCCCGAGCAGGTGCAAGGCGATATCCGGGCCATACGCCAGGCTCGTCAGCCAGCCTGCGAGAAACAGGCCGGCCAATGCGCCGATACCGGCACGCAGCCATTGGGTGGGAGGGATGTTCAGGGATGGCGGTAATAACCACTGCAAAAGACGTTCGGTACGCGAGGCAGGCATGTCGTTTCGGGTTCTGTAGGTCTGGACGGAAGAGGAAACGTAGGCCTTGGCCCGTCGGCCAGTGAAGGCTACATGCAGCGATTCTGCCGAGCGACGTCCATTTGGGCTAATTCAAAAAAATGTGGCAGTAGTGCATTTTTTTTGCAGTACAGCCGTTTGCCAGCGGCAACGGGGCCGACCTGTGGGACGCCGCGCTGGTCACAGGCTCCGGCGCGGCAACTGGATATCCACACGCAATCCACCCATAGGACTCTCAAGCAGTTGCAGTTTCCCGCCCCAAGCCTGGACGATGTCACGCACGATCCCCAACCCCAGACCGTGCCCATCGACTTCCTCGTCAAGGCGAGAACCCCGTTCAAGCACTTGCACACGCTGCTGGTAAGGGATACCAGGGCCGTCGTCGTCGACCCACAGCTGATAGTGTTCCTCGGTGGCTGCGATGCCCAGGTGCACCTCGCTGTCCGCCCATTTGCAGGCGTTGTCCAGCAGGTTACCCAGCAGTTCCAGCATGTCTTCGCGATCCCAGGGCAGCAGCAGGCCAGGTGGCACGGAATGGCTCAGCAGCAGGCCCTCGCCATGGATCATGCCCAAGGTGCTCAGCAACCCCGGCAACTCGTCATCACAGGCAAATTGCGCACCCGGCAACGCATCGCCGGCCAGGCGTGCGCGGTTGAGCTCACGGGCCAGGCGCTGCTCGATCTGCTGCAACTGCTCGCGCATCTGTGCGCGAACCTCAGGCAAGCCCTGCAGGCGTTCGCTGGACGCCAGGCTAAGCAGCACCGCCAGCGGCGTTTTCAGGGCATGGCCCAGGTTACCCAGTGCATTGCGCGAACGTCGCAGGCTGTCTTCGGTATGGCTGAGCAAATGGTTGATCTGCCCAACCAGCGGCACCAGCTCACTGGGCACTTGGGCGTCGAGCTGGGAACGTTGCCCCTGCTGCAACTGGGCGATTTGCTGGCGCGCCCGCTCCAGCGGGCGTAGCGAGCGGGTGACGGTCATGCGCTGAAGGACCAGCACCAAGGCCAGCGCGACCAGGCCCATGCCCAGCCCAATTTGCTGAAGACGCCGGAAGCCTTGTCGCACAGGTGAGTAATCTTGGGCGACACTGATGGATATGTCCTGCCCCAGGCGCCGGTAATCGGCACGCAGCGTCAGCAACTCCTGCCCCTCTGGCCCAAGCTCGTGCCGGTCCGACAGACCAGGGGCCGACGGTTTGGGCAGGTTCATGTCCCACAGGGAGCGTGAACGCCACGTGCCCTGGGCAAAGTCGATGCGAAAGTAATAGCCGGAAAACGGTCGCTGATAGGCAGCCGAGATGCGTTGCTCGTCGAGCTGCATGCCCGCAGGCCCGCGCACCAGCGCCACCAACAGGTTCTCGCTTTCATTGCGCAGGCCGTTTTCCAGGTAACGTTGCAACCCGGCTTCGAACAGCCACAGCGTCAGTTGCGCCAGTACCACCCCTACTACCACCAACACGGCCACCAGGCCCAGGCTGAGCCGCGCCTGGATCGACTTCACGCAGCGCTCCCGGCATACAGGTAGCCCTGGCCGCGTCGTGTCTCGATCACCGTACGGCCTAGTTTACGGCGCAAATGGTTGACGTGAACCTCAAGCACGTTGGAGTCGCGCTCGGTCTCGCCGTCGTAGAGGTGCTCAGCCAGATGGCTTTTGGACAGGATCTGCTGGGGGTGCAGCATGAAGTAGCGCAGCAGGCGAAATTCTGCGGCCGTAAGCTGGATATCGACGCCCTCGCGGCTTACGCATTGACGACGTTCGTCCAGATGCAAGCCGGCAGCTTCGAGCTTTGGCTGGTTGGCAAGGCCACGCGCTCGGCGCAGCAGCGCCTGGATGCGTAACTGCAATTCTTCGGGGTGAAAGGGTTTGCTGAGGTAATCGTCGGCGCCGGCCTTCAGGCCTTCGATACGCTCGGCCCAGGAGCCACGCGCTGTCAGAATCAGCACAGGTGTCAGCAGCCCGCCTGCACGCCACTGAGCCAGGACTTCGAGGCCAGGCAACCCTGGCAGACCAAGGTCCAGGATGATCAGGTCATAAGGCTCGCACTGGCCCTGATAGACCGCATCTCGGCCATCGGCCAGCCAATCGACGGCGTACCCCTGACGCTGCAGCGCAGTGGTAAGTTCGTCGGCCAGCGGGACATTATCCTCGACAAGCAACAGGCGCATTCAGTCATCTTCCTCGTCTTTGAGCAGGGCACCGGTGGCAGCATCGAGCTTGATTTCCCGTACTACGCCGTCCACCGTTAGCAACTCGACCTCGTACTCATAGCGGTCGTCGTCTTCTTCAAGCTCTGCCTCCAGCAAACGCGCCCCTGGGTGACGGGCCATGGCCGTTTCCAGCAAGTGTTCGAGCGGTAGAATCACACCCTTCTGGCGCAAAGCCAGTGCCTCATCCTGGTCCAGGTCACGGGCAGCGGCCAGCGAGCACGCTGCCAGCAGGGCGAGGGCCAGGTAGCGCGCCGCCCGTGGTGGTGGGTTCATCAGTTGTCTCGCTCATCCTTCAGCAGTTCACCGGTCTTGGCATCGAAAGCCACGTCCCACTCCACATTCTGGGTATCGCGCAGTTCGACCTTGTACACGTAGCGGCCGTATTCGTCTTCAAGTTCCGAGTCCGTGACGGTGGAACCCGGGTGCTTGGCAATGGCGGCCGCCTTGAGTTCGTCCAGGGACTTGATGGTCTTGGTGTTGACCAGTTTGACCACTTCATCAGGCTGCACATCCTTGGCGAATGCAGCATTGGCACCCAGCGACAGGGCAGCGGCGGTGAACAGTGCAGTCAAGGTTTTCATCGTTCGTTTCTCCATAATGCTGTACACGTTGTCTACGCAATCAACATTAACCAGCAGTCCTTAACTCAACCTGAAAACAGCTGGCCGCATGATAGCGTAGCCGGCAGGTCAACAGGGCACGTCTCGAACGGCTGCATCACTCTATAATGCGGCGCCCGTCGCCGCAGAGGTCCGCCATGAGCGCTATACACGTCAAGTACCCCGCCCTTACCCTGAAGGCTGGCCAACGCGCCTTGAGCCAAATTAGAGAGCGCGGGCTGCAGGCGGCTGACGTCGGCGTGCTCCCGGGCGCAGCAGGTGGGCCAAAACCGCTGGGCATTCAGGGCCTGGACCTGGCGCTGTTCGGCCAGTTCCTGCCATCGGCCCCTCGCCAGCGCGCACTGATTGGCGCATCGATTGGCGCCTGGCGCTTCGCAAGCGCCTGCCTTGACGACCCGGTTGCCGGGTTGCGGCGGCTGGGAATGCTCTACACCGAGCAGGATTTTGCAAAAGGCGTTACCCCAGCCCAGATAACACGCAGTTGCCAGCGCATGCTCGACGAGCTGTTGCAGGGTCGCGACGGCCAGGTGCTGGCGAGCCCGGCGTACCGGTTGAATATCCTGGTCGTCAAAAGTCATGGCCAGCTCGCTCACGATCATCGCGGCCGACTGGGTATGGGCCTTGGCTCGGTGATCGCCAGTAACCTGTTGGGCAGATCCCGCCTGGCCCGCCATTTCGAGCGGATCATTCTGCACGACAGCCGCAGCCTGCCACCGCTTGATGCCCTGACGGATTTCCCGACGCGCTGCCTGCCGCTGGACCTGGCAAACCTGCGCCATGCCCTGCTTGCCTCGGGATCGATCCCCATGGTCATGGAGGGGGTACGGGACATCCCAGGGGCCGGGACCGGCATGTACCGCGATGGCGGGCTGCTGGACTATCACCTCGATCTGCCCTACGGCGGCGATGACCTGGTGGTTTACCCGCACTTCACCGACAAGGTCGTCCCTGGCTGGTTCGACAAGGCCCTGCCATGGCGCAAGGGCGATGCCAGGCGCCTGCAGAACGTACTGCTGCTAGCACCCTCGCCGGCCTACCTGGCAACCCTGCCTCACGGGAAGCTGCCCGATCGAAACGACTTCAAACGCTTCATGGGCGACGCACCGGCGCGCAAGCGCTACTGGTACAAGGCCATCGATGAAAGCCAACGCCTGGGCGACGAGTTTCTGGAATTGGTCGCCACCGGGCGGCTGCATGAACGACTGCAAGCCTTGTGAGAGGCATGCTGGTAAACTGCGCGCATTACTGATTCAGACAGAGTTTGACTGCGTGGAAATCTTCAAGGAATTTACGTTCGAATCCGCCCACCGCCTTCCCCATGTGCCCGAAGGCCATAAATGCGGGCGTCTGCATGGGCACTCGTTCAAGGTCGGCCTCCATCTGACGGGTCCGCTCGACCCGCATACCGGCTGGATTCGCGACTTCGCCGAGATCAAGGCCGTGTTCAAGCCCATCTACGAGCAGCTTGATCACAACTACCTGAACGACATTCCTGGCCTGGAAAACCCCACCAGCGAAGTCATCGCCAAATGGATCTGGGATCAGGTCAAACCGTTGCTGCCAGAGCTGTCCAAGGTGCGTATCCACGAGACTTGCACCAGTGGCTGCGAATATAGCGGCGACTAGGCCCAAAGGCAGGTTTTTCAAGCGCTGACGCCTACGTCCACGGCGCCTTGCCCAGCCTGGTTTCGCCGCGCAGTTGCACCGCGGCGAATCTGAGCATGGCAACGCATTACCCGATCAGCACCGGGCAGCCGTCTCAAGCACATGGATCATTAGCGAACCCTGATGGCCCTGGCTGCCAGCGATTAACCGACGACGGTGTTGGGGCAAATGCAACGTCACAGGTCCGCTATTCACGTGCTGCAACTGCACATTGTGGACAGGTGTCCCTTCTTCCAGGATGGTGGGATCAAGCCCCTCGAGCTTCCAGAGAAAGTCTGGGAGAGCTCGCCTGCTGGTCCAGCGCTTGGCCAGGCTTGTTGTCCAACCGCGTTGTTCTCTAAGGGTAAAGTCAAGTCGCCTGCCGTGACTGTCGAGCGGCCACAGCTCGTAGACATGGCTTTCTCCATCACCGTAGGCGGCAAACCAGAAGCGGTCGCATGCCATGCGCCATTCGCCGATGTGCCAGCGATCCTTGAAGAAATCGGTAGTCTCAACGGTTAACCCGGCCCTGGGAGACCATTCGCTGCCTTCGTCGAACCTTGCCGTGACCAAGCCTTGTTCCGTTGATTCACCTTCAGGCCGCCACCAGGCACGTCCAATGAAACTGTATTGAGGCTGGAATGTGTACCGGGCACCAGCACTTTCCTGCCCTGCTCCCCACGCCCACTCGCGGGCCTGATGCGCATAGTCGAGTATCTCCAGCGCTATCCGGCCAGGTTGGCCGCTGACCGTATTGATCAGCGATGCGCCGCCTTTTTCATAGCGCCTTACGCCATGCCCTTGAGCATTTTTCAAAATCAGGTTGCACAGTCGTGCACCGCGCTTGATGCCGGCATAATATTGCTTCCACGGACCATAGATGGGTGGGATTGGCAAGCCGAGGCTGCCCGGCGCTCGGCTCATTCGCGCCCTTGACCGCCGCATAGCCCGACAATGAGGATGGGTTGTTGTAGAGGATTCGGTTCAACGGTCGCCAGTCTCTGTCATAAGGTCGGATCTCATAGCACAGCGTGGCCTCTTCCTCCCCTGAAGCGGCAACGTAAGCCCCGAACCAGAACAGCTCGCCGTACTGATGACCGTCCTTGGTATAGTCCTCTGGCGACAGACGCAGTGGTCCTTGCCCCTCGGGCTCGGCTCGCCAGTAGTTGTACCAATGATCGTTGTGGATGCCCGCGCCATCGACGTGAAGCCACATGGGTGCGAGCTTGTCCTGGCAGTCCCACCATTGATCCGGATGAATCAGCTCTTCGGTCAACTGCCACCAGCAGCGGGCAAGAAACGAGAGTTCAGGGTGATAAATGTAGTCGGTCATGATGGCTCACTCTTGAGACGGAATGTAAGCCAAACGCTAAGCAACGCCGGCCGCGCGTTGCAGAACGAAGCGTTCTACATCAAGCCAGCCGAATCGATCGACATGTGTAGACCTAACTCGCCCTGACCGTAGGGGTTATTCCAACGGCCTGCGATGAGGAGGTACAGGGCGGCCGACCACCTCGAGACTGAGTGCACCCCGTCGCCCCTGGTGGGTGGCGAGGTAAGGGCGACCAAACTGCTTGTATCGCCTGACTGCTGCCCCGGCAGGGTCAAACAACAGTAGATTGCTTTTACGCTGCCCAACCTCCAGATGCCGGGGATCAAGGCCATCAATGCTCCACAGCGGCGCGCTCTCCGTTCCTGCCGCCTGGGGACTACCGGACATACCTATAAAGCCGAAGTCTTTGGTCATGACATATTCGAGCCTGGGCCACAGATCAACGGTGGACTCGAAATAGGCCGGCCTGATCTCGTAACTGAACAGATCGTGAATCTCGTAGACCCCAAACCACAGGACAGGGCACAAGATGCCGACGTTCCTGAAAGGCGGGCTGGGTGACGGTTCCAATGCGCCTTCAGGTTCTGTCCGCATCCAGCCATCATCACCGTCACCACTTTCGAAACGTACCCACAGCGGCGCCAGATGCTCCAGGGCCGTGTCCCACGCTCCATCTGCAATGCGGGCACCGTCTACCTGCCACCAGCAACGTGCGTGAAAGCACAGATCGGGCTTGAAGGTATAGCTGTCCATCGAGATGCTCCACTCAATCGTCGGACGCACAACACTAGTGGCCAGCCAAGCAGCGAAATAGAGGGAAAGGTGGCTACTCCAAAGCGCTATTGAGAAACGAGGGCGCGATGTAGCGCTGGTAATGCGCCTCTGACAACAGAAAGAACTCACGATCAATCGCATCGCGCAGTTGTGGCAGTTCCCAGTCGCGGAACTCGGGCAGCAAGGCCATGCCGTAGGCCTCCAGGTCCCGAATCATGCGCGCGCCCCTGGCGATGAGCTGGTAGGCCCAGCAGTACTCGGACTGCTGCTCGACATACCGTATGGCACGTTGTTCCAGTTGCTGGCGCAACAAGCCTTTGTCGAACACCTCGAGTTTGGCCATCATCACCTGAACCAGCAGTTGCTCCAGGCGTAACCAGACCGCGCGCTTTTGCGCATCGTCATAGCCATTCCAGTGGATGACCTCATGGTGGAAGCGCTTGCACCCTCGGCATACCGTGTCTCCGTAAACCGTGGAACACAGGCCGACGCAGGGCGTTTTGATGGACTTGTTGGACATGAAATACAACGGCTTGAAGGAGGAGTACGCGGCCATGTTAGCCCTTTGTCTAACCAGGGTCACCCGTTAAAGTCATCATCGCCGCCTTACCTTCCAGCGTTTTTTACCGTAGAATCATCCGGCCTTTTCGAAGGCAACAATGTCCGTTGGAAGCTGTTTTCAAAGCGTCACGAGCACAGTTGATCCGGCAGAACGACGTTGGTTCGGGCCTGCATCCCCGCAGGCCCGAACCAGCCCTCATCAGATGTTCGTTCTGCAGGCGTAAAACTTTGAAAGCAGCTTCCGCAAGGATTCCTTGCGACCCTGGCCAGGCGGCCCAAGAAGCCATGACGGCGCCTGGGTGCAAGGAATGCTGGATGAGCGTCCCGGACCCCTTAAAGGGGCCACTGATGAGGGAAATAACTGTGCTTGAAGCCTACCGCAAACACATCGAAGAGCGCGCCGCTCTGGGTATCGTGCCCCAGCCGCTGAACGCCGAACAAACTGCAGGCCTGGTCGAGTTGCTGAAAAACCCGCCGGCCGGCGAAGAAGCCTTCCTCGTAGACCTGCTCACCAACCGCGTACCGCCTGGGGTCGATGAGGCCGCCTATGTCAAGGCTGCCTTCCTTTCGGCCGTCGCCAAGGGCGAAGCCACCTCGCCGCTGATCGATCGCAAGCACGCCACCGAACTGCTGGGCACCATGCAAGGCGGCTACAACATCGAGACGCTGGTCGCGCTGCTGGATGACGCCGAGCTGGGCGCCGTCGCGGCCGAGCAGCTCAAGCACACCCTGCTGATGTTCGATGCCTTCCACGACGTGGCTGAAAAAGCCAAGGCCGGCAATGCTCATGCAAAGGCCGTGCTGGAATCCTGGGCTGCCGGCGAGTGGTTCACCTCGCGCCCGGCCATCGCCGACAAATACACCCTGACCGTGTTCAAGGTGCCTGGCGAAACCAACACCGACGACCTGTCCCCTGCCCCGGATGCCTGGTCGCGCCCTGACATCCCGCTGCACGCCCTGGCCATGCTGAAAATGGCCCGCGACGGTATCGAGCCGCAGCAGCCGGGCTCAGTAGGCCCGCTGGCTCAGATCGAAGCGGTCAGGGCCAAGGGTTTCCCAGTCGCCTACGTAGGTGACGTGGTAGGTACCGGTTCTTCGCGCAAATCCGCCACCAACTCGGTGCTGTGGTTCTTCGGCGACGATATCCCGTACGTGCCCAACAAGCGTGCCGGCGGTTTCTGCTTCGGCACCAAGATTGCCCCGATCTTCTACAACACCATGGAAGACGCCGGCGCCCTGCCGATCGAGTTCGATTGCACCGACCTGGCCATGGGCGACGTGATCGACGTCTACCCGTTCAAAGGTGAAGTACGCCGTCACGAAAGCAATGAGCTGGTCACCACGTTCGCGCTCAAGACCGAAGTGCTGCTCGACGAAGTGCGTGCTGGTGGCCGTATCCCACTGATCGTCGGCCGTGGCCTGACCGAAAAAGCCCGTGCCGAGCTTGGCCAGGGCCCATCGGACCTGTTCAAGAAGCAAGAGCAGCCTGCCGACACCGGCAAGGGCTTCACCCTGGCGCAGAAGATGGTCGGCCGCGCGTGTGGCCTGCCGGAAGGCCAAGGCGTACGTCCAGGCGCCTATTGCGAGCCGAAGATGACCACCGTGGGTTCCCAGGACACCACTGGCCCCATGACCCGTGACGAGCTCAAGGACCTGGCCTGCCTGGGCTTCTCCGCTGACCTCGTGATGCAGTCGTTCTGCCACACCGCGGCCTATCCGAAGCCCATCGACGTTACCACCCACCACACCCTGCCAGACTTCATCCGCACCCGTGGCGGCGTGTCGTTGCGCCCAGGGGACGGCATCATCCACAGCTGGCTGAACCGCATGCTGATGCCCGATACCGTGGGTACCGGTGGCGACTCGCACACCCGCTTCCCGATCGGCATTTCCTTCCCTGCAGGCTCCGGCCTGGTAGCCTTCGCGGCCGCCACCGGCGTGATGCCGCTGGACATGCCAGAGTCGATCCTGGTGCGCTTCAAAGGCAAGCTGCAACCTGGCATCACCCTGCGTGACCTGGTGCATGCCATCCCTTACTACGCCATCCAGCAGGGCCTGCTGACCGTCGAGAAGAAGGGCAAGAAAAACGCCTTCTCCGGTCGCATCCTTGAAATCGAAGGCCTGGACGAGCTGACCGTCGAGCAGGCCTTCGAGCTCTCGGACGCTTCGGCTGAACGCTCCGCCGCCGGTTGCACCATCAAGCTGCCGGAAAAAGCCATTGCCGAGTACCTCAAGTCCAACATCACCCTGCTGCGCTGGATGATCGGCGAAGGCTACGGCGATGCACGCACCCTGGAGCGTCGCGCCCAGGCCATGGAAGCCTGGCTGGCCAATCCAGAACTGCTGTCGGCCGACGCCGATGCCGAATACGCCGAAATCATCGAAATCGACCTGGCCGACGTCAAGGAGCCTGTGCTCTGCGCCCCGAACGACCCGGACGATGCTCGCCTGCTGTCCTCGGTACAGGGTGAGAAGATCGACGAAGTGTTCATCGGTTCGTGCATGACCAACATTGGTCACTTCCGCGCCGCTGGCAAGCTGCTGGAAAAGGTCAAGGGTGGTATCCCGACCCGTCTGTGGCTGGCTCCGCCGACCAAGATGGATGCTCATCAGCTGACCGAAGAAGGCTACTACGGCATCTACGGCAAAGCCGGTGCGCGGATGGAAATGCCAGGCTGCTCCCTGTGCATGGGTAACCAGGCGCGGGTGCAGACCGGTTCGACCGTGGTGTCGACCTCGACCCGTAACTTCCCGAACCGCCTGGGCGACGCCACCAACGTGTACCTGGCATCGGCCGAGCTGGCTGCGGTGGCTTCGATCATCGGCAAGCTGCCGACCGTCGAAGAGTACATGCAGTACGCCAAGGACATCGACAGCATGTCTGCCGACGTCTACCGCTACCTGAGCTTCGACCAGATCGCCGAGTTCCGCGAAGCGGCCGCTAACGCCAAGATCCCAGTGGTCCAGGCGTAAGCCAGGCAGCCATCCACTGGCTGCATGAAAAAAGCCCCGGCAGTGATGCCGGGGCTTTTTTTTCATTCAGAACAGTCAGGCACCGACTGAATCACGCCCAGACGCCTTCTTGAACGTGACGGGCCGGCGATGGCGAGCACGCCTGTCAGAAACTATCGCCAGGAACGCGCACCCAGCCCTCCATCAACACACGCGCGCTGCGACTCATGATGGCCTTGGTCACCGACCACTGCCCATCGATCAGGCACGCCTGCGCACCTACCCGCAAGGTGCCCGATGGATGCCCGAAGCGTACAGCGCTGCGCTCACCGCCGCCTGCAGCAAGATTCACCAGTGTCCCCGGAATGGCCGCAGCCGTACCGATCGCGACGGCGGCAGTACCCATCATCGCGTGATGCAGCTTGCCCATGGACAAGGCGCGCACCAGCAAGTCGATATCTCCTGCCCCCACGTGCTTGCCACTTGAGGCGAGATAAGCCTGTGCCGGCGCCACGAATGCCACCTTGGGGGTATGCTGGCGTGCGGCAGCCTGCCCTACATGTTCGATCAGCCCCATGCGCAGCGCACCATGGGCCCGTATCGCCTCGAACCGCTCAAGGGCAGCCGGATCCCCATTGATGGCATCCTGCAATTCCATACCGCTGTAACCAAGATCGGCTGCATTGAGAAACACCGTTGGGATACCGGCATTGATCAACGTCGCCTTGAAGGTGCCAACCCCCGGCACTTCAAGCTCGTCGATCAGGTTGCCGGTAGGAAACATCGCCCCGCCTTCCCCATCATCATCGGCGGCCGGATCAAGAAACTCCAGCTGCACTTCGGCGGCAGGGAACGTGACGCCATCAAGCTCAAAGTCGCCGGTCTCCTGCACCTGACCGTCGCTCATCGGCACATGAGCAACGATAGTCTTGCCGATGTTGGCCTGCCAGATACGCACCGTGGCGACACCGGTGTCGGGTACCTGCGCGGGTTCTATCAGGCCGCTGCCGATGGCGAACGCACCCACTGCTGCGGAAAGGTTGCCGCAGTTGCCGCTCCAGTCTACGAAAGGCTTGTCGATACTGACCTGGCCGAACAGATAGTCCACATCATGATCAGGGCGCTTGCTGGCGGACAGGATCACGACCTTGCTGGTGCTGGACGTCGCACCGCCCATGCCGTCGATCTGCTTGCCATAGGGGTCGGGGCTGCCGATCACCCGCAGCAGCAAGGCATCGCGTGCCGGGCCGGGCGTTTGCGCCTGCGCCGGGAGGTCCTGCAAGCGGAAGAACACGCCTTTGCTGGTGCCGCCACGCATGTAAGTAGCCGGAATCTTGATTTGAAGTGCATGTGCCATGGATTGAAGCCTCTTGGATGGCCCGGTGGCCCGAGCCAGTGCGGGCGACTGGGGGCCGCAAGGCGGCCCCGTTGCGTTAAACGGTCGCTTCGAGGAAGTCCTGGGCAAAGCGTTGCAACACCCCGCCCGCTTCGTAGATCGACACCTCTTCGGCTGTATCCAGGCGACAGGTCACCGGTACGTCAAAACGCTCTCCTGTGCGGCGGGTCACCGCCAGGGTCAAGGTGGCGCGGGGAGTACGGATGCCTATCACGTCATAGGTTTCGCTGCCGTCCAGGCCCAGCACCTTACGGTCGGTACCCGGCATGAATTCGAGGGGCAAGACGCCCATGCCCACCAGGTTCGTGCGGTGGATGCGTTCGAACCCCTCGGCGACGATGGCCTCCACGCCCGCCAGACGAACCCCTTTGGCAGCCCAGTCGCGTGAAGAGCCCTGACCGTAATCGGCACCGGCCACGATGATCAACGGCTGCTTGCGCTGCATGTAGGTCTCGATCGCTTCCCACATGCGCATGATCCGCCCTTCGGGTTCAAGGCGTGCCAGCGAACCCTGCCTTACGCTGCCATCTTCATTGCGCACCATCTCGTTGAACAGCTTGGGGTTGGCGAAAGTGGCGCGCTGAGCCGTGAGGTGGTCCCCACGGTGGGTGGCATAGGAGTTGAAGTCTTCTTCAGGCAAGCCCATTTTGGCCAAGTACTCCCCCGCCGCGCTGTCGAGCATGATGGCATTGGAGGGCGACAGGTGATCGGTGGTGATGTTGTCCGGCAGCAACGCCAGCGGGCGCATGCCACGCAAGGTGCGTTCTCCCGCCAGGGCCCCTTCCCAGTAGGGCGGGCGACGGATGTAGGTGCTCATGGGGCGCCAGTCGTACAGCGGCGCTACCTTGGGTCCACGGTCTTGCTCCACGGCGAACATGGGGATGTAGACCTTGCGGAACTGTTCGGGCTTGACCGCAGCGCGGACCATCGCATCGATTTCTTCATCGCTGGGCCAGATGTCCTTGAGGCGAACTTCACGGCCATCCGATGCCACGCCCAGTACATCTTTCTCGATATCGAAACGGATCGTACCCGCGATGGCATAGGCCACAACCAAGGGCGGGGACGCCAGAAACGCCTGTTTGGCATACGGGTGAATACGGCCATCGAAGTTTCGGTTACCCGACAACACCGCGGTGGTATACAGGTCCCGTTCGATGATTTCCTTCTGGATGGCCGGGTCGAGGGCGCCGGACATGCCGTTGCAGGTGGTGCAGGCGAAGGCGACGATGCCGAAGCCCAACGCTTGGAGCTCCGCCTCCAGGCCCGCCTCTTCCAGGTACAGCTGCACTGCCCTTGAACCAGGGGCGAGGGATGACTTGACCCAAGGCTTGCGCGTTAGCCCCAGCCTATTGGCATTGCGCGCCAGCAACCCGGCAGCGATCACGTTGCGCGGGTTGCTGGTGTTGGTGCAACTGGTGATGGCTGCAATGATCACCGCCCCGTCCGGCATCTGACCGGGTACCTGCTCCCAGGCACCTGCGATCCCCTTGGCGGCCAGCTCGCTGGTGGCCACCCGGGCATGGGGGTTTGAGGGGCCCGCCATGGTGCGCACCACGCTGGCCAGATCGAAGTCCAGCGTGCGCTCGTAGACCACCTCGGTAAAGCTGTCAGCCCACAGACCCGCGGTCTTGGCGTACGTCTCTACCAGTGCGACCTGCTGTTCCTCGCGGCCTGTCAGGCGCAGGTAGTCGATGGTTTGCTGATCGATGGCGAACATGGCCGCAGTGGCGCCATATTCAGGGGCCATGTTGGAGATGGTGGCGCGGTCGCCGAGCGTCAGGGCACGTGCGCCTTCCCCATGGAACTCGAGGTAGGCGCCGACCACCTTCTGCTTGCGCAAAAATTCGGTCAGGGCCAATACCAGGTCGGTTGCCGTCAGGTTGGGCGCCAGTTTACCAGTGAGCTGGACGCCAACGATTTCCGGCAGGCGCATCCAGGAGGCGCGCCCGAGCATGACGTTCTCGGCCTCAAGCCCGCCCACGCCGATGGCGATGACCCCCAAGGCGTCCACATGCGGGGTGTGGCTGTCGGTGCCGACACAGGTGTCCGGGTAGGCCACGCCGTCATCGCTGTGTACCACGGGCGACATCTTCTCCAGGTTGATCTGGTGCATGATGCCGTTGCCAGGCGGGATGACATCGACGTTCTTGAACGCTTTCTTGGTCCAGTTGATGAAATGGAAACGGTCTTCGTTACGGCGATCCTCGATGGCCCTGTTGCGTTCGAACGCCTGGGGGTCATAGCCGCCACACTCGACGGCCAGTGAGTGATCGACGATCAATTGCACTGGCACCACCGGGTTGACTTGGGCAGGGTCACCGCCTTTGTCGGCGATGGCATCGCGCAAGCCGGCCAGGTCGACCAGCGCGGTCTGACCCAGGATGTCATGGCAGACGACCCGGGCCGGATACCAGGGGAAATCGAGGTCGCGCTTGCGCTCTATCAGCTGGGCCAATGACGCCTGGAGCGTGCCAGGGCTGCAGCGGCGCACCAGGTTCTCGGCCAGCACACGCGAGGTGTAGGGCAAGCCCTGATAGGCGCCGGGCTTGATGGCCTCGACGGCAGCGCGGGCGTCGAAGTAATCCAGGTCAGTGCCTGGCAAGGCTTTGCGGTAGGCAGTATTCATATCGTTATCAGGCTCGGTCACGGATGGCGTTCAAGGGTGCGCGTGCGGGCAGACATGCTGGGCCACCCCGCGAGGCCAACACGACCTACGCGGGGTGGGCGACCATCAGCGTTGCTCGATCAGCACGAACTGACGCTGTTCGACGCCGATGTATTCGGCACTCGGACGGATGATGCGATTGTTTTCACGCTGCTCGAACACATGCGCTGCCCAGCCGGTAAGCCGCGAACAGACGAAGATCGGGGTGAACAGCTTGGTCGGTATGCCCATGAAGTGATACGCCGAGGCATGGTAGAAGTCGGCGTTGGGGAACAAGCGCTTCTGCTCCCACATGGTCTTGTCGATGGCTTCGGACACCGGGTACAGCACCGTGTCGCCCACTTCATCGGCAAGGCGCTTGGACCACCCTTTGATCACCTCGTTACGCGGGTCGGACTCTTTGTAGATGGCATGGCCAAAGCCCATGATCTTGTCTTTGCGCTCAAGCATGTGCAGCAACTCGGTCGTCGCTTGTTGCGGGCTCTGGAAGCGCTCGATCAGCTCCATGGCCGCCTCGTTGGCACCGCCATGCAGCGGGCCGCGCAGCGAGCCGATGGCGGCGGTGACGCAGGAGTACAGGTCGGACAAAGTCGAGGCACACACGCGAGCGGTGAACGTGGAGGCGTTGAACTCGTGCTCGGCGTAGAGAATGAGCGATACGTTCATCACCTTCACATGCAGCTCACTGGGCTGCTTGCCATGGAGTAACTGCAGGAAGTGGCCGCCCAAGGTGTCCTGGTCACTGACACAGTCGATGCGCACGCCGTGATGGCTGAAGCGGTACCAGTAACACATGATCGCCGGGAACACGGCCAGGAGCCGGTCGGTCTTGTCGCGCTGGGCATCGAAGGTGAGCTCGGGCTCCAGGGTTCCGAGCACGGAGCAGCCCGTGCGCATCACGTCCATCGGGTGAGCGTCGCGCGGGATGCGCTCCAGTACTTCTTTCAACGCCTGGGGCAGGTCGCGCAGGCCCTTGAGCTTGTGCTTGTAGTCGGCAAGCTCGGCCTGGCAGGGCAGCTCGCCATACAACAACAGGTAAGCCACCTCCTCGAATTCGGCGTGGGCAGCCAGGTCGCGGACGTCATACCCGCGATAGGTCAGCCCTGCGCCGGCCTGACCGACCGTCGACAGGGCCGTCTGACCGGCAACCTGACCGCGTAGGCCTGCGCCGCTGAGTACTTTTGCTTCGGCCATGGTGCTTCTCCTTTCTTGAACTTGTTATGGAATGCAGGCTGGCTAACCCTCATCTACCCCTGAACCAGGGCGCTGCAGCGCGCGCAGTGGGCAGGTCAGCCTTTTTTCTGGGCAAACAATGCATCGAGACTTTGCTCGAAAGCGTGATAGCCAATGGCGTCGTAAAGCTCCATGCGTGTCTGCATGGTATCGATCACGTTCTTCTGGGTGCCATCACGGCGCAGGGCGGCGTAGACGTTCTCGGCAGCCTTGTTCATGGCGCGGAACGCCGATAGTGGATACAGCACCAGCGACACATCGACCGAGCACAGCTCTTCGGTGGTGTACAAAGGCGTGGCACCGAACTCGGTGATGTTGGCC
The DNA here is from genome assembly GCF_007680745.1 of Pseudomonas sp. DE0010. Lineage (NCBI taxonomy): Bacteria > Pseudomonadati > Pseudomonadota > Gammaproteobacteria > Pseudomonadales > Pseudomonadaceae > Pseudomonas > Pseudomonas sp. DE0010. The sequence continues at coordinate 211,757 of NZ_VEJQ01000003.1, forward strand.
AGGATGGGGGCCTTGACCCGGTCGGCGAACGTCTTGTACATCGCAAGTTCGGTGATGGCTTCGGGGAAAATCATGTCCGCGCCGGCCTCGACACAGGCGGCCGCCCGATCCAGCGCAGCATTGAGCCCCTCGACCGCCAGCGCATCGGTACGGGCCATGATCACGAAGCTGTCATCAAGGCGGGCATCGACCGCCGCCTTGATGCGATCGACCATCTCCTGCTGGGTGACGATTTCCTTGTTCGGACGGTGGCCACAACGCTTGGCGCCCACCTGATCCTCGATATGAATGGCGGCGGCGCCGAACTTGCTCATGGCGCGCACGGTACGGGCAACGTTGAAGGCCGAGGCACCGAACCCGGTGTCCACGTCCACCAGCAGTGGCAGGTCGCACACATCAGTGATGCGCCTGACATCGGTCAGCACGTCGTCCAGGCCACTGATGCCCAGGTCAGGCAAACCCAGGGAGCCTGCTGCCACACCGCCGCCGGACAGGTAGATAGCCTTGAAACCGGCACGCTTGGCCAGCAAGGCGTGGTTGGCATTGATGGTGCCGACCACTTGCAGCGGGCGCTCGGCGGCCACTGCGTCGCGAAAACGTTGGCCTGGGGTACTCTGGACGGTCATTGTTCACCTCGTGTGCTGTGGGTGTGGTCGCCTTGGTAATGGCGCTCGATGTTGCGCTTGGACGCAGCGATGTGACGACGCATCAACAGCTCGGCCAACTCGCCGTCACCCTCGGCGATGGCGTCCAGGATGCGGTGGTGCTCGGCGAAGGCCTGACGCGGCCGATTGGGCGTAGCCGAGAACTGGATACGGTACATACGCACCAGTTGGTACAGTTCGCCGCAGAGCATCTTGACCAAGGTCTGGTTGCCGCTGCCCTGAATGATGCGATAGTGAAAATCGTAGTCACCTTCCTGCTGGTAGTAGCCCACGCCCGCCTGGAAGGCAGCATCGCGCTCATGGGTTTCCAGCACCTGGCGCAGCTCGTCAATGTCGGCGCGGCCCATGCGCTCGGCCGCCAGGCGGCAGGCCATGCCTTCGAGCGACTCGCGGATTTCATAGAGCTCGATGAGTTCGGCGTGACTCAGTGAAACAACCCGTGCGCCCACATGGGGCACACGAACCAGCAGGCGCTGGCCCTCGAGGCGGTGAATGGCTTCACGCAGCGGGCCTCGGCTGATGCCATAGGTGCGGGCAAGCTCCGGCTCGGAAATCTTGCTCCCTGGGGCTATATCACCCCGTACAATGGCCGCCTGAATTCGCCTGAAGACATGCTCGGACAGGGTTTCCGTTTCCTCGTTGCCAGTAGAGCTACCCGTGGAGAGCGCCTGCATATTGTTGACACCTTTCACAAAACATGGCGTTAAATCTAACGAAAGGTCTCGTAATAGTCAAAGCCATAAACCACATTGTCAACAATTCAGCCAACAAGAAACTACCCCCCGATCAAACTGTCAGATCGCGCACCGCTGGCGTCAATACGTCGGCGTGATAGAATGCCGCGCCTTCGATGGAGTATGGATAGCCCGTCTGCCCCGCCCGCATGGTGCCGGCAGATCAACGAGGAAGCTTGTGCAGCCGTTGCCAGTCGCCTTACCCCGAACTTTGCACAATACCGCGCCAGGACTATGAAACTGACACCCTTTGCTTTGCTGATTAGCCTCCTCCTGTTGCCGGCCCTGAGCCAGGCAGCCGGCAAGACCGTGTACGGTCTGAACGAATATGCTCGCCTGGGCGACCTCGACCTCGAAGTGGCGGCCAAGCTCGACACCGGGGCCAAGACAGCCTCGCTCAGCGCCCGTGACATCAAGCGTTTCAAGCGCAATGGCGAAAGCTGGGTGCGCTTCTACCTGGCCATAGATGCTGCCCATTCCCACCCCATCGAACGCCCGCTGGCGCGCGTGAGCAAGATCAAGCGCAGGGCGGGCGACTACGACGCCGAATCGGGCAAGGCCTACACCGCACGCCCCGTCATCGAGCTGGACATCTGCATGGGCCAGGCCAGGCGCACCATCGAAGTCAACCTCACCGATCGCAGCGCTTTCCAGTTCCCACTGTTGATCGGCTCGGAGGCCTTGAAGCATTTCGACGCCCTGGTCGACCCAAGCTTTAAATATGCGGCCGGCAAACCTGCCTGTGCCACCGACGCTCCCAAAGCAGAGTAATTCCGATGCGCTCTCTTACCCTCCATCTGAAAGTCCTGATCACCGTCCTGGTGTTGCTGGGCGTAGCGGTCACGGCTTATCAGATCTTCGTACTTGGCATCCCGGTGACCGAGGATGAAACGGACGATCTGTGGAACATCGATGCCAAGATCGAATTTGTGGCCAGCACCAAGGACCCGGTAAAGGTCCAGATGTTCGTGCCGCCCCTGAATCGGGATTACGTGAGCCTCAACGAAAGCTTCATTTCCAACAACTATGGTGTGAGCGTCAACCGCGCCGACGGCAACCGCAAGGTCACCTGGTCCGCGCGGCGCGCCAGCGGCAACCAGACCCTTTACTACCGGCTGGTGCTGACCAAGCGCTATAGCACCGAGAAAGCCAAGGTCAAGGGCCCGACCTTCCGCGACAGCCTCGCAGTAGAAGGCCCCGAGAAGATCGCCGCTGAAGCCTTGATGGCACCGATTCGCCAACATTCGGCCGATGTCGAAACGTTCGTTGGCGAAACCATCAAGCGCGTCAACAACCTCAACGACGACAACGTCAAGCTGCTGCTGGCAGGCGATACCTCACCGATGAAGAAGGCGCAGGTCATTGACCTGCTGCTGTCCATCGCCCACGTGCCGATGGAGAAAGTGCACACGATCCGCCTGGTGGCCGACACCCCGCAAACCCCGGAACTGTGGTTGCGCAGCTTCAACGGCAATGACTGGCTGTATTTCAACCCCGAGACCGGTGAGCAAGGCCTGCCCAACGATCGGCTATTGTGGTGGACCGGTGATGACAACCTGATCACGGTCGATGGCGGCAAGCGGGCCAACGTCACCTTCAGCATGAACAACAGCGAGATGAACGCCATCCGCCTGGCCAAGCTGACAGACGAGAACACCGACGCCGACTTTCTCGAATACTCCCTGTACGGGCTGCCGCTGCAGACCCAGCAAACCTTCATGATCATGGTCATGATTCCCATCGGCGTGCTGGTGATTCTGGTGCTGCGCAACCTGATCGGCATCCAGACCCTGGGTACCTTTACACCGGTCCTGATCGCCCTGGCCTTCCGAGAAACACAGCTGGGCTTCGGGATCGTGCTGTTCACCGTCATCACCGCGCTGGGGCTATCGCTGCGCTCCTACCTCGAACACCTGAAGCTGCAGATGCTGCCCCGCCTTTCGGTGGTGCTGACATTCGTCGTGGTATTGATTGCCGCCATCAGCCTGTTCAGCCACAAACTGGGCCTTGAGCGCGGCTTGTCGGTCGCGCTGTTCCCGATGGTGATCCTGACCATGACCATCGAACGTCTGTCGATCACCTGGGAAGAACGCGGCGGCGGTCATGCCATGAAAGTGGCCATCGGCACCTTGTTCGCCGCCTCTCTCGCGCACCTGCTGATGATGGTACCGGAGCTGGTCTACTTCGTGTTCACCTTCCCGGCCGTGCTGTTGATTCTGGTGGGCTTCATGCTGGCAATGGGTCGCTATCGCGGCTACCGCCTGACCGAGCTGGTCCGCTTCAAGGCATTCCTGAAGAAGGCGGACGCCTGATGTTCGGCCTGATCAAGACGTGGAAAGCCCTGGAGGCCCGGGGCATCATGGGTATCAATCGGCGCAATGCAGACTATGTACTCAAGTACAACAAGCGCCACCTGTACCCGATCGTCGACGACAAGATCATCACCAAGGAGCGCGCCCTGGCAGCCGGCATCCATGTGCCGGAAATGTACGGCGTCATCGAGACGGAAAAGCAGATCGAGAAGCTTGACGAGATCATCGGCGGGCGCAGCGACTTCGTGATCAAGCCGGCTCAGGGCGCCGGGGGTGATGGCATCATGGTCATCGCCGACCGTTTCGAAGACCGTTACCGGACGGTGTCCGGCAAGATCATCAGCCATGAGGAAATCGAGCACCAGATTTCCAGCATCCTCACCGGGCTGTACTCGCTCGGCGGCCATCGCGACCGCGCCCTGATCGAGTACCGCGTCACCCCGGACCAGATCTTCAAGAGCATCAGTTATGAAGGCGTACCGGACATCCGCATCATCGTCCTGATGGGCTATCCGGTCATGGCCATGCTGCGCCTGCCCACCCGCCAGTCCGGCGGCAAGGCCAACCTGCACCAAGGCGCCATCGGTGTGGGCGTGGACTTGGCCACAGGCGTGACGCTGCGTGGCACTTGGCTGAATAACATCATTAGCAAGCATCCCGACACCACCAACGCAGTGGACGGCGTACAGCTGCCGACCTGGGACGGGTTCATGAAGCTGGCCGCCGGCTGCTATGAGCTGTGCGGCCTGGGCTACATTGGCGTGGACATGGTACTGGACCAGGAGAAAGGCCCACTGATCCTCGAGCTCAACGCTCGCCCAGGGCTGAATATCCAGATCGCCAACGATTGCGGCCTGACGCAACGCACCCATGCGATCGAGGCGCATCTTGAGGCACTGGCCAAAGAGGGTGTGACCGAAGATGCCGAGCAACGCGTGCGCGTTGCCCAAGGCCTGTTCGGCCACAGGCCCGGTCACTAAGGACCGGGGTTGGCCACCAGCCCCGGCCAGATGAAGATGGCGAATGTCGCCCTGATGCTAGGCGCAATGCCTGCACCGGACTACAATCGCCGTCCTCGCTTTTAATCGCCGTCCCTACTGATGCCGACCTGCACGTTGTACGCCCTGCCCTACCAGCCTGACCCGGCTACCTACTTTTCCTGCTTGCGTGATGCTCCAGGCGCCATTTTGCTCGACAGCGCTCGCCCCGGCGCTGAACGCGGCCGCTTCGACCTGCTGAGCGCGTGGCCAGTGCAGCAGTTGCAGGTGCTGGCGGACGAAACAGGGCGCGCCTTCCTGCAGCGGTTGCGCGCTGCGCTGGCTCGCTTGGGCGCTGCACATCTACCGCCAGAGAGCGAGCTGCCGTTTGCCGGTGGATTGATCGGTTACCTGAGCTACGATTTTGGCCGTCGGCTGGAACACTTGCCGACCCAGGCAGTGGACGACCTCGGTCTGCCGGATGCCCAACTGGGCGTGTACGCATGGGCGTTGGTTACCGACCACGCCACCCGTACCAGCCAACTGGTGTTTCACCCAAGCCTGGACCGTGAAGAGCGTGAGCGACTGGTGCGCCTGTTCGAGGGGTGTGAACCTCGGGCCAGCGGGGCTTTCAAGCTGCTCGCCCCGATGACTGGTGACCTTGCGCCCGAGCAGTACCATGCAGCCTTCAAGCAGGTTCAACGCTACATCCAGGCAGGTGACTGCTACCAGATCAACCTGACCCAACGGTTTCGCGCTGCTTGCCAGGGCGATCCCTGGCGAGCTTATCAAGCCCTTCGCCAGGCATGCCCAACGCCCTTCTCCGGGTTCCAGCAATTGGCAGACGGCAGCGCCTTGTTGAGCTTCTCGCCCGAGCGGTTCATTCGGGTCAGCAAGGGTCATGTGGAAACCCGTCCGATCAAGGGCACCCGTGCGCGGGGTCACGATGCGGCCGAGGATGCGCGCAATGCCGAGCAACTGCAGCAAAGCCCCAAGGACCGGTCGGAAAACCTGATGATCGTGGACTTGTTGCGCAATGACCTGGGCCGCACGTGCGAGATTGGCTCCGTCAAAGTGCCTGAGCTGTTCAGCCTGGAAACCTACCCCAACGTGCACCATCTGGTCAGCAGCGTGACAGGCACGCTGGCGGCCGGCAAGGACGCACTGGATCTGATCGGCGACAGCTTTCCTGGCGGCTCGATCACCGGCGCGCCCAAGATCCGCGCGATGCAGATCATCGATGAGCTTGAACCCACTCGCCGAGCGCTTTACTGCGGATCGCTGCTGTATGTCGATGTACGCGGCGAGATGGACAGTTCTATCGCCATCCGTAGCCTGTTGATCAAGGACGGCCAAGTCAGTTGCTGGGGCGGTGGCGCCGTGGTGGCCGACTCCGAATGGCAGGCCGAGTACGAGGAGTCCATTGCCAAAGTGCGGGTGCTGATGCAGACCTTGCAGGGGCTTTGAAAGCTGGTTTACCCGTGAACCGCTGAACGCAGCTTGGCGTGTCCCGCAACCAGGATGGGTTTTTTGTTACCATTGCCTCACTACGAGCGCCCAGCGCCACAGCCAAGATGGAAACCGCCTGATGAGCCAACCTTTCGATGTCGCTGCCCTGGCAGCGGCCTACGCGAACAAGTCCCCACAGGACATTCTCAAGCTCGCCTTCGAGCATTTCGGCGACGATCTGTGGATCTCCTTCAGCGGTGCCGAAGATGTGGTACTCGTGGACATGGCCTGGAAGCTGAACAAACAGGTCAAAGTCTTTAGCCTCGACACCGGGCGCTTGCATCCGGAGACCTATCGCTTTATCGAGCAGGTGCGCGAGCAGTACAACCTGCCCATCGAAATCCTCAGCCCCGATCGCAGCAAGCTCGACCCGTTCGTCAAAGACAAAGGCCTGTTCAGCTTCTACCGTGACGGCCACGGCGAGTGCTGCGGCATCCGCAAGATCGAGCCCCTGCGCCGCAAGCTTGCGACCGTCAGTGCCTGGGCCACGGGGCAGCGCCGCGACCAGAGCCCCGGCACGCGCAGCCAGGTCGCAGCCCTGGAGATCGACACCGGCTTCTCCACTCCGGAGCGCACGCTCTACAAGTTCAACCCTCTGGCTCAGATGACCAGCGAAGAAGTCTGGGGCTACATCCGCATGCTCGAGCTGCCCTACAACAGCCTGCATGAGCGCGGTTTCATCAGCATCGGTTGCGAGCCCTGCACGCGCCCTGTGCTACCCAATCAGCACGAGCGCGAAGGCCGCTGGTGGTGGGAAGAGTCGACCCAGAAGGAATGCGGCCTGCACGCCGGCAACCTGATCACCAAGGCCTGAAACGCGGGCGATACCTTTGAGAAGGGCCGCGTGGCGGCCCTTGCGTCCGAGGATCAGTGCACCGGTAACTCGACACCTTCGAACAACACCTCCAGCTCCTGCTTGTTGTGACACTGGATGGCCTTGGCCATCACTTCACGGGTCAGGTGCGGCGCAAACTTCTCGATGAAGTCGCACATGAACCCGCGCAGGAAAGTGCCACGCCGGAAGCCGATCTTGGTGATGCTGGCTTCGAACAGTTCGCTGGCGTCCAGGGCTACCAGGTCACCGTCCAGCTTGGCGTCAACTGCCATGCCTGCAACGATTCCCACGCCCAAACCGAGGCGGACGTACGTTTTGATCACGTCCGCGTCCGCCGCCGTGAACACCACCTTGGGCGTCAGGCCGCGGTTGCTGAAAGCTTCGTCCAGCTTGGAGCGCCCAGTAAAGCCGAACACATAGGTAACGATGGGATATTCGGCCACCGCTTCGAGGGTCAGCTTGGGAAGCTTGGCCAATGGATGGCCCTGCGGAACCACCACGCAACGGTTCCACTTGTAGCACGGCATCATGATCAGGTCGCCGAACAGCTCGAGCGCTTCTGTGGCGATAGCGAAATCCACTGTACCGTCTGCGGCCATCTCGGCGATCTGCATCGGGGAGCCTTGATGCATGTGCAAGGACACTTCCGGGTACTGCTTGATGAAGCCACTGATCACCGGAGGCAAAGCGTAGCGAGCCTGGGTATGGGTGGTAGCGATGGAGAGCGTGCCCTTTTTCTCGTTGGAGAACTCCTGGGCGATCTGCTTGATGCTCTCGACCTTGCGCAGGATTTCGCCAGCGGTGTTGATGATGCGCTCCCCTGCTGGGGTCACACGCGTCAGGTGCTTGCCGCTACGCGCAAATACCTCGACGCCCAACTCGTCTTCGAGCAGTCGGATCTGCTTGCTGATCCCCGGCTGCGAGGTATACAGGCTTTGTGCTGTCGCAGAGACGTTGAGGTCATGGTGCGCTACTTCCCAGATGTAGCGCAGTTGTTGAAGCTTCATAAGGTTCCCTCAGTTCAGCGTGGGTCAGCGGCAGCGGGCAGCGACGATATATAACTATATTAGTGGTAATCGTAATAAATCTAGAACTATTTTGTTACATCGCCCGGAATATTCCCACAGCGTAATTCAGCCTTTCCTACGGCCTAGATGCTGTGCCAAGGGGACCATGTAGACCGGTACAGGCGAGAGCTGGAGCAACCTGACCGCCGTCCTACCCAAGGGCACGTCCACGCCCGCCCCGGCGCTGTGACTGCCGAAGACAAGCAGGTCGACACTCAGGCGCTGGGCCTGATCCAGGATGACTTGCGCAGGGTCGCCCTGGCGCACGCGCACCGCCTTGAGCACCGCTAGATCGGCTTGTTCCCCCAGCTCCTCACGAAAATTTTCCAGTACACGCTGCTCGATGTTGGCCATCACCGTACCCACACCCTGGCTGTGCAGCTGGTCCAGGGTGTGTTCGTCCAGGTAACTTTGCAGGAGGGATTCGGCAAACTGGCCCATCGGTTCGACCGCATGAATGACGTACAACTCGGCACCGAATGTGCGCGCCAACGCTAGCGCATGCTGCATCACGAATGGCGCATAGACGCCGAGATCTGTGGCGTACAGCAGAGAGCGGATCATTCGACCTCCTCGACTGCCATGGCGGCAGGGCAAACTTGAGCTTAGCAGTGCATCGGCGCCTCGCTTGCCCAGCCTGGTGCATGACTGCGCCTAAAGTATGGCCCCTTCACTGTTTTTACCGAGGAACCTCAGCGACTGGTACAACATCTCCATGCGGGGCAAATGGCAACCCGCGGATTGGGCGCGGACCAGAGGCGCTGCATAGATGGCCTCTGTCTCTAGAGGTCGATGATGAACGTGGTCGTGGTACATGCTGGGCCAGTAATCAGGCATGCGCTCGGTCATGCTCAGCAGTTGCTGAGCATAGCCTGCGGGCATGGCATGACCACAAGCGACAGCGCCCACCATCACCTCCTCCATCAAGGCTTGCACCAGCGTGCGAGCATGGCTGTCGCCCAGCAGCTGGGCCGTGCTGGCGCCGAGCAACACTGACAAGCCGTTGAAAGGGACGTTCCACACCAACTTTTGCCACCGGGCGCCAGCCAGATCAGGCATGCCCACAGAACTCACCCCCGCAGCCTGGAACAATGAAACCCCCTGCTCCACCAGGCGGCGCCCGCCATCGTCACTAGGACCACTGTGATAACCCACGTTCACGGTACCCAACGCCTGATGGCGAATCACTCCGGGTGCCTGACGCTCGGCGCAGACGAAGCACAACCCGCCAAGCAGGTGCATATCAGCCCGCAGTAACGGGCGCAGTTGCGCTTCGACATCCAGTCCGTTCTGCAGCAGCACCACTTTCGCATCCGGTGCAGCGGCCTGTACGATCAACGGCGCCAGTTGGGAGTTGCCGGTGGCTTTGGCGCCTATCAATAGCCAATCGCACGGCGGCATTTGCGCCGCGTCGGCGTAGCAATTTACGTTGGCGTGCAGCCGACCATGGACAGCGCTCTGGACGGTCAGCCCGTAATGACTGACCGCTTCATACTCGCTTCTGAGCAAAAAGTGCACATCGAAGCCGGCCTTTGCCAGCAGCAGCCCGTAAAAGCCGCCTATGGCACCGCTGCCGATGATGCCAATCCGGGGGTTGCGCGCGTGCATGCGGTTCTCCTTCTCTTGTCAGCCTGTTTATTACACCGGTTGGGCACCTTCGCGCAGATCGATGCTCGCCGTCGACCCCTGCTACCCGGAAAAACCCCGCCTGCACGGGGCAATGCCCATTGTGGCGCAAACGCTAACGCGCTAAGGTTCGGCTCCCCGCTGCGATTATTCTTGCTGCTGGGCCGCACGGGGGTAGCTGGCGGCCGGCACCCGTGACCTGACGAGTAACACGATGGCTGATTTACCGATCGATGACTTGAACGTTGCATCCAACGAGACGCTGATCACCCCCGACCAGCTCAAGAAGGAAATCCCCCTTAGCGCCCAGGCCCTGCAGACCGTGACTGCTGGCCGTGACGTGGTGCGCAATATTCTCGATGGCAAGGATCACCGCCTGTTCGTCGTGGTCGGCCCCTGCTCCATCCACGACATCAAGGCCGCGCATGAATACGCAGCGCGCTTGAAGGCCCTGGCCGAAGAAGTGTCCGACACGTTGTACCTGGTGATGCGGGTGTATTTCGAAAAACCGCGTACCACCGTGGGCTGGAAGGGCCTGATCAACGACCCGTACCTGGACGACTCCTTCAAGATCCAGGATGGTTTGCATATCGGTCGCAAGCTGCTGTTGGACCTCGCCGAAATGGGCTTGCCCACGGCCACTGAGGCACTGGATCCAATTTCGCCACAGTACCTGCAGGATCTGATCAGCTGGTCAGCCATCGGTGCCCGTACCACCGAGTCTCAGACCCACCGCGAAATGGCCTCTGGCCTGTCGTCGGCCGTCGGCTTCAAGAACGGTACGGACGGTGGCTTGACCGTCGCTATCAACGCCCTGCAGTCGGTGTCCAAGCCGCACCGGTTCCTGGGGATCAACCAGGAAGGTGGCGTCTCCATCGTGACCACCAAGGGTAACCCCTACGGGCATGTCGTGCTTCGCGGCGGTAATGGCAAACCCAACTACGACTCGGTCAGCGTCGCCCTGTGCGAACAGGACCTGGCCAAGGCCAAGATCAAGGCCAACATCATGGTCGATTGCAGCCATGCCAACTCCAACAAGGACCCGGCCTTGCAACCGCTGGTGATGGAAAACGTGGCGAACCAGATTCTGGAGGGCAACCAATCGATCATTGGGTTGATGGTCGAGAGCCACCTGAACTGGGGCTGCCAATCCATTCCCAAGGACTTGTCCCAGCTGCAGTATGGCGTTTCCGTGACGGACGCCTGCATCGACTGGTCAGCGACCGAGAAGACGCTGCGCAGCATGCGCGCGAAGTTGAAGGACGTACTCCCTCAGCGCAATCGCGCCTGAGACCTTGGGGGGCCGTTCAGGCCCTAGTGTTCAAAGCAGCGATCACACCTTGCTGGCGTGACGCTGCTGACGCTCCATGTAACGCTCTACGTACGAGCACGACGGTATCACCGTATAGCCCATCTGCTCGGCATACTGCAGCGCGCGCTCGGTAAGGGCAGCGGCGATACCACGCCCGCGCAAGGCGTTGGGTACGAACGTGCGGTAGATGTCCAGCGTCTGCTTACCCAGGTCCATGTAGGTCAGATACGCACGATGACCGTCCACATTGGTCTCGAACTGATGACCCGCCTGGTCATGGTGGATGGTCAGCGCTTCGCTCATCACTACTCCTTGCGGGCCTTTCTGGCAGACCCATAGCCTAACCGATGGTCAATACCCGGTACACTTGGCACATGCATCGTCTATTGCGCGTTGGACCGCTGGACGTCTGCGTTCGTTCGGGTTTTCTGTAGACCGACATACTAGGCGCATACCCGTGGATTGCTCAAGTGAAGCGCTTTGAATGAATGCAAGCTACCGACGGCTTGCGCTGTTAAGTGTGACGTTAGCTTTGCCGACAAATGATGTAGGACTAAGACGCACAAAGACAGTAGAAGTCACCCTTAGTTCAACATGAAAGTTGCCGTTAGTACTGAGTTGACCTGCTGGCTCAGGGCGATGAGCCGCGCTCCTCTGCGGGCGCAGAAACTGCGCACTGTTTTTTTTGCAGTTCTTGCGTTCAGTCAGTTTACTTACTACAAGTAATGGGTACTATGTACGCCGGCCAGTTTCTCTTTTCTGAGAGATGGCTCATTAATAGAAAGTCCTTGAAGGGGAACACGATGAACAACGTTCTGAAATTCTCTGCTCTGGCTCTGGCCGCAGTTCTGGCTACCGGTTGCAGCAGCGTCTCCAAAGAAACCGAAGCTCGCCTGACTGCAACTGAAGACGCAGCAGCCCGCGCACAAGCTCGTGCCGATGAAGCCTACCGCAAGGCTGACGACGCACTGGCAGCCGCTCAGAAAGCTCAGCAGACCGCTGACGAAGCCAATGAGCGCGCACTGCGCATGCTGGACAAAGCCAGCCGCAAATAATAGTCCCTTGGGGCTGTTATGAAGCCGACCCCCTTGGGGTCGGCTTTTTTTTGGATTTCGAAATCGCCCCTGATCGCGCGATACGCCGCCAAGGATGCCCGGCGCGGCTTGGCAACGCAGTTCGTACAGAGGGTTACTGCATCTCCTCCGGAAGCGTCGAAACCATGGGCGTAGCGCCCTGATTGTCGAGGGGCACAGCAATCTCCACCGGCATGCCATCTTCGGCAGCCACGACGTCGCGGACCATGTCCCAGTTCATGCGCAGGTTATTGGCTAGGTCTTCACGCTTGAGCAACGCGTTGATGACCGCCGTATGCTTGTCGACCACCGACGGATTGCCTTGATCATCCAGCGGCGTGTGGGCTTCGAGGTATACCTTGCCCCCGCTCAACCCGAACTTGTACGGTTCGTTGATGATGCGAACAGGAGTGCCCACCGGCACCATGCCCGACAGTTCCAGCACGTTGTTGTTGAGCATGCGGAAGCAGCCATGGCTGGTACGCATGCCGATCCCGAATTTCTTGTTTGAGCCGTGGATCAGGTAACCCGGTACACCCAGGGTGAACTTGAAGGGCCCAAGCGGGTTGTCCGGACCTGCCGGAACCACGGCAGGCAAGATGTCGCCATCGGCTGCATGCTCGGCGCGGATCGACGCCGGCGGCGTCCAGGTAGGATTTGGCGTCTTGGCGATGATCTTGGTATTGGCAATCGGCGAGCCCCAGCCTTCGCGACCGATCCCCAACGGGAAGGTGTGCACCACATTCTCGCCTTTGGGGTAGTAATACAAGCGGTACTCGGCAAGATTGATGACGATGCCTTCACGAGGACCCGGTGGCAGGATGTAGCGCGTGGGCAAGATGATTTCGGTGCCTGCGCCAGGCAGCCAGGGATCGACACCCGGGTTGGCGGCGATCATCTCCAGATAGCCCAGGTCATTGGCCGTACCGATATCGGCGAATGTATCTTCGTACTTGGCCTTGATCACATGCACCTGACCGACGATGTCGTCCCCAGGTGGCGGCAGTGGCAGCTCCAGTGCGACAGCGGGCCCCGCTACCAGCAAGGCGGCCAGGGACAGGCTACGAGTGACGGCGGGAAAGCGCGGCGACATCCGGTAAATCCTTTGGAAGGTGGGACGAAAGGCATGATTGTACACCCCCACCCAAGACAGCGGGAGGCATCCTAGGCCGGACGCGGTTACAGATGATGAAAGGTGCGCGCCTCAGACCGCCTGCAATTGTGGCCAGACCGGCCGCATACCTCGCCGCTGCGCATCAAGAATGGCGCGGCACAGCTCGCACAGCCGGGTATCGCGATAGATGGTGCGTGGCACGCCGGACCAGCGGGGGTGCGCAGGCAACAGCCCCCCGCACAATGTTCTGTCCACCGGCACGCCGAGTTCGAGCTGCCGCGCGACCAGGTGAACGCGACTTTCCTGGCAGGCGAACAGGTCAAGCTGTTCGTCGGGCTCGATCAATTGGTAGGCGAAAAGGGACCAGGCAGGGCGCGGCATCGGGGGTACTCGGAACGGGGGGCGCAACATTAGCCCAAACCCGCCCCCGTTTAAAGCGTCAGAGCAAGGGTTTAAGCGCCGGCCAGGCGTTTTCCAGCAGCCGCTGCTGGGCGCCTTGGGCAGGATGGATGCCGTCTGCCTGCATCAACTCAGGAACGCCCCCTACCCCTTCCAGGAAAAACGGCACCAGTGCTACTTGCTTGTCCTTGGCCAACTCCTTGTACACCTCGGCAAAAGCGGTGGTGTAGCGAACGCCATAGTTGGGAGGCAGCTGCATGCCCAGCAGCAAGACCTTGGCACCTGCCTGGCGCGACTGATCGATCATCGCGGCAAGGTTCTGTCGCAATTGCGCCGGCGGCTGGCCGCGCAACCCATCATTGCCTCCCAACTCGAGCACCACCACCTCAGGCGTGTGCGCCGCCAGCAATGCTGGCAGCCGCGCTTGCCCGCCGGCACTGGTGTCGCCACTGATCGAGGCGTTGACCACCTTGTCGTCGAAACCTTCCTGACGCAGGCGGGTCTGCAACAAGGATGCCCAACCGTCGCGGGTATTCAGGCCAAAAGCTGCGCTGATACTATCACCGACAATCAGCACCGTTCCCGCAGTCGCGCTCTGGGCCAGGCAATACAGGGCCAGACCGGCACTCATCAACCATATTCGCATCGGATTCTCCATGGGCCCCAGCATGCTCGTTGCGCAGCACCTTAGCAAAGTGGTCACCAGCGCGGAAGGTGAACTCACCATCCTGCACCCCATGTCGCTGGAACTGGCCGCAGGGGACAGCCTTGCCATCGTCGGCGCCTCAGGTTCAGGCAAGTCGACCCTGCTTGGGCTGCTGGCCGGGCTCGATCAGCCCAGCCAAGGTTCGGTGACGCTCGCCGGGCACGACCTAGGCGCGCTCGATGAGGACCAGCGGGCCCGCATCCGGGCCGAGCACGTGGGCTTTGTGTTCCAGTCGTTCCAGTTGCTCGACAGCCTCAATGCACTGGAAAACGTGATGTTGCCGTTGGAGCTGCATGGTCGCGCAGACGCGCGCGATCACGCGCGCACCTTGCTCGAACGCGTAGGGTTAGGGCAACGGCTTACCCATACGCCTCGGCAGCTGTCGGGCGGTGAGCAACAGCGGGTGGCCCTTGCCCGTGCTTTTGCTGCTCAGCCCGCCGTACTGTTTGCCGACGAACCGACGGGCAACCTCGACAGCCATACGGGCGAGCGCGTCAGCGACCTGCTGTTCGAACTGAATCAGGAGCGCGGCACCACCTTGATCCTGGTGACCCATGACGAGCGGCTGGCGCGCCGTTGCCACCGCCATATCCGCCTGGATGGTGGCCAGTTGGTCAGCCCCTTGGAGGCCGGATGAAGGGCATGCCGGCGGCGCGCCTGCTGGGGCTGGCCTGGCGACAGCTGCTGCGCGATCTTCGGGCCAGCGAAGTGCGGGTATTGTTCTTCTCGCTCCTGGTCGCCGTGGCGGCCAGTACCGCCATCGGTTATTTCGGTGCCCGGCTCAACGCCGCCATGCAATTGCGCGCCAGTGAGTTCCTGGGCGCGGACCTGGTACTGCAGGGCAGCGCCCCGGCCGCGGCGCCACAGATTGCACTCGGCGAGTCTTTGGGGCTGCATCACGCGCAGGTGGTCGAATTCACCAGCGTGGTGGGCGCAGATAACGGTATCCAGCTCGCGGGGGTCAAGGCCGCCGATAACGCCTACCCATTGCGCGGCCAGGTGCGCAGCGCCGCCGAGCCTTATGCCGAGGAAAGACCAGGCGGCGGGCCGGCAGCCGGCGAGGTGTGGGTGGAACCACGGCTGCTGGTGGCATTGGGCATGAACATCGGCGACAGCATCGATGTGGGCATGAAGGCCCTGCGCATAAGCCGCGTGCTGACCTATGAACCGGACCGGGCAAACAACTTCTATAGCTTGACCCCACGGGTGATGATGAACCTGGCGGACCTGCCAGCGACCGGCGTGGTGCAACCCGGCAGCCGCGTGACATACCGTGACCTGTGGAGCGGCCCTGCCGAGGCATTGGCGCAATACCGCGCCAGCGTCGAGAACACACTTTCGGCCAGCCAGCGGTTGCGCGACACCCGCGATGGCAACCAGCAGATCGGCGGCGCATTGGGCAAAGCCGAGCGTTACCTGAACCTGGCCAGCCTCGTTGCAGTATTGCTGGCCGGTGTTGCCGTGGCGCTGTCTGCCAGTCGCTATGCCGCCAGGCGCCTGGACGCCAGCGCCCTGCTGCGTTGCCTGGGCCTATCGCGGCGCCAGGCGCTGCTCCTGTACAGCCTGCAGCTGGCCATGCTCGGGCTTGCAGCTGCGATCGTGGGCGCCGCAGTGGGCTGGCTTGCGCAGCTGGGTTTGTTCAAGCTGCTGCACGGATTACTGCCCAGCGACGTACCGCCAGGGAGCCTGTGGCCGGCCTTGGCTGGCGTCGCCACGGGGCTGGTCGCGCTGGCAGGCTTTGCCCTGCCGCCGATTGCAGCCTTGGGTAAAGTGCCCCCGTTGCGGGTGCTGCGTCGTGACCTGCTCCCTGTACCTCCCAGTAGCTGGCTGGTCTACGGTGCAGCCCTGTTCGCCTTGGGGCTTATCATGTGGCGGTTGAGCCTTGACCTGCTGCTCACCTTCGCACTCCTGGCAGGCGGCCTGGCGGCAGCCCTGGTGCTGGGCGGGTTGCTGTGGCTGGGTTTGCGCAGCCTGCGTCGGCTCCTGTCAGGGGCGCCGCTGGCCTGGCGCCTGGGGCTGGGGCAGCTGCTTCGCCACCCCACGGCCGCCGCCGGGCAGGCCTTGGCTTTCGGGCTGATCCTGCTCGCCATGGGCCTGGTCGCGCTGCTGCGTGCGGAGCTGCTCGACACCTGGCAGGCACAGCTGCCTGAAGATGCCCCGAATCATTTCGCACTCAATATTCTGCCTGACGACCAGGACCGCTTCGCCCAACAGCTCAAACAGATCAACGCCGCTGCGGCCCCCCTGTACCCGGTCACACCTGGGCGGCTGATCGAGATCAATCAGCAGCCGGTCCAACAGATCGTCACGAAGGACTCTGCAGGCGAACGCGCGGTGCAACGGGACCTGAGCCTGACATGGGCGGCGCAGTTGCCTGACGGCAATCAATTGACCGGTGGTCATTGGTGGCAAGGATCACCAAGCGATGACGATGTACCTGGCGTATCGGTGGAGGCCCAGCTCGCCGAAAGCCTTCAGCTGAAGCTGGGGGACAGGCTCACGTTCGATATTGGGGGCCAGCAGCGCCAGGCCAAGGTGACCAGTCTGCGCAGCGTGCACTGGGACAGCTTTCAGCCCAATTTCTACATGATCTTCCAACCCGGTACGTTGCAAGGGCTGCCTACCACCTATCTGACGAGTTTTTACCTCGCACCCGGGCATGATCAGGAAATCGTCGCCCTGTCGCGCGCATTTCCTGCGGTGACCATCCTTCAGGTCGATGCATTGCTCGCCCAGCTACGCAGCATACTTGCTCAGGTCACGCTGGCTGTAGAGTACGTGCTGCTGTTCGTACTGGCCGCAGGAATGGCCGTTTTGTTCGCAGGCCTTCAAGCCACGTTGGATGAGCGCATTCGTCAAGGTGCACTGTTGCGTGCCCTGGGAGCCCAACGCCAATTGCTGACCAAGACACGGCGCATCGAATTCGGCTTGCTGGGAGCACTGAGCGGTTTGCTGGCGGCGCTGGGGTGCGAACTGATCACCTTCGTCTTGTACCACTACGCTTTCGCACTGCCGTGGAGCCTGCACCCGTGGTTGCTGCTGATGCCCGTTGCAGGCGCGCTGCTGGTCGGCTGCGCGGGTGTGCTCGGCACTCGCCGCGCACTTAACGCCTCACCGCTGGCGGTTCTGCGTGAAGGGTGATCTTCACGACATCCTTGGTTGGCGATCAGCTGCGCCACCCCGTCCCTTTAGCATTCAAGGGTAGATTAGCCAAGCCGTGAAGCCCCAACGCCGGCCTCATCCATCAGCGCGTTTCAAGCGGCCTTGCAACCCAGGCTTCGCATCAGATCGCGGGTTGCGTCGAGAAAGACGTCGTTAATCGCCTCGGCACACTCTGGCGTCAACCGGCTCGAAGGGCCTGACAGCACCAATGCACCGACCAATTCATCACCTGCCCCGTAGACGGGAAAGGCTACCGAAGCCGCATGCGGGTCCGTGGCTCCCATCGAGAAGAACGGCTGCTGCATGGTGATGCCGCTGGCAAACGGTGTACGCAATGCCTGGGCGCCGGCAGCATCGTCCATCGGACGCATATCGCCAGGTTGAACGTGCATGCGTAGACGATGGGGGGAATTCACCCGGTACTGACACATGCGGTAGGCCCCGTGGCGTACGTAGAACGACGCCGTTTCACCCGTACGTTCGGCCAGAAGGTGCAGCCTGGGCATCACGTGCCGCTCCAGATCGATACCCTCTTCGTACACGGCGTTAAGCCGCATCACTTCACTGGCCAGTTGATAGCGACCGTCGGCCATGCGGTTGACATAGCCGTGATTCTCAAGCGAAACCATCAGGCGCATGATGGTACTTTTGATCAGCCCGGTACGCTCGACAAGCTCGACAAGCGTCAGCGCCGTGTCCCCCACCTGAAACGCAGAAAGCACCGTCAGCACGCGGTCGGCCGAAGCCACTCCATTAACCGCTGGACGCGGCCGGACATTTACCATCGAGAGTTCCTCACCTGTGAATGATGAAAGTCATTGTCGGCATTGAAAGCGTCCATTATCTGGCAATGTGCTGACAACTGCCACGGCATCCCTGATCAAGCGCTTGAAAAACCAGCATGCCCAGAGCTACGAAGGGCCGCAGCTAGCATCGAACCGCGCAATGACCGCCTCGACCAGGCAATTGTCCTCTTTCCTATTTTGGAATGGCGTTTTCTTTAATCGAAAATATGGCTCTGAAATCCGCGTAAGCAGCCGATAAACGACATGAAGGCTATCTATTTTTTTGATCTTATGATTTATTTTGAAACGACGTTGCGTAAAAAATAAGATCCAAAATCCTGTTCCCTTCGCGCCCTTTGCGGCCAGGAGCCTGAGCATGAGCTTTTTCGCTGCCCCACCGACTGTCGAGACCACCGTTTTCACCCGCCTGCCCGATCATTTCCGACGCCCACGGCCTACCGCCTGGGCCAACGCCAATCGCCAGGGTCGGGCCATCGATTCGTTCCTTGAAGGCCCCTCGTTTGATCGATCAGGTCGGCTTTACGTGACGGACATACCCAACGGCCGGATTTTCCGCATCTCACCTCAAGGCGAGTGGGAATTGGTGTGCCAGTACGACGGCTGGCCAAATGGCCTGAAAATCCATCAGGACGGACGAGTCTTCATCACGGACTACAAGCGCGGAATCATGGTGCTCGACCCGCACTCCGGGACCATCGAACCGCTGCTCGATTCGGCCGGTTCCGAAGGGTTCAAGGGCGTCAACGACCTCGTGTTTGCGCCCAACGGCGACCTGTACTTTACCGACCAAGGCCAGACTGGCTTACAGGACCCTACCGGACGGGTCTACAAACTCGATGCCCGAGGCAATCTGAGCTGCCTGCTCAACACTGTTCCCAGCCCCAATGGCATCGTCTATGACCCCAATCTGAACCACCTGCTGATAGCGGTCACCCGCGCTCAGCAAATCTGGCGCATCCCGCTGGGCAACGGTTCGATGATCGGCAAAGTTGGCGTTTTCGCGCAGCTCCACGGTGGGCTCGGGGGCCCGGACGGTCTGGCCCTGGATGCCCAGAGCAATCTGTACATCGCCCATACCGGGTTCGGCTCGGTGTGGAAGCTGTCCAGGGTCGCCGAGCCCCTGCAACGCATCGTCTCCTGCGCAGGTATCAGCAACACCAACCTGGCATTTGGTGGCGACGATGGCCAGACGCTGTTCATCACCGAATCCGAGACCGGCAGCATCCTGCAGGTCCGTACCCACGCACCAGGATTGCCGATGTTCTCCCACAGCTGAACGCGCCTGTCAGCGCACACCACAACTACAAAAAGAGTGACGACATGACTTACGAAAACCCTAGCGCACAAGCGCCGCTCAGTGACGCCGAGGGTGAACGCCTGATGCGCCGGATCCTCTGGCGCCTGGTGCCATTCATCTTCATCTGCTACGTGATCAGCTACCTCGACCGCACGAACGTGGGTTTCGCCGCCATCAGCATGAACCAGGACCTGGGCCTGACAGCGACGATGTTCGGTTGGGCGGCGGGCCTGTTCTTCTTCGGCTATTTCATGTTTGAAATCCCCAGCAACCTACTGATGCAGCGCTTTGGCGCGCGGGTATGGATCGCACGGATCATGATCACCTGGGGACTGATCTCGATGGCCACCGCATTTGCCACCGGGCCCATCAGCTTCAGCATCGCACGGTTCCTCCTGGGGCTGGCCGAAGCGGGCTTCACCCCTGGGGTCTACCTGTATTTCACCTACTGGTTCCCAGGCAAGTGGCGGGCCAAGGCCACGGCGGCATTCCTGCTGGGCATCCCTGTGGCCAACATTGTCGGCTCACCGTTGTCGGGCTGGCTGATGGAGCAGCACGGTGTCTGGGGGCTCAAGAACTGGCAGCTGCTGCTGGTGACCGAGTCAATGCCGGCAGTGCTGCTGGGCATTGCCTGCCTGTTCGTGTTGGTCGACACCCCGGCCAAGGCCAAGTGGCTCAAGCCCCGGGAGAAAGCCTGGCTCACTCAGCGCCTGGCTCAGGAGCAACAAGCGATAGGTGCGTCCCACGGCACGACCCTGCGCGCTGCACTGACCAATCCGAAGGTGTTTACGCTGGCTGCGATCAATTTCTGCTGCATCGTGGGCTCCATTGGCATCGGCCTGTGGCTTCCACAAATCATCAAGAGCCTGGGTATTTCCAGCGGGACCGTAGGTTTCGTGGTAGCACTGCCTTACCTGCTGGGTGCAGCGGCCATGACCCTATGGGCACGCCTGGCCAACCGCAGCGAGCACCGTCTTCCTTACGTCGCCAGTGCGCTCGCTTTCGCCGCCTTGGCATTGGTGGGCGCAGCGTTGATTGAGCAGCCGGTGATGAAGATCGCCTGCCTGTGCATGGCGGTCTCCGGGATTTTGTCTTTCCAGGCGACCTTCTGGGCGATTCCATCGACCATTCTGACCGGCCGTGCGGCAGCTGGCGGCCTGGCCATGATCGTCTCGATCGGCAATCTCGGCGGGTTCACCGGCCCATTCCTGATCGGCCTGATCAAAGATGCCACGCAAAGCTTCACGCTGCCTTTTTTCGCGGTTGCATCGATTCTGTTGATCGGTACCTGCCTGATGCTGTGGCTGGGTGATCCTGCCAAGCGCCAGACGCCACAAGGCCACGGCCAAACGGCTTGATGCCCTGGATCTGCGCCCTGACCGCCCCCGTCCGCAGTAAGCGGACGGAGACTCTGCCGGCCCAAGCCATCGCCCCTTCTTCCAACCACAGTACCCAGTGCTTGAACATGGCGCTGCTGGGCGGTTAACGTCTGTAGCCTCCCGGCTACCCTGCGCCGCCTCCCCGTGCGCGCAGCGACCCTGTCGGCCAGGTTCGAATACGGAAAAAGGCACACATGGCGACTGACCTCATCACCGAAGCAGGCTACCAAGCCCTTAAAGATGAACTGGACTGGCTTTGGCGCGATGAGCGACCGGAGATCACGCGCAAAGTGACCTGGGCAGCGTCCCTGGGCGATCGCAGTGAAAACGCGGACTACCAGTACAACAAGAAACGGTTGAGGGAAATCGACCGGCGTGTGCGCTACCTTCGCAAGCGCATCGAGAACCTGCGCGTGGTGCCCTACTCGCCCGCGCAGGAAGGAAAAGTGTTCTTTGGGGCGTGGGTAACCATCGCCAACGAGGAGGACGAAAGCAAACGGTTCCGAATCGTCGGCGCGGATGAAATCTACGACCGCAAGGACTTCATTTCCATCGATTCACCGATGGCCCGGGCCTGCATAGGCAAATGCGTCGGGGACGAGATCACAGTGCGCACGCCAACGGGGGAAGCCTACTGGGACGTCACCGACATTCAATACGATGCACACGAAACCGCGCCCCGGTTCGTCAAACCCTGATTCTTGTGCACCGCCGCGGGACGGCAGGCTTTTCAGCGTGCCGTGATCAGGCCTTGGCGTGCGATACGCACCAGGTGGCCGATCACTTCGGCCGAGGCCTCGGCCGCGGGTGCTTGAATCACGGCAAGGTCAAACCGGTCATTGGCGTACTGGGCGAAATGCTCGCCGGTCTCGGCGAACTGAATCAGGAATGCGCGGGCCTGGCCCCTTCGACGGGACAAACCTTCGAGGTGGCGCAAAAGTGTGGGCTGGTGCGGCCCCCCAAGCAGGATGCGCGGGGTACGCGATGCCTGACTGACAGGCAGCGGGCTTAGACAGACGCTGGTACGTGGGCAACTCATGGTGCATTCTCCGCCTCGCCAATCTCGCTGGGCAGCGGTGGGAGGCGTCACCGAACCAGCGCTTTAGCGGTATTTCGAAACACCCCTGGGGCGTCTCTGCGCCCCGCAAGTAGCTGTTTAAATCGGCGCAGGCGTCATGCTAGAGCGATTGAACCGAACATGCAAGCGCCCGATTCTGGCCAATTGCCCGCTCCGGTGCGGCCCCGCTTAGTGTTTGCCCTTGGGCTCCAGCACCCGCCGCTCCCGATTGAACGCCAGGAAGTACTTGTTCACGCTGTTGACGAAGTTGACCGGCCCCATGCCCACCTGCTCCATGGCGATGCGTTCGGTCTGGAAGAACCATTGGTTACCGTTGAGTCCACGCTTGCGCGCTTCGGCGCGCATGGCTTGCACGCGCTCGGGGCCCAGGTTGTAGGCGGCCAACACGAACGCCATGCGCTCACGCTCATTGATGCGGGGGCTGGAAAAGAACTTGCGCCGGATCAGGGCCAGGTAACGCGCGCTGGCCTGGACATTGCCGTCCACCGTCTTGATGTTGCTGACCCCGACCCGCTGGGCAGCTGCCGGCGTGATCTGCATCAACCCATGTGCGCCCCCTGCCCCGCGCGCGGCCGGGTTGAGGGTCGATTCCTTGAATGCCAAGGCGGCAAGGTTGAGCCAGTCGATCTGCTGCGCTTGGCCATGCTTTTTCAACACGGCACTCACCGAGGCCAACCGCTGGCGGTCCTGACGGGCGAGCGGGTTGTGTACCCGGTACTGACGCCGATAGATGCGCTCGAACGCTGCATCCTCGTTGTCAGGGGCACGATAGTTTTGTAGGAAGCGGTCGACCGATGCCTGCAACTGCGGCGAGTTACGCCCAACGTACCAGCGCATGGCTTGCGGGGGCCCCAGGTGCACGCGTGGGTTGACACGTAGCTTGGGCATGACCTTTGACCAGCGGCGGGCGATTGGCTGCTCGACCACGGTCAAGTGATAGATCCCGGCCTGGACCATCTCCAGCACATCCTCGATGGCCAGGGTCGGATCCACCCACTCGACCTTGACCGCAGGGCGCTTGCGCAAGGCCAGGCGCTGGTTCAGTTGCTCGATCACCGGGCCCGCGGCACTTGCGCTGGTCAGCGCGATGGTGCGGCCTGACAACTGTTCTGCCTGGCTGAAGGTGCGCTCCCCCTTGCGTCCGACCAATACCAGCGCCACCTGATCACGTACTGGGGCAGTCGCCACGACATTACGCACCGTGGCAGGATCGAGCAGTTCGCCTGGGGCGGCCAAATCGCCCTCCCCGCGCCCCAGTGCGCCCAGGAGTTGCTCCTTGGCGCGGGGGATCAGTTTGAGTTCGATGCGCTGGCTGTCCTGTGCCCGGGCATTGAGGAAGTGCTCGAGCGCGCGCAGGCGGTAGTACTCGACGCCCACCGGCTCGCCCTTTACCTCGCCAGAGCTGTTGCGGCTTTGATTGACCAGCACGCGCAAGACCTTGCTGCTGCGAATGTGCTGGAGATCGCGGGCATTGGCCGGCGGGATGTGGTGCTGCGGGCCCGGTGGACGTACCTGCGTCTGCGCCTGGCTGGCCAGGGGCAGGCCTAACAGCAGCATGAACATGAGCCAGTAGCGTGGCATTCAAGGGATCCGTCGTGAGTGGGTAGCCAACAATGACGTTCGCCACGTTTGGGCTTGAGGTCAAAAAGACCATGCCCTGGACTTGAAGTTCTTGGACAACCAGTTCGGCACGGGCTTTTGCTATGCTGGCGTCCCTGCGGCACGAGGTAGCACCATGCAATTGATCGATATTGGCGTCAACCTGACCAACAGCAGTTTCCATGACCGCCAAGCGGAAGTGGTCAACCGCGCCTTGGAAGCGGGCGTCGCGCAAATGGTTCTGACAGGCACAAGCCTGCCTGTGAGTGAACAGGCAATTGACCTCTGCCAGCAACTGGACAGCGCGCAAACTCACCTGTTCGCGACGGCCGGGGTTCACCCGCACGATGCAAACAGCTGGAACAGCCAGAGCGAAGCGCACGTGCGCCAACTGCTCGCCGAGCCGCGGGTGCGCGCTGTAGGCGAATGCGGCCTGGACTTCAATCGTGACTTCTCTCCACGCCCTGCTCAGGAAAAGGCCTTGCATGCCCAGCTGGCATTGGCCGTGGAATGCCAGCTACCGGTGTTTCTCCATGAGCGCGACGCCAGCGAGCGCCTGCTGGCCATCCTGAAAGAGTATCGCGACCAGTTGAAAGCAGCCGTGGTCCATTGCTTTACCGGGGAACGCGCTGCCCTGTTCAGCTACCTGGACCTGGACCTGCACATCGGCATCACCGGTTGGATCTGTGACGAACGACGTGGGACGCACCTGCATGGACTGGTGGGCAGTATCCCAACCGGCCGCTTGATGCTGGAGAGCGATGCGCCATATTTACTGCCGCGCAGCCTGCGCCCTAAGCCCAAGAACGGGCGTAACGAGCCGGCGTACCTGCCTGAAGTGCTGCGAGAAGTGGCGCTGCACCGCAGGGAAACCCTGCAAGAAACCGCCGCGCACACCACTGCCACGGCCAAGGCATTCTTCAAGTTACCGTAGCTACCCTGATATCTCTTGATACATATCAACACCCTCCGAGTCGCTCTGGGCACAATGATGGCACCTTGCCAATATTGTTTTCGCTCAACTCAGAGAAGACCTGCCCATGGGTGCCTGGCTTAGCAATGTTTCACTGAAATACAAGTTCTGGGCGGTCAACGCCGTAGCCTTCGTGACCACCTTGCTATTGGTGCTGTACGCGGTTCACCTGGAGCAACGCGCCCGTGCTGAAGGGGCTGTACACCAAGCCACCGCCCAGGCAAGCCTGCTGGCGGCGTGGCCCGAAAGCCAGCCTTTGCCTCTTTCGCCAAGCATCATCACCTGGCGTGCTGGGCAGACGCCCTCCTTCGCCGGCGAGCCCCTGGAGGCCCTGCGCGGCGCACAGGGCTGGGTAGCACTGCCCTCCAGCCAACT
The DNA here is from genome assembly GCF_007680745.1 of Pseudomonas sp. DE0010. Lineage (NCBI taxonomy): Bacteria > Pseudomonadati > Pseudomonadota > Gammaproteobacteria > Pseudomonadales > Pseudomonadaceae > Pseudomonas > Pseudomonas sp. DE0010. Next base: position 236,755 of record NZ_VEJQ01000003.1, read on the forward strand.
GTTGGGACAAGACCCATTACAGGGTGCTCATGTGCTGCAAAGCGGTGATCATTACGTCGCAGTACTTGCCCAGTCACCCAGCCTGCGCCAAGTCTTCATCGATCGATTCTCGCATTATGCGGTGTGCGTGCTGATTCTGATGCTGGCCATGCTCGCCGCTTCGCAACTGCTGATCCGCTTTCTACTCAGCCAGCTCAACACACTCAAGGACGTGATGCTGCATGTGGAAAAAACCGGCGACCTGGCCGCTCGCGTACCCCTGGCCGGCGGTGACGAAGTCGGTCAGATGGCGGGCGCCTTCAATGCCATGCAGGGTACCTACCACCGTATCGTCAGCACCGTTGCCACCACTGCAGCACAGCTCGACTCAGGTGCTGCGCGTCTTGCGGCCAGCATGAACGACGTGCGCCACGGCATGCTGGGGCAGCAGAGCGAAACCGACCAAGCCGCGACAGCCATCAATGAAATGTCCGCCACCGTCTACCATATCGCCCAGCATGCAGGGGCGACCCGCGATCTTTCCCAGACTGCCGACACGCTCGCCGGCAGTGGAAAGGACGTGGTCAATCGCGTGCAGACGTCCATTGCCGGGCTTTCCAGCGGCGTCCAGCAGACCGCCGAAATGATCCGTCAACTGGCCGAAGACAGCCAGAAGATCAATGGGGTGGTCAGCGTCATTCACAGCATTGCCGAGCAGACCAACCTGCTGGCACTGAACGCGGCCATCGAAGCGGCCCGTGCCGGTGACCTGGGCCGCGGGTTCGCCGTGGTGGCCGATGAGGTGCGCAACCTGGCCAAACGGGTTCAGTCATCAACCGACGAGATCACCACCATGGTGTCTGCCCTGCAGTCAGGCACGCGGGATGCGGTCGAGTTCATGCAGGAAAGCTCCTACAAAGCCGACGATTGTGTAAAACAGGCCCAGGAAGCAGGTGCGGCATTGGCCGAGATCACCGGCGCAGTGGCGCAGATGCGTGAAAGCAACACCCAGATCGCCGTGGCTGCCGAACAACAGAGCCAGGTGGCAGAGGAGATGAACCGCGCCGTGGTCAGCATCCGTGATGTCACTGAGCAAACCGTGCAGCAGACCGTAGGTTCGGCCACCACCAGTTCGGAACTCGCGACCCTGGCCGGCGCGCTTAACAAGGCCATAGGTCAACTGAAGCTATAAGGTTCATAGCCAGCGCCGATTGGCTCTGCGCGCGCCTGCACACTAAGCTTTGGGCATGACCGAGAGGAAGTGCCCATGAACAAACGCCTACCCAATCTGCTCGCCTGGCAATGGCGCGGCTACCCGCACAGCCACCGTCACCCTGCAAACCTGGTGCTGCATTTGATAGCGGTTCCGCTGTTCATCTTAGGTGCGCTGTTGATCGTGTCTGGCTTGTTAGGGCTGGACATCGTGCAGCTGGCCGTCGGTCTACTCGCCCTGGTCGCGGCCATTGCGCTTCAACGTCACGGCCACCGCCTGGAGGCGGATACTCAAGAGCCCTTCATCGACCGAACTGACCGTGTTCAACGCGTGCTCAGCGAACAGTTCATCACATTCCCGCGTTTCGTCCTGAGTAGCGCGTGGTGGCAGGCCTGGCGCGACCGTCATAAGCCTCGACGGTGATGGGCTTTACGCAAATACCGTCACCGTTTGCCTGCTCAAGGCCAACAACGCGCCATCGTCACTCCATAATGCGGCGGCGGCATGGCCATAGCCCTCGTGTGCGTATTCGGTCTCCACACGGTACTGGCACCAATCGCCAGCGTTCAGCGAGCGTACAGGCTGCACGAACTCGATGGTCCAGGTAAGCGTACTGCCGGCCGCTGGCTGTTTCAGCATGGGCAGTACGCTAGGTGGCCATGCGTCTACCAATGCCAGCAGGTGCGCCTCGCTCATTACCCCGCCCTGCACGTCACGCAAGCGCACCCAGCCCCCCATGACGCGCGAGTCATTGCCGCTGAACGGCAGCCCACCGATTGCCCAGCGCAACTCCAGGTTCTTCATGAATTCCGGGGTCACTCCCGGGATGTGAGGCAAGGCTGCCGCGCTTTGCTCAAGGGCTGGCATCTGCGGCGCAGGCAGGGGCAGTACGGACACCGCAGAGCTTCGTGCGGCGCCGAAACTGCCCTGTACCAGCGTCACCACCTGCCCCTGCTGCACGGCGCGACCCAGCAGCGTGCTGACACCCGTGCCCTGGCGCAATACTTCGACCTCCAGACGAATCGGGGTATCTGACGAAGCAGGGGCCACAAAGGTAATGGCCAGCGAGCGCACCGGGCGGTCATGGCCTAACCGGGCACGCATCGCCTCGAACACCATGGCAGCCATCAGGCCGCCAAAGATCGCTCGTCCCTGGCCCCACCCTGCCGGTACGCATACGCTGTCGGGGTGAGCTCTGGCAGCCTCAAGCACTTGTTCGAACGTCATTGGGCAGCTCCTGGACGGGTAACGGATGTCCATCCTAGCCGGCCCTAGCCCCCGCGGCAGCCTTCATATCGGTCATTGTCCGGGCTTGTGGTGGGCCAACGCCTCACCCAACGCGTCCAGCGTGCTGTCCGACCGACGCTCGGCCTCTTCCAGTTCGTGTGCCCATCCGCTAACGCAGCCAGCCAGATCGGCATGCTGTTGCGCTTGCAGCAGCCATTGCAGACGGTCATGCCAATCCCCCAGATCGCCCTGTGCGCGTTTCAGGGTGCGCTGAAGCTTCTTCGAGGCGTGGCCAAACTGGGGGTAGGCTTCGTCTGCGTACCGCGCCCGTTTGATCAGCAACCGCAACCGGTGGCGATCGTGCTCGGGATCTTGCAAGGCCGCAGCCAGTTTGCGCCACTGTTTGCGCAGGCGTTTCTCGATATGCTTGTCCAACCCCTGAATCAGGCCATCGCGCTCTGCACCACGCACAAACCCGGGGAACGCATCAACCGTAGCCAGCAGCCGGGTCAGCTGCGGGCTGCGTGCGACGCTGGCATAAGATGGTCCTCGCCCTTGCAGACGCCTGCGGCCCGCTTGCTCGGCCCCCTGGGCAATGAGGGCGGCGCCCAGCACCTCGCCATCGCGCAGCGGCGTGGTGAGCGTTCCAAGAGCCTTGGCAGCACTTTCGAGTGGCTCCACACCCGGCAGCCCGCGTAGCGGTCGCACCAGGCTGCGCAGGCGGCGCACGCTGGTGCGCAGGTCGTGCAAGGCTTCACTGTCGGTGTCGACCGCCAGGCGTTCGCGGCACGCCAGGAGCTTGACGTGCAAGGTGATGATCTGGGCGATGAGGTGGTCAATCATGTCAGACACGTGGCAACCCTCGATCAACGGCCGGCACGGGACTCACGGATGTAGAAGCGTGCTTTTTCAGCCTTGCGCGTGCAGCTTTCGTAACCCTCGAATTGCTGTTGCGTCTTGGCGCCAGTGAGCAGCGACAGCGCCTTGGAGTAACTCACGGCCCCGGCAAAGCCTTCAGCCTTGGCCAGATCAAGCTCCTTCCAGGCGGCGTCCAGTTGTGTGGCACAGCTGTCACGGTACGCCGTCTTGCCAGCGCAACCGGCAAGGGTCAGGGCAATCAACGGCAGGCAGATCCAGGCTTTCATCGGTTAAACCTCTGAGGGAAAGAAACAATGCACGTTCGACGCCAACCCGTTGCAAAAGTGCCCGCTTGGCTTCGGCAAGGCTAGTGTTCGACAGGTTGCGCATTGATGCCGAGGGTGCGATGCGTGCATTGTAGGGTTTAAGTCGCGAATGCTGAGGGAAGTTGATGAACAAACGCGTGGCATTGGTGCTCGGATCAGGCGGGGCCAGAGGGTATGCGCACATCGGCGTAATCGAGGAACTCGAACGTCGCGGATACGAAATCGCCTGCATCGCCGGGTGCTCCATGGGAGCGGTCGTTGGCGGCATCTACGCTGCAGGCAAGCTTGAGCAATACAAGCGCTGGATCGAGAGCCTGGACTACCTGGATGTCCTGCGCCTGGTGGATGTGAGCTTCAGTCTGGGCGCCATCCGAGGCGACAAGGTCTTCGGCCAGATCCGCAAAATAGTAGGCGACATCGACATCGAGCAATTGCGCATTCCCTATACCGCCGTTGCCGCTGACCTGACCAACCAGCAGGAGATCTGGTTTCAGGAAGGCTGCCTGCACCAGGCCATGCGCGCCTCGGCTGCCATACCCAGTCTGTTCACGCCTGTCGTTCAGGGTAACCGCATGCTGGTCGACGGCGGCATCCTCAATCCGTTACCCATCGTGCCCGTGGTATCGAGCCATTGCGACCTGATCATTGCAGTCAACCTCAACGCGACCAACCAGAAGCACTATCAACTTCCGGTGATAGAGCGGCCTGCAGCCTTCAAGATGCGATTTGATGCACTGATCAACTCGCTTGGCTCGCACCTGCCATTTCGCCGCAAGCCCGCCGAAGAGTTGGTCCGTATCGAAAAAGGCATGACGCGCGACCGTTTTCCGCCTGTGAACCCTTGGCTGGCCGACTCGGCAGATCCACAGGCACAGCAGCCCACGGCTGCACCCGAAAGCGAAGGCGCGCCCAAGTCTGCCACCGGCTCGTTCATCATCGACAACGTAGGGCCCGCCTCGCTGCTGGACTTGATCAACCAGAGCTTCGAAGTCATGCAGACTTCACTGGCGCAGTACAAGATCGCCGGCTATCCGCCTGACGTACTGATCAACGTGCCCAAACGTGTGTGCCGCTTCTTCGAGTTCTACAAGGCACCGGAGCTGATCGCACTAGGGCGCGAGATTGCACGCGACACCTTGGACAATCATGAGGGTGTCAAACGCTAGCGGCGCCTTCGCTCAGGTAAAAAAACAGGCCGCTTGCGGCGGCCTGTCGGGTGTTTCCAAACGGCTTTTAGTAACGCGTGATTTCCGCGTTGGCCTCCAGCTGTTTGCGGTAGGCGGCGAAGTCCTGCTGGCCAGCACGAGACGCCAGGTAGCGGCGGATCTGCTGCTTCTCTTCATCCGTGGCCGCAGCACCGTCATTGACGCCCTTGAGTTGCAGCACGACCAGGCTGCCATCACGCAGCACGACGCTGCCATAGACGGGTTTGTCCTTGGCTTGCGGCTTGCCGAGACGGAACAATGCCTGCAGCTCGACAGGGTCGATACCATCCTGACCACGCGAGACGGCTTCATAGGGCTTCCAGCCCTGGCCTTCCTGAACGCTCGCAGGGGCGATGGAGCCATCCCGCAGACCCGCGATCAGCTTGTCCGCCTTGGTCTTGAGGGCAGCGGTGGCTTTCTCCTTGGCCAGGTGCTCGCGAATGTTCTTGGCAACCGTTTCCAGTGGCAGCTGCGCAGGCTTGCGGTGTTCCTTGACGCGCAGTACCACCGTCGTCTCAGGATCAAGCTCGATGGCGGTGCTATTGGCACCCTCTTCCAGCACTTCCTCCGAGAACGCTGCCTGCACTACGGAGCGGTTAGCAGTGATGCCGTCGCCGCCTTCGCGACCGAACGGAGCGGACGTTTGAACCTTGAGGTTCAAGTCCTGGGCCGGCTGTACCAGGTCAGAGGCCTCGTAAGCGGCGTCCTGCAACTGCTTGCTGGCGTCCACATAGCGCTGCTCGACCAGTGGCGTCTTGAGGTCGCGGGTCAGCTTGTCTTTCAGGCTAGCGAAGCTCGGCACCTCGGGCGCCTCGACGCCAAGCAGCTTGATGATGTGATAGCCGTATTCGGTACGAACCGGAGCTGAGACCTGACCGTCGCGCAGCTGATACAGCGCCTGTTCGAACGCCGGATCGTACACACCAGGGCCGGCAAAGCCGAGGTCACCGCCGTTATTGGCCGAACCTGGATCCTGGGAAAATTCCTTCGCCAACGCGGCAAAATCTTCACCCTTGGCCAGGCGCTGTTCGATTTCGTCAGCACGCGCTTTGGCCTGGGCATCGGTCGTCTTGTCGTTGACCTCGATGAGGATATGCGCCGCGCGGCGCTGTTCGGCAAGGTTGGCGATCTCCTTCTCGTACTGAGCCTTGAGCGCCTCGTCAGTGACCTTGGCTTGGTCGAAGAAGGACGATTTCTTGAGCTCTACGTAGTCGATGACGACTTGGTCGGGCGACATGAACTCCTTGGCATGGGCGTCATAGTGCTGCTTGACCTCTTCGTCGCTGACCTTGATCGCAGCCGGGTCGGCCTTGAAGGTCAAGGACGCGAAATCGCGGGTTTGCTTTTCAAGGCGTGCGAAAGCGTCGACTTGCTGATCGGTTACGAAGCTACTGCCGGCGATTCCGGCACGTAACTGCCCGATGAGCATTTCCTCACCGAGCATCTCGCGAAACTGCATACGCCCATAGCCCATCTGGCGGATGACCTGATCGAAACGGTCGCTGTTGAACTTGCCGTCAACCTGGAATTCCGGCGTTTGCAGCATGACCTGATCCAGCGCAGCATCGGAAAACGCGAACTTGGCGTCTTTGGCACCCTCGAGCAACAGCTTGCGGCTGATCAGCCCCTTGAGGGCCTCTTCACGCAGCAGCTTGTCGTCAAGCAGCGCAGGATCGAAGTCCTTACCCAGCTGTTGCACCAATTGGCGGCGCTGCATGTCGGCCGCCTGGCTCAACTCGTTCTGGCTGATCGTTTCGCCGTTGACCTTGGCAGCATCCTGACTGTGGCTGGCGGCTTGGAAAATGGCTTCGAACCCGGTCAATGCCATCAGCACGACAATGAGACCGATGATGGTTTTGGCAATCCAACCTTGTGAATTGTCCCTGATATTTTGCAGCATGCGTCCCCCAGAGACGGCTGTACCACTGCGTCGACAACCGCGGAGCGTGGGTAGAGTCCTGATAAAAGAAAGGCGCATCCGAGGATGCGCCTTTTCTTAGCATACGAATCAGGCGGTAACGTTTGCGTCCCGCCTTCAGCGTGCTCGGACCTGGCCAGGCCGGGTCCGGCTGAAAGAGACGACTTAGTTGACGGCGTCTTTCAGGCCTTTACCTGCCTTGAAACCTGGCACCTTGGCGGCAGCGATCTTGATCGCCTTACCGGTCTGCGGGTTGCGGCCGGTACGCTCAGCACGATCCTTGACAGTGAAGGTGCCGAAGCCGACCAGAACGACATCGTCGCCTTGCTTCAGGGCGCCGGTGACGGATTCGATCACTGCGTCCAGCGCTTTGCCAGCGGTGGCTTTCGAAATGTCAGCTTGTGCGGCGATAGCGTCAATCAGTTCCGACTTGTTCACTCGTAAGTCCCCTTGTGCTCTATTGAGTATGTTTCTAAGTATGTAAAGAAAGCGTGTGAAAACGGTGCTGGGTGGCCTGATGACAATAACGTGCCGCTTTATAGCAAGGCGCCGAAAATACTGTCAAGAAAGCCCCCCAGGCTAAAACTGCTAGTGCGTGCTAATTCTTTCCTTTGCATCAGTGTCGCGCTTATCGTCCTTCGCGACAATGTCGGAAGCCACATCTGGCAAGGGCTCCGGGGCGTATTGCAGCGCAATTTGCAGGACTTCGTCAATCCATTTGACCGGTTTGATCTGCAGATCCTGTTTAATATTTTCTGGAATTTCCTTGAGGTCGCGTACGTTCTCCTCAGGAATGATCACCGTCTTGATGCCGCCCCGGTGAGCGGCCAGCAGTTTTTCCTTGAGCCCGCCAATGGCCAGAACCTGGCCACGCAACGTGATTTCGCCTGTCATCGCCACATCCGCACGCACGGGTATTTGAGTCAGGGCCGACACCAGCGCGGTGCACATGCCGATACCTGCACTCGGGCCATCCTTGGGGGTGGCGCCTTCGGGCATATGAATGTGAACGTCGTGCTTTTCATGGAAGTCGGCTGCGATCCCCAGGCTGCGGGCGCGGCTACGCACCACTGTCTGCGCAGCCGTAATCGACTCGACCATGACGTCACCGAGCGAGCCGGTTTTGATCAACTGACCTTTGCCAGGAATGACCACGGACTCGATGGTGAGCAACTCGCCCCCCACTTGCGTCCACGCCAGACCCGTCACCTGGCCGATCTGGTCCTGCTGCTCGGCAAGGCCGTAGCGGAACTTGCGCACGCCCAGCAGGTGTTCGAGCTGCTCGCCGGTGACCTTGACCTTGACCTGCTTCTGTCCTGCGTGTTCCTTGACGACCTTACGGCAGACCTTGGCAATCTGACGTTCAAGACCGCGCACACCCGCCTCGCGCGTGTAGTAACGAATGATGTCGCGGATGGCCGAGACATCGATCTCCAGCTCTTCTTTTTTCAGGCCGTTTGCCTTGACCTGCTTGGGCACCAGGTATTTGACTGCGATGTTGATTTTTTCATCTTCGGTGTAACCCGGCAGACGAATGATCTCCATCCGGTCCAGCAATGCTGGCGGGATATTCATCGAGTTGGAGGTGCACAGGAACATCACGTCCGACAGGTCGTAATCGACCTCCAGGTAGTGATCGTTGAAGTTGTGGTTCTGCTCGGGGTCCAGCACCTCCAGCAGTGCCGAGGCCGGGTCGCCGCGCATGTCGCTGCCCATTTTGTCGATTTCATCGAGCAGGAACAGCGGGTTACGCACGCCCACTTTGGTCATCTTCTGAATCAGCCGCCCGGGCATGGAGCCGATGTAGGTCCGGCGATGGCCACGGATTTCAGCTTCATCCCGTACCCCGCCCAAGGCCATGCGCACGAATTTGCGGTTGGTCGCAGCGGCGATGGATTCGGCCAGGGACGTCTTGCCCACGCCAGGTGGACCAACCAGGCACAGCACCGGACCACGGATTTTCTTGACGCGCTTTTGCACGGCAAGGTACTCGAGAATACGGTCCTTGACCTCTTCCAGACCATAGTGGTCTGCATCGAGAATGTCTTCGGCCTTGGCAAGGTCCAGGCGCACTTTGCTCTGCGCTTTCCAAGGCACCTGAACCAGCCAGTCCAGGTAGGACCGCACCACGGTGGCCTCAGCCGACATCGGCGACATCTGCTTGAGCTTGTTCAGCTCTGCCTGGGCCTTGGTCATGGCGTCCTTGGGCAGGCCAGCGGCTTCGATACGCTTTTTCAGCTCCTCGAGCTCGTTGTGACCCTCATCACCATCGCCAAGCTCTTTCTGAATGGCCTTCATCTGCTCATTCAGGTAGTACTCGCGTTGGCTGCGCTCCATCTGCTTTTTCACCCGGCCGCGGATGCGCTTTTCGACCTGCAGCAGGTCGATCTCGGCATCGAGCAATGCCAGGACATGCTCGACCCGCGTTGGCAGGTCGACGATTTCCAGAATTTCCTGTTTCTGCTCGATCTTCAGGGCCATGTGGGCAGCCATGGTGTCGACCAGGCGCCCGGGCTCATCGATGCTATTGAGCGAGGACATCACTTCGGCAGGCACTTTCTTGCCCAGTTGCACGTACTGCTCGAACTGCGAAAGCAGTGTGCGCACGAAGACTTCCGATTCGCGCTCGACAGCCTCGGTCTCGTCGATCAGAGACACTTCAGCGCGCACATGGCCGTGGACTTCACTGAAGCGCTCGACAGTGCCCCGCTGCTCGCCTTCGACCAGCACTTTGACGGTACCGTCAGGCAGTTTCAGCAGCTGGAGCACGGTGGCTACGGTACCAACGCGGTATAGCGCGTCTTCGCCCGGATCGTCATCAGCCGGGTTTTTCTGGGCGAGCAGGAGAATCTGCTTTTCGCCCGTCATCGCGGCTTCGAGGGCCTCGATGGATTTCTCACGCCCCACAAACAGCGGGATGACCATGTGCGGGTAAACAACGACGTCGCGCAATGGCAAAAGAGGCAAGTCGAGGGTGGTCTTCATGATTTCGCCTCTACAGCGGCCTTAGTGGCCGGAAACCGTGGAATTGATGTTTGGACCTAATGTGGGGGTACACCCGCGAAATTACAAGCGCTGGCGCAGGAAAAGCAAAAAGGGGGCCCAAGGCCCCCTCTGTGCTACGCGGTCAGGCGACCTGCCCCATAATCAGGCGTCAGGTGCAGCCTTGGCTTGCGGCTCGCTGTTCTCGTAGATCATCAGCGGCTGCGAGGTACCCTCGATGACGCTTTCATCGATCACCACCTTGCTGACTTCCTTCGCGGAAGGAATCTCGTACATGGTGTCGAGCAGCACCCCTTCCAGGATGGAACGCAGGCCACGGGCGCCAGTCTTGCGCTCCAAAGCTTTGCGAGCAACGGCCTTGAGCGCATCGCTGCGGAACTCGAGGTCGACGCTTTCCATCTCGAACAGCTTGGCATACTGCTTGGTCAGCGCGTTCTTGGGTTCGGTCAAGATCTGGATAAGCGCTGCTTCGTCCAGCTCATCAAGCGTTGCCAATACGGGCAAGCGCCCCACGAACTCGGGGATCAGGCCAAACTTGACCAAATCGTCAGGCTCGACCTCACGCAGAGATTCGCCGACTTTCTTGCCCTCCTCCTTGCTGCGCACTTCAGCACCAAAGCCCATACCACCTTTGGTGGAGCGGTTCTGAATGACCTTTTCAAGGCCGGAGAACGCACCACCGCAGATGAACAGGATGTTGCGGGTATCAACCTGCAAGAATTCCTGTTGCGGGTGCTTGCGACCGCCCTGTGGAGGTACGGAGGCAACGGTGCCCTCGATGAGCTTGAGCAAGGCTTGCTGCACACCTTCACCCGAAACATCACGGGTGATGGACGGGTTATCCGACTTGCGCGAAATCTTGTCGATTTCGTCGATGTAGACAATACCCATCTGGGCCTTTTCCACATCGTAGTCGCACTTCTGCAGCAGTTTCTGAATGATGTTCTCGACGTCCTCACCCACATAACCAGCTTCGGTCAGGGTGGTGGCGTCCGCGATTGTGAACGGTACGTTCAACAAGCGCGCCAGGGTTTCGGCGAGCAAGGTCTTACCCGAGCCCGTCGGGCCGATGAGCAGGATGTTGCTCTTGCCCAGCTCGACATCGTCACCCTTCTTGTCACGCTGGTTCAAGCGCTTGTAGTGGTTGTAAACCGCCACGGCAAGCACCTTTTTCGCGCGTTCCTGACCAATGACGTACTGGTCGAGGATACCGCTGATTTCTTTCGGCGAAGGCAATTTGTGCGCGCTGCTTTCGGCCTGAGCTTCCTGCACCTCCTCGCGGATGATGTCATTGCACAGGTCGACGCACTCGTCGCAGATAAATACCGAGGGCCCGGCAATCAGTTTGCGCACTTCGTGCTGGCTTTTGCCGCAGAAGGAGCAATAAAGCAATTTGCCGCTGTCCTCGCCGTTACGGGTGTCAGTCATTCGATCGATCCAATCCGGTAGGCTTGCAACACAAGATGAAGGCAATTGCGGGCTTTTTCAAGTCCGCAGGCAGGCGCATCATGCGCCTACCTGCCCTGGCCTCCCGCTTCAGGAAGCCAGTTGCCGCTTGTCGTATACCGAGTCGATCAGGCCGTACTCGGCTGCGCGCGAGGCGCTCATGAAGTTGTCACGCTCGGTGTCGCGCTTGATGGTCTCCAGATCCTGACCGGTGTGGTAGGCCAGAAGCTCGTTCAGGCGCGCCTTGATGTTCAGGATTTCCTGGGCATGGATTTCGATATCGGTAGCCTGGCCCTGGAACCCGCCCAAGGGCTGGTGAATCATCACGCGCGAGTTCGGCAGGCAGTGACGCTTGCCCTTGGCACCGGCGGCGAGCAGGAACGCACCCATGCTGCAGGCCTGGCCGATGCAGATGGTCGATACGTCCGGCTTGATGAACTGCATGGTGTCGTAGATCGACATGCCGGCGGTTACGGACCCACCCGGCGAGTTGATGTACAGATGGATATCCTTGTCCGGGTTTTCCGCCTCAAGGAACAGCATCTGTGCGACGACGAGATTGGCCATGTAGTCTTCGACCGGGCCAACCAGGAAGATCACGCGCTCCTTCAGGAGGCGCGAGTAGATGTCGTAGGCGCGTTCGCCACGGGCGGACTGCTCGATAACCATAGGGACCAGGCCGCCTGCAGCCTGGATGTCAGAGCTCTGCTGAATAAAAGAATTGCGGGACATGTCCTGCGCTCACTCCCAAATAGTCATGGCTTGAATACACACAAGCCAGCGCGAAGGCTGGCTTGTGGGGGCTTCCTGCGAAAAGACCGCTTACTCGGCTTCGTCAGGTGCCTGAGCTGGCTTGACGGCCTCTTCATACGAGACCGACTTGTCAGTCACAGTCGCTTTCTGCAGAACAGTATCCACAACTTGTTCTTCAAGCACAACCGAACGCACTTCGTTCATCTGCTGGTCGTTCTTGTAGTACCAGGCGATGACTTGCTCAGGCTCCTGGTAGGCCGAAGCCATCTCCTCGATCATCTCGCGAACCTTGGCATCGTCTGGCTTGAGGTCGTACTGCTTGACCACTTCTGCCACGATCAGGCCCAGCGCAACACGGCGCTTGGCTTGCTCTTCGAACAGCTCGGCCGGCAGTTGCTCAGGCTTGATGTTGCCACCGAACTGCTGAACAGCCTGCACGCGCAGACGATTGACTTCGTTTTCCAGCAAAGCCTTTGGCGCTTCGATCGGATTGGCAGCCAGCAGACCGTCCATGACCTGGTTCTTGACCTTGGTCTTGATGGCCTGGCGCAGCTCACGCTCCATGTTCTTGCGAACTTCGGCGCGGAAGCCTTCCAGGGTCGATTCCTTGATACCGAACTGGGCGAAGAACGCTTCGTTCAGCTCAGGCAGCACAGGGGCCGACACGCTGTTGACGGTAATGGTGAACTCGGCGGCCTTGCCGGCCAGGTCCAGGTTCTGGTAGTCCTCTGGGAAGGTCACGTTGACGACGCGCTCTTCGCCAGCCTTGGCGCCGACCAGGCCGTCTTCGAAGCCTGGGATCATGCGGCCGGAGCCCAGTACCAACTGGGTACCTTTGGCCGAGCCACCGGCGAACGTTTCACCGTCAACCTTGCCAACGAAGTCGATGTTGAGCTGATCATCGGTTTGCGCGGCGCGCTCGACGGCTTCGAAGCGCGTGTTCTGCTTGCGCAGCACTTCCAGCATTTTGTCCAGATCGGAATCGGCGACTTCGGCGCTCAGGCGCTCGACGTTGATCGACTCAAGGCCGGCAACGGTGAACTCCGGGAATACTTCGAAGACCGCGACGAATTCCAGGTCCTTGCCTTTTTCGAACGACTTGGGTTCTACGGACGGCGCGCCGGCAGGGTTGAGTTTTTGCTCGACAATGGCTTCGTAGAAGGAAGCCTGAACCAGATCACCGAAGGCTTCCTGGCGGGCATCGGCCTCGAAGCGCTGACGGATCACGCTCATGGGCACCTTGCCGGGGCGGAAGCCGGCAACCTTGGCGCGCTTGGCAGTCTGCTGCAGACGCTTGTTGACTTCGTTCTCGACGCGCTCAGCCGGAACGGCGATGGTCATGCGGCGCTCGAGAGCGGAAGTGTTTTCAACAGAAACTTGCATGGATATTCCTCGTTGCACAGACGTTAGCCGGCGTTAGCCCGACTCCAGAATCAAGGGCAAGCATTCTAGTGAGTCGCGCAGCAGAAGTCACCCCACTCGGGACGACCTGAAACAACGCCGGTCGATTAACTTTCAAGGGCCGCACGGCGAACCGCGCGACCTGATTCCAAGAAGCCTGGCCAGACATTGCAACGATCACTTGCCGCAACATCTTGCTCAACAAATACACCTTGAACTGCACGCCCCTTATTCGGGCTCTATCTCGTTGAACTCGCAGTACTCCTCCCAGGACAACCCCAGCGCATCGGCCACCTCCCGGTGGGTCTCAAGGCGCATGACCCGCAATTGCTCCGGGGTTTCGGCGATCAGCTCAAGTGCGAGCTCCCAGGGCTGGATACCTTGCTGTTCAGCGGCATCCTCGAACGCCCACTGAATTTGCTGCGCCTGCTCACGGGCATCCAGCGCGCGGATCTCTTCGAGCAAGTGAGGGTTCGCTTCGGCGAAACGCTGCAGCGCGGCAGCCTGGCGGGCTTCTTTTGCGATCATTGGCTATGTCCTGGTACTTCCCGCTTCACCGGGTTTCAACCGGCTGAAATCTATCAGCTTTTATTGGGACGAAACCAGCGGATTGCAAGGGCGACCTGCAATAAATACTGGCTCCACGCTTCAGGTCAGCGGCTCGCGTGACAGGCATGGCCAGCAGCGCTGCCGAGCCGGCGCCTGGGGAGCGCGAGTCGAGCGCATGGATCGCCCGCGCTGACCACCACAGGATCGGCCGCGTCGTGCACCCATTGAGGATCGGGGCGCACCAAAAAACAAAAGGCGCCCGATCTCGCGATCAAGGCGCCTTTCGTATTAAAGATGGGGTGGACGATGGGAATCGAACCCACGACAACTGGAATCACAATCCAGCGCTCTACCAACTGAGCTACGCCCACCATATTGCGGTGTAACGGTACTGCCTTACTGAAGCATGGTGCGGACGAAGAGACTCGAACTCTTACAGCTTGCGCCGCTGGAACCTAAATCCAGTGTGTCTACCAATTTCACCACGTCCGCGTAACGCTTAAAACAAAGGCGCCAGTTACCGCGCGGCGCCTTCGAAGAATATGGGGTGGACGATGGGAATCGAACCCACGACAACTGGAATCACAATCCAGCGCTCTACCAACTGAGCTACGCCCACCATAACGCGTTCAAACACCTTGCTTGCCAAAGCTGCCTAAGTGGCGCACCCGGCAGGACTCGAACCTGCGACCATCCGCTTAGAAGGCGGATGCTCTATCCAGCTGAGCTACGGGCGCTTAAGCTTGAAGCCTAACCGAACAAGGCACTGACAGCTCACTGCCAAACGACTCATTCTGCCCGACTTCGCCAACCAGTGCTAGGCTGTGCCCGACAAGTGCGGCGAATCTTATAGCCGACCCCTGGGGTCGTCAACAACTTTCTAAAAAAAATTTAAATTATTGAAGGGGTTAGGGCATTTGCCCGACCGCCCGCCTTTGCCCTCCGGCCATGTCGTGCGAGAATACGCGTTCTTTATTGTTTTCCTTCCGATGGTTAATCACGCGTCTATGACTGCACAACTAATCGATGGCAAGGCGATTGCCGCCAAGCTGCGCCAGCAAATCGCTCAACGTGTCGCGCAGCGGCGCCAGGAGGGCCTGCGCACGCCGGGCCTGGCAGTGATTCTGGTAGGCACCGACCCTGCCTCCCAGGTCTACGTCTCGCACAAGCGCAAGGATTGCGAAGAAGTAGGCTTCCTGTCGCAGGCCTTCGACCTGCCCAGCCACACCACGCAAGAAGCGCTTACTGAACTGATCGATCGCCTCAATGATGACCCGTCCATTGACGGCATCCTGCTCCAACTGCCGCTGCCTGCGCACCTCGACGCGTCGTTGCTGCTCGAGCGCATCCGCCCGGACAAGGATGTGGACGGCTTCCATCCCTACAACGTAGGTCGCCTTGCACAGCGCATCCCGCTGCTGCGCCCCTGCACACCCAAGGGCATCATGACCCTGCTCGAGAGTACCGGGCAGGACCTGTACGGCATGAATGCCGTGATCGTCGGGGCCTCGAACATCGTTGGCCGGCCAATGGCGCTGGAGTTGTTGCTCAGCGGCTGTACGATCACCGTGTGCCATCGCTTCACCCAGGACCTGGCAGGGCATGTCGGACGCGCGGACCTGGTGGTCGTTGCCGCCGGCAAGCCTGGGTTGGTCAAGGGTGAATGGATCAAGGAAGGTGCCATCGTCATCGACGTCGGTATCAACCGTCAGGAGGATGGCAAGCTAGTGGGCGATGTCGTCTACGAAACCGCCCTTCCCCGTGCTGGCTGGATCACTCCGGTGCCGGGCGGCGTGGGGCCGATGACCCGCGCCTGCCTGTTGGAAAACACCTTGTATGCGGCCGAAACGCTTCACGGCGATTGAGGCAGGCGAGCATGGCGGCCCTGCCGTCATTGCTTGAGCGACGGGCGGTTATCTACCGCCCCATCCTCATTCAGGCGAATTCGATTATTGGCCAGCCTGCCCGCCCTGCCGCTGCGTTTAGTCACCGCTAATCGCGCACCTCTGATATCGAACGCCAGACTCATCTCGGCTCCTCCTGCCAACGCGTGACAATTCGCAGTGCATGGGTCAGCTAACAATCCATTGCCCCATTGGGTTTCCAGTAAATACAGATGCGCTAAACCCGCGGGGCTGCGCAAGCCTCATGCCCCCCTGTGGCCTGGTTCTAAAACTCTTTGGCGTTGAATGCCGCGCACCATGGCAAGCTTATTGCTGCCTGTAGCATGTTGCCTGAGCGCTAGGCGCTCTGATGGGTGAGCTGACACTTACTGCACTCCAACAGAGCATCGAGCGTTTGCATGCACTATGACTGGTCAGACCGGTAAGGCCAAAAAAGCTTGCACTGCGCTGAAAATAGGCGTTTTATGGTCAAGCGCTGAACAAACCGGTAAGACCACAATAATTAAGTCCTGCGCTCATTCGCCCCGTGCGGCCAACGAAGCAAGGACACCGACCTGAGATCACTCCCATGCTCAAATGGTGCTCGCGTTCGATCTTCCTTCAAGTCGTGCTGGGCCTGGCCCTTGGCGTTGCCTGCGGCCTGAGTTTCCCCGACCTTTCCTTGCAGCTCAAACCCCTCGGCGATGGCTTCATCAAGCTGATCAAGATGCTGATCGGCCTGATCGTCTTTTGCGTAGTGGTCAGCGGCATTTCCGGTGCCGGTGACCTGAAGAAGGTCGGTCGCATCGGCCTCAAGTCGGTCATCTATTTCGAAGTGCTTACTACGCTGGCTCTGGTCATCGGCCTGGTGTTCGCGTTCACCAGTGGTATCGGTAGCGGCGCCAACATCCACCTCGACCAGTTGTCCGGCGCTGATGCCAACAGCCTGGCCGAGCGTGGTCAGCATATCCATGGCGCCACAGCGTTCTTCATGGACCTGATCCCCACCTCGGTGGTAGGTGCCTTTGCTGACAACAACATCCTGCAGGTACTGTTGTTCTCGGTACTGTTCGGCAGCGCGCTCAACCTGGTGGGCGATTCGGCTGCGGGCATTTCGCGGCTGATCAACGAGCTCAGCCATGTGATCTTCCGCATCATGGGCATGATCGTGCGTCTGGCGCCCATTGGCGTGTTCGGCGCCATCGCCTTCACGACCAGCAAGTACGGCCTGGAGTCGCTCCAGCATCTGGGCGGCCTGGTGGCGTTGTTCTACCTCACGTGCGCAGGGTTCGTGCTGATCGTGCTGGGTACCGTCATGCGTTTGTCGGGGCTGAAATTGCTGCCCCTGATCAAGTATTTGCGCGAAGAGCTCACCATCGTCCTGGGTACGGCTTCTTCCGATGCCGTGCTGCCGCAGATCATGCGCAAGCTCGAACACCTGGGCATCGGCAGTTCAACGGTCGGGCTGGTGATTCCAACTGGCTATTCCTTTAACCTTGACGGTTTCTCCATCTACCTGACCTTGGCCATCGTCTTCATCGCCAATGCCACCGGTACGCCCCTGGCGATGACAGACCTGCTGACGATCTTGCTGGTTTCACTGGTAACGTCCAAGGGCGCGCATGGGATTCCCGGCTCGGCGCTGGTGATTCTTGCCGCGACACTGACTGCAGTCCCTGCGATCCCGGTGGTGGGCCTGGTACTGGTACTGGCTGTGGATTGGTTCATGGGCATCGGACGCGCGTTGACCAACCTGATCGGCAATTGCGTTGCCACCGTGGCCATCGCCCGCTGGGAAAAAGACATCGACCTGGAGCGCGCTCAGAACGTGCTCGACGGCAAGCCTGGCTTTGCGCACAACCCGCGTAAGCAGCCTGCAGCCCACCAACAGGAATTCTGAAAGAAAAGGGCCGGCTCGCATGCCGGCCCCTGAAGGAGCGAAACGTGATCAGCTCATCAACCGTCGTCAACGCTGTGGTGGAAAAGCTGCGTCAAGCCCTCGCCCGTGGCCAATGGCGCAGTGGCGACATGCTCCCTGGCCAGCGAGAATTGGCCGAACAATTGGGCATCAGCCGCCCGAGCCTGCGTGAGGCGGTCATCGTGCTCGAGACCCTTGGGCTGGTGCGCGCTTTGCCAGGCAAAGGTGTGCTGGTGCTGGATGCCGATACAGCTACCTCGGCTTCGGCGCCCACTGCCAGTGCACAGGCCAGCCTCGCCGATGTGCTTGAACTGCGCTATACCCTTGAACCCTTCATCGTCGGACTGGTGGCCCAGTCGGCCAACAGCCAGGACATCGGTCAGTTACGGTTGACCTTGATGGACATGCGTGAAGCCCTTGAGGCCGATGACAGCGAAGCAGGCATGAACGCTTACATTGCATTCCATCAGGCGCTATTTGCCCTGACCACCAACCCCATTTTCCAGAGCGTCGTGCAGCAAACGGGCATTGCCCTGAAGCAAAGCGCCGACATGCTGCGCAATTCACCCGAGCACCTGGCTGCCCGTCTCAAGGAAAACGAAGCCGTGGTGCGGGCGATTCGTGAGCGCAATAGCACACAGGCCAGCACGCAGATGCGGCAACACATTCTCGCCGAGGGTTTGCGCATGGGCATTGCGCTCAATGTGCCGGACGAACATCGGCACCCATAATCCAGGAGAGCAATCATGAAGGGTGCACATCACCTGCCCGACCTGCTTGCAGCCGGTGAGACCCGGCTTTGCGCCGAACAGATCTACCCACGGTTGTTCGATGCCATTCTGGAGCAACGCCTGCCGCCTGGCACTTTGCTGCCAGAGCAAGCGCTGGGCCAGGCATTCGGCGTGAGCCGTACGGTCATCCGCCGAGTGCTAGGCCGCTTGAGCGACCAGCAGGTAGTGGTACAACGCCCAAGCCATACGGCTCATCTGGTTGCGCCCGATCCCAATCAGGCGCGCCAGGTACTGAGCGCACGCCGGCTTGCCGAAACCACGCTGATAACCCTGGCCGTCGAGCGCGCCCGTCCCGGGCAACTCAAGCAGCTGCGCCAATTGGTCGAGCGTGAACGCGTGCATCATGAAAAGGGCGAACGCTGCGCCGCTATACGTCTGGGTGGTGAGTTTCATCTGAAACTGGCCCAGGTGGCTGACAATGCTCCTTTGTCGCGCTTTCTCAATGGGTTGGTGCCCATGACGTCCCTTATCATTGCGCGCTACGAGTCACCGTGCTGCGACCATTGCGCCTGGCAAGAACATGCAGCGCTGATCGAGGCGCTCGAGCGAGGCGATGCACAGTCCGCCCACGCCCTGATGAACGAGCACCTTGACCGGCTTGAAGCCAAGCTTCGACTGGACTGAGCCAGGTGATTTCAGAGACCTGCTGACAGCGGCGCTTTAAGTGGCTGCCATTGCCGAACTGGGCAGGCCGAACATTTTGTCGAAAGCCCAGTTGTAGGCAAAGGTGTAGCAAGGCACCAGCACGATGAATGCCATGTCCACCAGCAGCGCATCGAGCAGGCTCATGTCCAACCACCACGCGATCAGCGGGATCAGGTAGATCACGAGGGTCAGCTGAAACCCTACTGCGTGCACTACGCGCCGAGCCACGCTGCGCCCTCGTGTGGCTTGCCGGCTTTCCCAATATTCAAACAGCGTGTTGTAGACCAGGTTCCAGATCATGGCGATGGTGGTGATCATCACCGCGAGCGGTCCCGTGTGAGAAGCCTGGGTGTCGGACAGGTAGGCCAGACCCAAGGTGGACATGCACAGGCCGATCAACTCGTAAAACGTCACATAAATCAGTTTGCGCTTTAAACCCTGCACTGCATCGACCTCATCTAAATGGCTTGGGCCGGGTATAGTGCGTCATTGCATCTGACAGCAAAAGTCAGCAGCTTTCAGTCTGACTGACAGGAGAAGCGTGTGTCATTCACCAGTGAAACTATCCAGGTTTTTCTCACCGTGCTGGACAAAGGCTCATTCTCTGCCGCCGCGCGCAGCCTGCAGCGCGTGCCCTCGGCGGTCAGCATGGCAATCGGCAACCTGGAGGCCGAGCTGGGCTACAGCCTGTTCCAGCGCGGAGCTCGCGATGTTCGACCCACAGCCCAAGCCCTTGCGCTTGAGCCCCATGCGCGGCTGATTGCCGAGCAGTTGGGTTTGCTGCAAGTGCATGCCGTAGAGCTCTCCGAGGGCCTGGAAAGCAACCTGACCCTAGCGGTGGTGCCGGACGTCGATCAGCAGCTGCTAATAGCGGCCATTGCCGAGCTCGGCAAACGTTATCCATTGCTTGAAGTCGCGATACTGAGTGCGCCGCAAGAACAAGCGCTGGATTTGCTGGACAGCGGTCGGGCCGACCTGTGCGTGGCATTTGCAGGTCTTCACGTTGACCCGCAGCGCGGGTTTCAGCTGATTGGCGTCGAGTCTCTGGTGGCGACCCTTGCTCCCCATCACCCGGCCGCACGGCCGGGTGCAATCCAGAACCTCGAAGACCTTACAGGCGTGCGGCAGATCCTGGTACGCAGCCGCGACCTGCCGTTGACCGACCCGCGCATGGTCATTGGTGCCACGCATTGGACGACCGACAGCTTCGACCTCGCCTTGCAGATGGTCGAGGCAGGCCTGGGCTGGGGTGATCTGCCGCTGTCCAGGGTCGCGCCGCTGTTGGACGCAGGCCGCCTGAAACGTTTGGCCTTCCAGAACACGCGCAACGAGCTGCAACTCCCGGTGCATGTGTTCTGGCGCAAGCAGCAACCGCTGCTCAAGGCTGCCAGGATGCTGGTCGAGCGGCTGGCCTTGAGGTGATCGCCGCTTGTCGAAAGCTGTGAGAAATTTCCGTAAGCGTATCAACCTTTTACCCGTCACGCCGATACCCCTTTCGACAGGGCTGACAGCTCACCACACCCGCGCTGTACCCTCCCGTTAATGGCTCAAGGTCTCGAAACATGAACCTGAAATTTCGCCACAAGATTCTGCTCAGCGCCAGCGGCGTAGTGGTATTGGCATTCGCCTTGTTCACGCTGTACAACGATTACCTGCAACGCAATACGATCCGGCAGAACATCGAGGCATCGGTGGAACAATCCGGCGCATTGACCGCCAGCAGCGTGCAGAACTGGATGAGCGGGCGCATTCTCGTGCTGGAAAACCTGGCGCAAGATATTGCCCAGCTCGGAACGGGGGACACCCTCGCTGGCCTGGTGGATCAGCCTTCCTATACGCGCAACTTCCTCTTCACCTACATGGGCCAGGCCAACGGGGTATTCACGCAGCGCCCGGATGCGCAAATGCCTGCAGACTATGATCCACGCAAACGCCCTTGGTACAGCGCAGCTGCCAACGCCGGCCAGACCTTGCTGACGCCGCCCTATCAAGCGGCTGTGGGTGGTTTGGTAGTGACGGTAGCCATCCCGGTCAAAAGCCGATCCAACGGCGAGCTGCTGGGTGTAGTGGGCGGCGACGTCAGCCTCGATACGCTGGTCGAAATCATCAACAGTGTCGACTTTGGCGGCATAGGCCACGCCTTCCTCGCCGACAGCGATGGCCAGGTGATCGTCAGTCCTGACAAAGACCAGGTCATGAAAAACCTCAAGGACATCTACCCTGGCACCAACCTGCGCGTTGCACCGGGTATGCAGGACGTCGTGCTCAATGGCCAGGAACGCTTGATCTCATTTGCGCCAGTAGCCGGCCTGCCCTCGGCCAAGTGGTACATCGGTCTTTCGATCGACAAGGACAAGGCTTATGCAGCCCTGAGCCAGTTCCGTACTTCGGCGCTGATCGCCATGCTCATCGCGGTCGCCGCCATCGCAGGCCTGCTTGGCTTGCTGATTCCTGTACTGATGCGCCCCCTGACCACCATGGGACGCGCCATGCGTGACATCGCCGAAGGCGAAGGTGACCTGACCCGCCGCCTGGCGGTGCAGCATCAGGATGAGTTCGGTGAGTTGGCTACCTCTTTCAACCGCTTCGTTGAACGTATCCATGCCTCCATCAGCGAGGTGTCCTCGGCCACACGGCTGGTCCACGACCTGTCTGAAAAAGTCGTCAGCGCTTCCAATGCCTCCATCAACGGTTCTGAAGAACAAAGCATGCGCACCAACAGCGTGGCGGCAGCGATCAATGAACTGGGTGCCGCGACCCAGGAAATCGCGCGTAACGCAGCCGATGCATCCCAGCATGCGAGCGGCGCCAGTGAGCAGGCCCACGATGGACGTGCCGTGGTGGAGGAAGCGATCAGCGCCATGACCTCGCTGTCGCAGCGCATCAGCGAATCTTGTGCACAAATCGAAACCCTGAACGCCAGCACCGACGAAATTGGCAAGATTCTGGATGTGATCAAGGGCATTTCTCAGCAAACCAACTTGTTGGCCTTGAACGCGGCCATCGAAGCCGCTCGCGCTGGCGAGGCCGGCCGTGGCTTTGCCGTTGTGGCTGATGAAGTGCGAAATCTTGCCCACCGTACGCAGGAGTCAGCCGAGGAAATCCATCGAATGATTACCGGCCTGCAGGTAGGCTCACGCGAGGCGGTGCATACGATGAATACCAGCCAGGTTTCCAGTGAGCAAACGGTCCAGGTAGCCAACCAGGCTGGTGAACGCCTTGCCAGCGTGACTCAGCGCATCGGCGAAATCGACGGCATGAACCAGTCGGTGGCCACCGCCACCGAAGAGCAGACTGCCGTGGTGGAAAGCCTCAACCTGGATATCACCCAGATCAATGCGTTGAACCAGCAGGGTGTGGAGAATCTCAACGAAACGCTGCGCCATTGTGATCAATTGGCCCAGCAAGCCGGCCGGTTGAAGCAGCTGGTGGGCAGTTTCCGGATCTGATTGTTTAGCGTCGTATGGGGGCAGTGCCATGATGCGGGCTGCCCCCAGTTATAACCTAATAACGAACAAGTCTATTTGGCTATAAAAAAATCTATATGCTGGCTGCATCCGATAACGGGCAAAGCTGGGCAGTCGAGTAGCGTATGGATGTAGGTTCTTTCGGTTTTACCATTGCAGGATTGGTCGTAGGGTTCATCGTTGGCATGACGGGTGTAGGCGGTGGCTCGCTGATGACGCCAATCCTGCTGTGGTTCGGGATCAACCCAGCAACGGCAGTGGGTACCGACCTGCTTTATGCGGCGATCACCAAGGCCAGCGGCGTATGGGTACATGCGCGTAACAAGAACATCGATTGGAAGATCACGGGGCTCCTCAGCCTGGGCAGCGTTCCCGCGGCTGCACTGACGCTGTGGTTCCTCAGTACGCTGCACACCGACACCACGGCCGTAAACGCGATCATCAAGCAGGGCTTGGCCGTTGTATTGATCCTCACAGCCTTGGCTATCTTGTTCAAATCGCGTTTGCAGGCCTTCGCTAGCCGCCACGCCGGTGACCATTACCATCTGAGCGATCGTAGCCTTAATACCCTGACTGTCCTGACCGGCGTCGTATTGGGTGTCATGGTAACGCTCACCTCCATCGGCGCTGGCGCACTGGGTACCGTCGCCCTCTTCCTGCTCTACCCTTTCCTGATTACACGTCGCCTGGTTGGCACCGAGATAGCCCACGCCGTCCCGCTCACATTGGTGGCTGGGCTGGGTCATGCGGGCATGGGTAACATGGACTGGTCATTGCTCGGCTACCTGCTGCTGGGCTCATTGCCGGGTATTTACCTGGGTAGCCACCTGACCGGGCGCATATCGGACCGGGTGCTGCGCCCGTGCTTGGCCACGATGCTGCTATTGATTGGCTATAAGCTGGCGTTCTGAGGGCAGTTGATCCTCAACCGCCACTGTCCGCTGAAGCTCAATTCGATGCGGGACAATGGCAGGACATCGATGCGTTGGGCTGCCACCATTGGGCAGCCCAGCACCTGTACCAATACTGCACGCATGACCATTGGGTGAGTGACAGCGAACCATTCACCCGGCAGCTCAAAATCCTTCAGCCAAACGCTCAGACGATGGCAGAGCGCTTGAAAAGACTCCCCTCCATGCACCTCGCTCGCGGGGTTCTCCAGCCAGTCGGCCAAGGCCGACGGCTGCTCGGCTTGTACGCGCTTTAAGGCCAGCCCTCGCCATCGCCCCATATCGCAATCCGCCAATCCTGACGCAATCGTGGCATCGCCCAAGGCCAGGGCGGTTTGCTGAGCGCGCTGTTCCGGCGCTGTCAGGATCTGAACTTTACCGTGCGGTACGCTGCGGTGGGGTACGGACAGCAGTGGCTCTTCCGGCACAGGGAAATACCCTCGCTTTTGGGCCAGGGTTAGTCCATGGCAGATCAGAGTCAGGCGAGTGGCTTTCACCTTTTGGGCCTCGGTCGTAGGAATGAAGAGGTGAATGAGGAGGAGGATTGTCCTTATGCCCTATCGAGAAGCGGCATAGCGTACACGAGGTGACTCATTAGCCTCACGCAATCATGCTGTCAAACCGTCTGAGCAAGGGCGGAAGAGCACGCAATGTGAAGATTTTTGCACAGCCCAAAGACAAAACCCCTACCTGCATGCGCAGATAGGGGTTTTGCGAAATGAATCTTGACGATGACCTACTCTCACATGGGGAAACCCCACACTACCATCGGCGATGCATCGTTTCACTACTGAGTTCGGGATGGGATCAGGTGGTTCCAATGCTCTATGGTCGTCAAGAAATTCTGTAGCCAGAATGTCCTGTTGGACAGCCCAGCGAATTCGGATATGTGATGTTTGTGATGCGTTGCGAACTTTCGGTTCATGTCATCTTCACCACCGCAATCTGCAGAAGCAAATTGCTTGGGTGTTATATGGTCAAGCCTCACGGGCAATTAGTATTGGTTAGCTCAACGCCTCACAGCGCTTA
>NZ_VEJQ01000040.1:0-18147 GCF_007680745.1 Pseudomonas sp. DE0010
TCGCCGATGGTAGTGTGGGGTTTCCCCATGTGAGAGTAGGTCATCGTCAAGATTCATTTCGCAAAACCCCTATCTGCATATGCAGGTAGGGGTTTTGTCTTTAAGTAGGAACTACAGAGATTCGCAGGCACGTCGACGACGGGCCAGCACACAGAATTTCTTGACGACCATAGAGCATTGGAACCACCTGATCCCATCCCGAACTCAGCAGTGAAACGATGCATCGCCGATGGTAGTGTGGGGTTTCCCCATGTGAGAGTAGGTCATCGTCAAGATTCAAACAAAAAGCCCCTGTCTGCGTTGCAGACAGGGGCTTTTTCTTTCCGGGTTAAACACCCCACATAGCTAGCTTCTGATAAGCGGCTGTCCCGCTGTGCGCTTCAGAACTGGTAGCTCACTGTGGCGCTGACATTGCGCTCTTCGCCCATATAGCAGTAATTCAAGCTGGCACACGAGGTGATGTAGCGCTGATTGGTCAGGTTGTTGGCATTCAGGCGGACATCCAAGCCCTTCAAACCCAGCTTACCCAGGTCATAGCCCAACGAGGCATCAACCAATGTGTAGGAAGGCACCTTGCGGCTGTTCTCTGCATCGGCCCAGCTATGCCCCACATACCTCACACCACCGCCCAATTTAAGCCCATCGAGCGCGCCTTGCCGGAAGTTGTAGTCGGCCCACAGCGAGACCATTTGCTCCGGGGCCTGGGTGGGCGAATTGCCTTTGTTGTCCAGACCGCTGGATACAAGGCTAGGCATCGACTTCGAGTACTCGATGTCGGTGTAGGTATAGCCACCCAGCAGTTTCAGATTATCAGTAACCTGCACATGCGCCTCGAGCTCCAACCCTTGTGAGCGTACTTGACCAACAGGCCTGTAGAAGTCTTCATCAGGTTGTTTGGAAGCCAGGTTCTCCTGCTCGATACGGAACACCGAGGCGGTATACAGGTTGTCGCTGCCAGGTGGCTGATACTTGATACCGGCTTCCCACTGAGTGCCCTCGGTAGGAGCGAGCGGTTTTCCGTCTTGATCGGACACGGTATTCGGGTTGAAGGACTCGGAGTAGCTTACATACGGCGCCAGGCCATTCTCGAAGAGATAGAGCACCCCAGCGCGAGTCGTGAAGTTGGACCGCTTGTCACTGACCCTGGTATCGGTATCGCGATTGTCCTCTGATACCTTGACCCAGTCCTGGCGCAGGCCCAGTGAGAAGCGCCATTGATCCAGCTCCACCAGATCCTGCAGATAGACCCCCGTCTGTTGCAACCGGCGTTGGTATCGGTTTTCACCAAGCACCTGCAGGTTACCGTTACCATACTGCGGGTTAGCCGCATCCAGCGGGTCTACAGTGCCATAGCGCCACGAGACATCGGCTTTGCGACGCTGGTAATCCGTGCCCAGCAGCAGGGTGTGCTTGGCGATGCCGGTGAAGAATTCAGCCTGGACCATGTTGTCGATGATGTAGGAGTGCAGCCGCTCATCACCCCCGGTGTAGGCTCGGTTCAGTACGGTACTGTCGGCATCTGCCCAACCTGCCGAGTACACCTGGTCCATCGACACGTCCGAGTCCTGGTAGCGGAAGTTCTGCCGCGCGGTAAATACATCGTTGAAGCGATGCTCGAACTGGTAACTGAACGACTGCTGGGTGCGCTCGTAATTATCGATGCCCGGCTCCCCTTCGAAGAAGTGATCCGACAGGCGTACCCCATTACGCTTACTCAGCATTCCGTCTGCAGGATTGCCACCGTGATAGCCTCCGTTTGGATCATGCTGCAGGTAGGCTTGTAGGGTCAGCGATGTGTCTTCGCTGAAGTCGATGCTAAGCGACGGGGCGATGGCGTAGCGTTCTTCTTTGTTGTGATCGAACTGCGTATCCGAAGCGTCTGCCAAACCGGTCAGACGGTAGGCAATACGCTTGTCTGCATCCAATGGGCCGCTGGTGTCGAAGCCCAGCCCGCGCTGACCTTGTGTGCCGACCGATGCTTGAACTTGATGAAAAGCGGTGAACACGGGTTTCTTGGTGGTCAGTGCGACCAATCCACCCGGTGAGCTACGGCCATATAGGACCGAAGAGGGCCCTTTCAAGACATCGATCCGCTCCAGGAAATAGGGGTCGACCTGCATCGTGCTGTAGGTGCCGTTGTCCCCCATGGACTTGAGGCCGTCTACATAGATGTTATCCACCGAGCCATCGTTGAAGCCTCGCATGGCCACGTAGTCATACCGGTGCGTCGCACCATAGGGGCTGGTCATCACGCCTGGGGTATAGCGCATGGCCTGTGCGACGGTTTGAGAGCCTTGGTCGTCGATCTGTTGCCGGGTTACCACCGAAACCGATTGAGACGTCTCGACCAATGCCAGGCTGCTTTTAGTGGCGACCTGGCTATGGGTGGCGTTATAACCCTCCATGCTCCCCAGGGCATTGCCAAGGGTGAAGCCTCGAATATCCGTATCGGGTAACGCCAGCGCTGCCTCCGCTGGCTGGGCCTGTACGATGAAGGTCCGGTTTCCTTGGTTCGCTGCTGTCAGACCGCTTCCAGCCAGCAGCACCCCTAGCGCCTGCTCAGCTGAGTACTGCCCATGAAGGCCTTTGGAAGGCAATCCTTGAGTGAGTGCCGGTGTACTGGAAAGCGTGATGCCCGCTTGACGGGCAAATTGATTGAGCACTTCATCCAGGGGGCCAGGCGCAATGGCATAGGTCGAACTGACCTGCGAGGCATCAGCGGCGAGTGTCATGCCAGGCACCATGGCCAATCCAAGCGCCGTACCCAGCAAGGCAGCGCGGATGGCATTGCTCAGCAAATCTGAGTGCAAGACAGGTCGAAAATCATTCGCGCCAAAGGCGTACAGTTTTACCCGGTTGGTTGACATGAAAGCGTCCGTAAAGTGTGCAGGAGATTCTTCTCACTGATCTAGCCGGATGCGCGGCCAAAACCCGACACATTAGAATCAGGCCTTGTTCATCAAAGACTAGGCATGGCCCAGCGCCTCCACGCGCACCCACCATCGCGTCAACTGACGGACTTGAACGGGAAGCGTGGTAGGCAGCAATTGCAGCAGTTGTTCTGGATCCTGAAGGCGGAAAACCCCGGACAAGCGAAGCTCAGCAATGTCATCGCTGCAGGTGAGATAACCCCGGCGGTATCGGCTGATCTGCGTCAGGAAATCCCTGAGCAGCATGTTCTTGCCGACGATAAGGCCTTCGGTCCAGGCCATCGCGTCAATCCCTGAAGGCGCCACGTGCTCGGCACCAGTGGCGGTGACGCGCCATTCTCCACCTGGCTCGAGCCATTGGATCAGGCCGGTGCCCTGCCTGCGGGTGAATACCCGCCCCTCGCTGACGACCACCCGCAGGCAATCGTCCTCCACACGCCCCACGAAGCGCCCCCCGACGGTTTGCAACGATGCGGTACTGGTGCGCAGCGTGACTGGCGGTTGTCCAGGATCTGCCTGTCGACAGTCCAGCATGACCTCCCCACGCTTGAGGTCGATCGCCAATTGCTGCCTGGTGAAGGCCACGTCCACGGCACTGCGGGTGTTGAGTTGTAATCGAGAACCGTCGGGTAATGTCACGTGTCTGCGCTCGCCCGTGGCTGTCGCGTAGTCGGATGACCAGGCCTGCACCACACTCAAGTCCTTGCTCAGCCATGCAGCCGATCCGAACAGGGCAACGGTGCCCAGCAGCTTCAACGCCTGCCGCCGCTCAAGGCGGCGATGACTGGCCTCCAGTGTCTGCAGTGCAACCCCCGCAGCGGGCACGTGGCGCAGGTCCAAGTCCTGGTCCAAGTGCAGGACGCGCTGCCAGGCCAGCTCATGGGCCGCAGCCTCGGCCCGCCACTGCGCGATGCGTTCGTTTAGAGCCGGGTCTTCGCTGTGGCGAAGTTTCAGCATCCACTGGATTGCCTGTCTGACTGTCTTGGCGTCTGGATGAGGGCTAGGCATAAACTGTGACATTACGCCTCATAGCGCAGCAGGTAGCAGTGATAAAGCGCGTCGGCAATGTAGCGCTCCACCGTTCTCACCGATACGCCCATCTGCTGTGCAATTTCCTGATGCCGCAAGCCTTCACATTGGGCTAGCAAGAAAGCAGTGCGCACCTTTGGCTTGAGACCATCGAGCATCTTGGCGATACGTTCTAGTAGCTCCAGTAACAGCTCGCGGGTCTCAACATCGGGGGTGTTAGCCTCAGGCACCAGCGCCAGCGCTTCCAGATAGGCTTTGTGCAGTTCCTCTCGACGCCAATGGTCGATGATCAACCCGCGCGCCACCGTGCGCAGAAATGCCCTGGGCTGCTGTATCTGCAGATGCTCGCGGCGTTGCAACAGCCGCATGAAAGTATCCTGAGCTACGTCAGCAGCGTCGGCCGCATTGCCAAGCCTGTGGCGCAGCCAGGTGTGCAGCCAGCCATGATGAGCGCTGTAGAGGTTTTGCACGAGATCGTTGCTAGGCATGAGACACAGCTGCCAGGGCTTAAATGATAATTAGTCTCATTGTTTCGCCCGGCGCGAGATTTTGCAACCTACCTGTCGATACCCAAGCCAGTCAGTGGGGTCGCTGGCTGTCCAAATACCTTCGGATGGTCACAGCTGCGCTGTTGAGGTGATGCTCCAATACCGCAATCGCATCGTTCACACGTTTGGCACTGGCAGCATCGACCAAGGCTGTGTGATCGTCCTGGGTGAGCTTGCCCAGGCCCATCGACGAAAGATGAAAGCGCAGAAACCGCTCCTCCTGCATCAATTCGTTATCGATCAAGCGCAGCAGTTTCTGGTTTGCTGCTTTGCTATACAGCACCATGTGAAGCTCACGATTAAGGCGAGCGATCTCGGCATGTCGCGTCTCGTTTTCCAGTTGCTGGATACAACTGCGGGCCTTGGCGATGTCCTGAGCCGTCAGAAACGGAATGGATTGGCGCAACGCCTCGCTCTCGAGCAGAACACGCAAGTCGTAGGCATCTGCCGCATCCTCGCCGATCAGCGGCGCGACGACTGCGCCCTTGTGAAGCTCCACGTTCAACAGTGACTGCGCCTCCAGTTGACGCAACGCCTCACGCACGGGCATACGGCTGACGCCATAAAGTGTCGCCAATTCCTGTTGCCTGATTGCCGTTCCGGGAGGCAAACGACCCTCGAGAATGGCACTGCGCACGCGTTCTTCAATAACGCCGCGGGCCAGATGTGGCAGCAACTGTTCACTGTTCAACACGCTGCTCAGTTTGATTTTGTCGGCCACGCAACGCCTGCCTTAAACGATTACCAAAGTTGGATCCAATGACACAGTTATAGCTGTATGACGTGTCAAATGCCGGCCTCTACAGAGCCATGCCCCAGGGCGCGGCTATGGTGGATGAAGTTGCTCTGCAAAGGAAGTGACATGACCCGCGCGGCAAGCGTTGATGCGGCGGACGCCGACCGGGAGGCCGATGATCGCGATGTGCCATTGTCTTTTGCGGTGTCAGGCCGCACCATCGCTTCTTTCGACTGGCCTGGACAGGGCTTGGCAGTGGCGATCACCCCGATGCTCAAAACCGTGCTGCACCGAGTTGCCCTGGCTGCGCTGCTGGGTGGCCTGCTGCTGGGCGGTTTGCATGCCGACTGGGATTTCGCCCAGATCAGTCGCAAGTCGCAAGCGTTGTACGGGCCCTTGGGGGAGGGCAAAGCGCGGATCGATGCCTGGCAGAACCTCATGGCCACCCAGAAGCAGGGGACAGAGCTTGAGCGTCTGCAGGTGGTCAACCGGTTCTTTAACCAACAATTGCGCTACGTCGAGGATATCGATCTGTGGCACGAGGTCGATTACTGGGCAACGCCGGTCCAAGCACTGATAAAAGGAGCTGGCGATTGCGAGGATTACGCTATCGCCAAGTACTTCAGCCTCAGGCGCATGGGCATCCCCAGCGAGAAGTTGCGGATCACCTACGTCAAGGCCTTGCGACAGAACCGGGCACACATGGTACTGACTTATTATTCAACGCCCCAGGCGCAGCCGTTGGTGCTCGACAGCCTGATGGACGCGATCAAGCCAGCCAGCCAGCGTCCCGACCTGTTGCCCGTCTATGCCTTCAACGGTGAAGGCCTATGGCTGACAGGCGCCGGTGGCAACAAGAAAGTGGGCGACACCAAGCGCTTGTCGCGCTGGCAGGACCTATTGAAAAAAATGCAGGCCGAAGGCTTCCCGGCCGAGCCGGTTTACTGAAGGAGCACAGATGTCACTGTTCAAACAATTGCTGTTGGCTATTTGCCTGTTCCTGGTAGTGGCGTTCACCGGCAGTTT
Organism: Pseudomonas sp. DE0010; assembly: GCF_007680745.1. Lineage (NCBI taxonomy): Bacteria > Pseudomonadati > Pseudomonadota > Gammaproteobacteria > Pseudomonadales > Pseudomonadaceae > Pseudomonas > Pseudomonas sp. DE0010. The sequence goes on from NZ_VEJQ01000040.1 coordinate 6,270, forward strand.
CATGGTCAGCCTGGAGAGTTCGCGAAGCCAGTATGTCAACCAGCTGCGCTCGCATGCACAGGATGCAGCCACTGCGCTGGCCCTGTCGCTTACGCCCAATATCGATGACCCTGCCATGGTCGAGCTGATGGTGAGTTCGATCTTCGACAGTGGCTACTACGCCAGTATCAAGGTGGTGGACCTGGCTTCCAATACGGTGCTCGTCGAGCGCCATGCCGAACCCGACCCTGGGGGCGTACCCCGTTGGTTCGTTCACCTGATCGGCTTGGAAGCTGCCGGCGGTGATGCGTTGGTCAGCCGTGGCTGGCAGCAGGCGGCACGCGTCGAGGTCATCAGCCACCCCATGTTCGCCATTGCCAAGCTCTGGCAAAGCGCGCTGGGCAGCCTGGGTTGGCTACTGCTCTGTGGTGCTGCCAGCGCCATCCTGGGCGCGTTGCTGCTGCGCCGGCAGCTCAAGCCGCTGGACTACATGGTCGAACAGTCCCATGCCATCGCCAGGCGTGAATTCCTGAGCCTGCCTGAACTGCCCCGCACGCCCGAGCTCAGGCGCGTTGTCCAGGCCATGAACCAGATGGTCGAAAAGCTCAAGGCACTGTTCACCGAGCAGGCCGAGCGCAGCGAGCGGTTACGCGCCGAGTCCTACCAAGACACCTTGACCGGCCTGTCCAACCGTCGCTATTTCGAAATGCAGCTCAATGCTCGGGTCAGCAATCTTGAGGAAGCACGGGCAGGCTACCTGTTGTTGCTTCGGGTTCAAGGCCTGGCAGGCCTCAACGCGCGTCTAGGTGGCCAGCGCACGGATCAGTTGCTGCAGGCGGTTGGTGAGCAATTGCGCCGCGCCTGCGCGAGCTTCCCGGAAACCAACGACCTGATTTCCCGCAGTCGTGGTGGGGAATTCGCCGTGCTGGCACCTGGTATGGTGCATGAAGAAGCCATACAGCTGGCCCAGGCGCTCGAGGCCACGCTGCAGAGCCTGCATGAGACGGGCGCTACCGATATTCAACCGGTGGCCTGCATCGGCTTGGCCCCCTTCAGCCCGGGCGACGCCCCCCCAGCCCTACTCAAACTGGCTGATGAGGCCCTGGCACGCGCGGAGAACCAGCCAACCCCAGGTTGGGTCTGCCTGGAGCAAGGCGTCGCTGCCGTGGCTGCCGACAGCCAGCACGACTGGCATGAGCGCCTTGACCAGGCCTTCACCAATGGCCACTTCGAGCTGTTCTTCCAGCCGGTGGTCGATTGTGCAACTGCCCAGCATGTACTGCACCACAAGGTGATATCCCGCCTGAAGGATCGACAAGGCGAGGCGCTGCCAGCCGGTCGATTCCTCCCTTGGCTCGAGCGCTTTGGCTGGATGCCAAGGCTGGACCTTCTGGTGCTGCAGAAGGTGCTGGCGCACATGCGTGGCCACGACCAGGTGCTGGCGCTGAACCTCTCCGCCGCTACCTTGGCGGACGCCCAGGCTCTGCACCGCATTTTCGAACTGCTCAGCCAGAACGTGGCTCTCGGATCGCGTTTGGTATTCGAAATCGGAGAAGAGCAGCTACCAGACCAGCCGGCGTTGGAGAAACTGACCCGAAGGCTGCATAGCCTTGGCTTCGGCCTGGCACTGCAACGGTTTGGCGGGCGCTTCAGCATGATCGGCAACCTGTCCCACCTTGGGTTGGCCTACCTGAAGATTGATGGCAGCTACATCCGCAACATCGACCATGAGCAGCATAAGCGTTTGTTCATCGAGGCGATCCAGCGCGCCGCACACAGCATCGACCTGCCTCTGGTGGCCGAACGCGTGGAAACCGAAGGCGAGCGCGCAGTGCTCTGCGAAATGGGTGTAGGGGGGATTCAGGGGCAGTTGGTGGGTGAACCTGCCCCTTGGGCGCACCATAAGCGCTGACCCACAGTAATGAGGGCCCGCACGAGACCGTGCGGGCACAGCCTCAGCGTTCGCGCAAGGCCTCGGAGCGGGCTTTCATGATGGGCTTGAGCAGGTAGCTCATGATGGTCTTCTTGCCGGTCATGATATCGACCGTCGCCACCATACCGGGAATGATCAGCAGCGGCTTTTCATCGGTGCCCAGATGGCTGCGGTCGGTACGCAGCTTGATCAGGTAGTACGTGGTCTTCTTGTCTTCGTCGGTGATGGTATCGGCGCCGATCTGCTCGAGCTTGGCCTTGAGCCCCCCGTAGATGGTGTAGTCGTACGCGGTGAACTTGACGGTGGCTTCTTGGCCTGGGTGCAGGAAGGCAATGTCCTTCGGCAGAATCTTGGCCTCGATGACCAGCGTATCGTCCAGCGGCACGACCTCAATGATGTCGCTGCCTGGCTGAATCACGCCGCCGATGGTGTTGACCAGCAACTGCTTGACGATACCCCGTACCGGCGAGGTGACCATGGTGCGGTGGACACGATCATCCAGCGCCTTGCTGGTAGCGGTTGCCTTGTTCAGTTCGGTCCGGGCCTCGTTCAGTTGGGTGAGCGCCTCGCTTCGGAACTTGCCGCGGGTCTCCTCGATCTTGCTCTGCACTTCTCGAACGGCCGCTTCGGCACGGGGGATGGCCAGCGACGTGGAATCGAGCTGGCCACGGTTTTCAACCTCGGCACGACGCAAGCGCAACACTTCCACCTGGGAAATGGCACCCGTCGCGACCAAAGGCTCAGACATGCTGATCTCTTTACGCAGCAGCTCAAGGCTGTTGGCGTACTGCCCGCGCTTGGAGCTGTACTCGCGAAGTTCCTGCTGGCGCTGGACCAGTTGCTGTTGCAGTCCGCCAATCTCGTCCTGAAGCTGCTGGCGCCGACTCTGGTACAACGATTCTTCGCTCGCCGCTTGGCTAGGTGCGGCCTTGCGCAATTCTTCGTCGATTTCGAGCGGCTTGCCGTCAACCTCTGCGCTCAGGCGCTGAACCCGCAGGGCCATGGACAGCCGATCGGCTTCCGTTTCCCCCACGTTGGAGACGAAGCGGGTCTCATCCAGGCGCAGCAGAGGCTGCCCCACCTCGACGATTTCGCCTTCCTTGGCGAAGATTTCCGCCACGATGCCGCCTTCCAGGTTCTGGATTTTCTGCACCTTGGATGACGGGATGGCCTTGCCTTCACCACGCGTCACCTCATCGATGGGCGCGAAACTGGCCCAGACGATCAGAAATACAAAGAACAGAATGACGCCCCAGATCGTCAGGCGCACCACACGCGGCGCATCTTCGATAAGGGCCTTGTTGACCTCGGGCAGCGGCTGACCGCCCAGCGAGTCACTGCCTTTGAAGTAACGCCGCAGGCCTTCCTTGAGTTGCCCGAAATCCAGCTTATGCGACACTGATCTGCCCCTTCTTCAACGCATCCATGACGGCCGCTTTCGGGCCATCGGCAACGATCTGCCCGCGATCGATCACGATCAGGCGGTCCACGAGTGACAGCAGCGAAGCACGGTGAGTCACCAGCAGCACCGTCTTGCTTTCCACCACGGCCTGCAAGCGCTGTTTCAAGCGTTCCTCGCCGGTGTTGTCCATGGCGCTCGTGGGTTCGTCGAGCAGCAGGATCTGTGGGTTCAACAGCAATGCGCGGCCCAAGGCCACGTTCTGACGCTGCCCGCCGGACAGGTTCTGCCCACGTTCGCCTACCTGCAGCTCGTAGCCGTCCGGATGCAGCCGCGCGAATTCATGCACGCCCGCAAGCTCGGCCGCCTGCAAGATCATTTCGTCGTCGATGTAGCGGGCCCCGCTGACCAGATTGTCCCGCAGCGTGCCCGCCAACAGCTGAATGTCCTGGGGCACATAACCAATGTTGTGGCGCAATTCGCTGACATCGATCTGGCGAATATCCACGCCGTCGACCAGCAATGAGCCGCCATCGGCCTCGTACAGGCCAACGATCAGCTTGGCCAGTGAACTCTTGCCCGACCCGCTGCGCCCGATGATCCCCACCTTTTCGCCAGGGCGGATGGTCAGGTTGATGTTCTTAAGCGCCATGTTCTGCTGGTTGGGGTAGGTGAAGTCCACGCCGCGGAACTCTACGCTGCCCTGCAATACTCTGCGGCTGAGCGGGCGCTCTTCGAAGTTGCGCTCTTGTGGCAGCTCCATCATGTGGTCGGTGGACACCATGGTCACCTTGGCTTGCTGGTAGCGAGCCAGCAGACCATTGAGCTGCCCCAGCGGCCCAAGGGCACGGCCGCTGAGCATGTAGCACGCTACCAGGCCGCCCATGCTCAGGTTGCCGTCGATGATCAGGTAGACACCCACGCAGATCATCGCCACCCCTGCCAGCTGCTGAATGAGCAGGGTAATGTTCATCGCCAGGCTCGACAGGACCTTGACGCGCAACTCCAGCCGGCTGAGGGTACCGAGCGTCTGCTCCCACATGTACTGGCGCTCGCTCTCGGCGTTGTTGACCTTCACCGCGTCCAGCCCTGCCAGGGTCTCGATCAGGCTCGACTGGCGCTCCGATGCCAGCGCCATGGTCCGCTCCATGGTCGCCATCAGCGGCCGCTGCAGTGCATAGCCGATGCCCAGGGCCAGCGGGAAGGCAATGATCGGGATCCACACCAGGTGCCCGCCGATGATTGCGATGACGATCAGGATGAGCACCGTGAACGGCAGGTCGATCAGGCTGGTCAGCGTCAACGACGCCAGGAAGTCACGTAATCCCTGGAACTCGTGAATGTTCTGGGCAAAGCTACCTACCCGGGCCGGCCGATACTTCATCGACATGCCCACGATGCGTTCGAACAGTGTCGCCGAAATGATCAGGTCGGTCTTTTTCCCTGCAAGGTCCAGGCATAACCCGCGCAGGCCCTTGAGTATCAGGTCGAAGATATAGGCACCTGCGATACCGACCGCCAGCACCCATAGGGTCGAGGTCGCCTGGTTGGGAACGACCCGGTCATACACGTTCATTACGAACAGTGGCGCGGCGAGGGCGATCAGGTTGATCACCAGGCTGGCGGCGATGGCATCGATGTACAGCCACTTGCTGCGCAGCAGCGTATCTCGGAACCAGGATTTGGCCCGCGGGATCAAGTTGCCATGGTTGACGTCGAATTTGTGCTGCGGCTGAGCAAAGAACACTCGCCCGCTGTAGTCGTCCTGAAGCGTCTCGCGGCTGACCTGCACTTCGCCGCCATCGCTTTCGCTCAGCAACAGCCGCGCGGTGTCTTCGTTTTCCCACCCGAGCAACACAGCGCTGCGTCCACCCTTGAGCAACAGGATGGCGGGCATGGCGATGCTTGGGATCTGCTCCAGCTTGCGCTGCAACAGGCGGCCCTGCAGGCCGGCCCTGGCCGCCGCACGGGGCAGCAGCTCGGGGCTCAGGCGCTGGGCGGGCAAAGGCAGACCCGTGGTAAGCATCACCCGGCTGGCAGGTTTCTGGTGCAGTACACACAAGCTCAGCAGACTATCCAGCAAAGGATCGTCGTGCTGACTACGTGGGTCATGGTTGAGCTGGACTCGACTGACTTCTGATTCCACGCGGCGCTCTCTTCATCCTTGTGGTGGGTGGGGGTGAGCTGGCTGCCGATCATTCAATGGCAGCAAACTCACGCATTCAGTGGGGCAATGCATGTCGGCGCCCGGCAGGCGTGCAGCGAGCGATGCAGTGTGTCGCCAATGGTCGCCTTGAATTAGGTGGTGAGTAAACAACTGTATCGGTCTCTTTACTACATGACGCTGATCGTCAGACAAACGTTTCATTTCTGAATCACTTTGCCATCCAGTCTTCAGCATGCTGGGAAAAGTGCAGAGAAACGACATGTGTCGGGCCTACCTTTAGCAGCCTAGCTCAATGTCATTTATCAGGCGCTGGTTTGCTGGCGTTCGTGAGACCCATGTTAGTTAAAATTCATCCCTTGAAGCCCACTTCCTGGGTCGACTCTGGCCGATAATCGCAGGCGCGTGGCGAGTCCTGATTTAGACGATAAGCGCCGTCGGCCGCCGTTTATTCTACGGTGAATCAGCCTGAAAATTTTCTACACCTAGGGACATTCTCGGGCATGTAATCGGCAAGGTTTATGCTTACGAGACTGAGGAATGTGGCGTCAATAAACAAAATTGACCTTCTGTTGACGCTGTCGGTCCTACTGAGCCCGACGAACGGTTGAAAAGCATGTGATTTCTGGCCGCTGTCATCACTTGGGCCCGCATGCTCTGTGCCATTGCGCTGTTTTAATGACGCAACGCATTTGCTGTTGATTGGCCCTTGGCTAAGGTAGAAATATCAATGTGACATTACCTTGGTGATTGTTTAGGATGGCCAATATAAGGTCAATAGTTTGGCAGAAGTCTAACTTCATCTCGTCATAGACGGAATGTTGACGCAATCAAGCGTCAAGAGATCATCGACATAATTCCTGTTCAGGTGGCTGCGGATGCCGCTCTGGCACAGAAGTACCCCAGCGGGTCACACGGAGAGTCCAATGAGCAGCGTTGTAGCCATCGTCAAAAGTATTGTCGGCCAGGTTATTGCGGTATCCCCTGAAGGCATCAGGCGTGTGCTCATAGAAGGCGATCGACTTCTTGCAGGTGAACAGGTCCTTACCGGTCCGGGTGGCGCGGTAACGCTGGAGTTGGCAGACGGCCGGTTGCTTGACCTTGGTCGTGATACCCAGTGGAGCGCAGACACGCCTGACAGCAGTACTGACTTGGGCCAGGCCGCTGCCCAGGCAGCGCCGTCGGTCGAGGAATTGCAACAAGCGATCGCTGCAGGCGCTGACCCGACCACCGATCTTGAAGCCACGGCTGCCGGTCCGACCGCTGCGGGTGGCGGTGCGGCAGGTGGCGGCCACAGTTTCGTCATGCTGGAGGAAACGGCCGGCAGCGTTGATCCCACGATTGGCTTCCCTACAGAAGGCCTTGGTTTTGCCGCAGCGGCCGCCCCCGTGGAGGTAGCTGGAACCACTGCTGACAATCGCGTCACCGCGCCGACAACTAGTACTACGGTTGCCACCACCCTTGTGGTCGGGGCTACGCCATCGATCAGCGAAGCGGGTGGCGTCATTGTCTATACCGCTACGGTTGGCCAGGCACCGAGCAGCGACCTTCTCATCACCCTGGCCAATGGCTCTGTGATCGTCATTCCGGCCGGGCAGACCACTGGCAGTGTCAATGTCGTGATCCCGCCGAATGACACGCCCTACATTGATGGTGGGCAAATTTCGACCACGGTCACCGGTACCAGCGGGGGGAGTGGCATTTCAGTAACTCCACCTCAAGGGCCGTTGGTTACTGAAATTACAGATACCATCGATGTCACCACTGCAACGTTGACCGCCACTCCCTCGGTCACCGAAGGCGGTGTGATCACCTACACCGTAACGCTGACCAACCCGGCTCAGACTCCGGTTACCGTAACCCTGTCCAACGGCCAGGTCATCACTGTTGAAGCTGGCAAGACGCAGGGCAGCATCGACTTCCAAACCCCGGCCAACGATGTCTACAACAACGGCTCGACCGTTAGCGTGACTATCGACAGCGCCACGGGCGGTAATTTCGAACAGCTGACCCCGAACCCAGCGGCTGCCGTTACTACGATCAATGATTCGATCGATACGACCACTGCCACGCTGACGGCTTTGCCGAGCGTCACCGAAGGCGGCGTCATTACTTACACCGTTACCCTGACCAACCCGGCTCAGACTCCGGTCACCGTGACCCTGTCCAACGGCCAGGTCATCACCGTGGAGGCTGGCAAGACTCAGGGCAGCATCGACTTCCAGACCCCGGCCAACGACGTCTATAACAACGGCTCGACCGTTAGTGTGACCATCGACAGCGCCACGGGCGGTAACTTCGAGCAGCTAACGCCTAACCCGACGCCAGCCGTAACGACGATCAACGACTCGATCGATACGACCACTGCCACGCTGACGGCTTCGCCGAGTGTCACCGAAGGCGGTGTCATCACTTACACCGTGACCCTGACCAATCCGGCTCAGACTCCGGTCACTGTGACCCTGTCCAATGGCCAGGTCATCACCGTTGAGGCTGGCAAGACCCAGGGCAGCATCGACTTCCAAACTCCGGCGAACGACGTCTATAACAACGGCTCGACCGTTAGTGTGACCATCGACAGCGCCACGGGCGGCAACTTCGAGCAGTTGACGCCGAACCCGACGCCAGCTGTAACGACGATCAACGACTTGATCGACATCACCACTGCGACCCTGACCGCTTCGCCGAGCGTCACCGAAGGCGGCGTCATCACCTACACCGTGACCCTGACCAACCCGGCTCAGACTCCGGTGACTGTGACCTTGTCCAACGGCCAGGTCATCACCGTGGAGGCTGGCAAGACCCAGGGCAGCATCGACTTCCAAACTCCGGCGAACGACGTCTATAACAACGGCTCGACCGTTAGTGTGACCATCGACAGTGCTACGGGCGGTAACTTCGAGCAGCTGACGCCTAATCCGACGCCAGCGGTAACTACGATCAACGACTCGATCGACACCACCACTGCCACGCTGACGGCTTCGCCAAGCGTCACTGAAGGCGGTGTGATCACCTACACCATTACCCTGACCAACCCGGCTCAAACCCCGGTGACCGTGACCCTGTCTAATGGTCAGGTCATCACCGTTGAAGCAGGCAAGACCCAGGGCAGCATCGATTTCCAGACCCCGGCTAACGACGTCTACAACAACGGCTCGACCGTTAGCGTGACCATCGACAGCGCCACGGGCGGTAACTTCGAGCAGCTGACCCCGAATCCAGCGGCTGCGGTTACCACGATCAATGATTCAATCGACACTACAACCGCGACCCTGACCGCGAACCCTTCGGTTACTGAGGGCGGGGTCATCACCTACACCGTGACCCTGACCAACCCGGCTCAGACCCCGGTCACTGTGACCCTGTCCAATGGCCAGGTCATCACTGTTGAGGCTGGCAAGACTCAAGGCAGCATCGATTTCCAGACCCCGGCGAACGACGTCTATAACAACAACGGTGCCCCCGTTAGCGTGACCATCGACAGCGCCACGGGCGGTAACTTCGAGCAGCTGACGCCTAATCCGACGCCAGCGGTAACTACGATCAACGACTCGATCGACACCACCACTGCCACGCTGACGGCTTCGCCAAGCGTCACTGAAGGCGGTGTGATCACCTACACCGTAACGCTGACCAACCCGGCTCAGACTCCGGTTACCGTAACCCTGTCCAACGGCCAGGTCATCACTGTTGAAGCTGGCAAGACTCAGGGCAGCATCGATTTCCAGACCCCGGCCAACGACGTCTATAACAACGGCTCGACCGTTAGTGTGATCATCGACAGCGCTACGGGTGGCAACTTCGAACAGCTGACGCCAAACCCGACACCAGCAGTTACCACGATCAATGATTCGATCGACACCACTACCGCGACCCTGACCGCGAGTCCTTCGGTCACCGAAGGCGGTGTCATCACTTACACCGTGACCCTGACCAACCCGGCGCAGACTCCGGTAACTGTGACCCTGTCCAACGGTCAGGTCATCACCGTTGACGCAGGCAAGACGCAGGGCAGCATCGACTTCCAGACCCCGGCGAACGACGTCTACAACAACGGCTCGACCGTTAGCGTGACCATCGACAGCGCCACGGGCGGCAACTTCGAACAGCTGACGCCAAACCCGACACCAGCAGTTACCACGATCAATGATTCGATCGACACCACTACCGCGACCTTGACCGCGAGTCCTTCGGTCACCGAAGGCGGTGTCATCACTTACACCGTGACCCTGACCAATCCGGCCCAGACGCCGGTGACCGTGACCCTGTCCAATGGTCAGGTCATCACCGTTGAAGCAGGCAAGACCCAGGGCAGCATCGACTTCCAGACCCCGGCGAACGATGTCTATAACAACGGCTCGACCGTTAGTGTGACCATCGACAGCGCCACGGGCGGTAATTTCGAACAGCTGACCCCGAACCCAGCGGCTGCGGTTACCACGATCAATGATTCAATCGACACCACTACGGCTACGTTGACGGCTTCGCCGAGCGTCACCGAAGGCGGTGTCATCACCTACACCGTTACCCTGACCAACCCGGCTCAGACTCCGGTGACCGTGACCCTGTCCAACGGCCAGGTCATCACCGTTGAGGCTGGCAAGACCCAGGGCAGCATCGACTTCCAGACCCCGGCTAACGACGTCTACAACAACGGCTCGACCGTTAGCGTGACTATCGACAGCGCCACCGGCGGCAACTTCGAAGAACTGACCGCAAACCCCACGCCAGCCTCCACGGTCATCAACGACAGTATCGACACTGTCACCGTTAGCATCGTCAGTAACGGCAATGTGACCGAAGATCAGCAGCCGTCCTTCACGGTCAAAGTCAGTCAAGCCTTGGACCGTCCGCTCACTGTCACATTGTCGAATGGTGACAAAGTCACCATCGAGGCTGGAAAGACTGAGGTCGAGTACAAGCTCGCCGCACAAGGCGACGATGTCATCAAGGATCCAGGCTCCGTCACGCTAGGTGTGACCGACGCTAGCGTCCCGGGCGCCACGTTCGAGAACCTAGTCATCGGTGGCCCGGCAACAGTTGAAATTTCCGACACCATCAGCGAAGTCATCGCAACCCTTACGGCGGACAAGACGACTGTTACAGAGGGTGGCCAAGTTACCTACACCGTAACCCTGAGCAACGCTCAAGGCTTGCCTGTCACTCAACATGGAGCACTGACTTTCACGCTGACTGACGGGACGAAAGTCACCATTCCAGCCAATAGCGTCGCTGGCAGCACTACTATTGCCGTTGGCGATGATGTGTATATGGGTGGTCAGCCTGCTCTGGTGAACAAGCTAGAGTCGGTTTCGGGTGGAGATAACTTCGAGAAGTTGACGCTGGGCAATGAGGTTGTAACCACTACAGTAACTGACGAGCCAGGTTCGGGTACCCCGGGCACGGGTAACCAAGGCGATTTGGTACTGGTCACTATTACCGCTGACCAGAACTCCGTAGCTGAGAACGTTAAGCCGACGTTCACTGTTCAGATCAACAAGGCCTTGGCCAACGACTTGGTCGTTACCCTGAGCAACAATGCTCAGGTCACCATCAAAGCCGGCCAGACCGCTGTTTCCTACGAGCACGCGGCGCAAGGCGACGACGTCTACAAAGACTCGGGCGAAATCAGCCTGGGCATCAAGTCGGCAGCAGACGCTGGCGGCCGTACCTTCGAAAACCTGCAGCTGGGTAATGATGCCTCGGTCAAAGTTACCGATACCATCGACGAAGTTGTGGCCAAGCTCACCGCGACTACTTCGGTTGCCGAAGGCGGCGAGATAACCTACACCGTGACGCTGACCAACAAAGACGGTCTGCCGATCAACAACCACGCAGAGCTGTACTTCCACCTGAAAGACGGCACCACCGTCGTGGTTCCTGCCAACAGCACCGTAGGTTCGGCCACCGCTACTGCGCCGGACAACGTTTATGTGGGCACGAACCCTGCTGTCGTGAACTCGATCGAATCGGTCAGCGGCGCGGATGCCTGGAAGTTCGAGCAACTGACGCTGGATAAAACCCAGGTCAGCACCGAAGTTACCGACGAGCCAGGTTCGGGTACCCCGGGCACAGGTAACCAGGGCGATTTGGTGCTGGTCACTATTACCGCTGACCAGAACTCCGTTGCTGAGAACGTTAAACCGACGTTCACTGTTCAGATCAACAAGGCCTTGGCCAACGACTTGGTCGTTACTCTGAGCAACAACGTTCAAGTCACCATCAAAGCCGGCCAGACCGCTGTTTCCTACGAGCATGCTGCTCAAGGCGACGACGTCTACAAAGACTCGGGCGAAATCAGCCTGGGCATCAAGTCGGCAGCAGACGCTGGCGGCCGTACCTTCGAAAACCTGCAGCTGGGTAATGATGCCTCGGTCAAAGTTACCGATACCATCGACGAAGT
>NZ_VEJQ01000041.1:0-17501 GCF_007680745.1 Pseudomonas sp. DE0010
TGCTTCAAGGCTTTCCCTCGATGATCAGTCGAGAACTTTGGCCTGCAAAGAGGCAAAAGTCGAGATACAAGGAGCGGTCTTGTACCGCGATGGGCCGCATAGCGGCCCCAGCAATGTGAGCTGCGAAGCTAGAATCCTGGGCTGCTCCGCAGCCCATCGTGGCCGCTCCGGCGCCCGGCAAGGCTCCTCCAACAACGGCACCTCGCCAGCCGTGGACTGGATCCCAGCTTAACCCAATGCCTCCTTCACCTTAGGATCCAACCCCTCCCCCGCATTAGCCTCGATCCATTCTCCCAACTGCCGGCGCATGGCCGGCGTCCAGAAGTTGTGTAGATGCTGGCGAACGCCTTGCACAGCCAGGTCCCGATTCGGCTCGCTGTCGAAGTAGTGGGCAATCTGGTTGGCCATCTTCACCAAGCTGTCCTGGCTCATTGGCGCACCTCGGCTTTCTCGGCGGATCGACGCTCCTGCAACAGCCGACGCTGTTCGTCGCTGAAATCCTGGTAACGCTTTTGCCACTCAGACGGCTGGAACACCTTGACCACCTCCACTGCCGTTACCTTGTATTCGGGGCAGTTGGTCGCCCAGTCGGAGTTGTCGGTGGTGATCACGTTCGCGCCCGACTCCGGGAAGTGGAAAGTGGTGTAAACGACGCCTGGCGCCACGCGGCTGCTGACCTTGGCGCGCAGCACGGTCTGCCCGGCACGGCTGCCGATACCGACCCAGTCACCGTCCTGGATGCCACGGCTTTCGGCATCGGTCGGATGGATCTCGAGGCGATCGGCATCGTGCCAGGCGACGTTGCCCGTGCGCCGGGTCTGGGCACCGACGTTGTACTGGCTGAGAATGCGCCCGGTGGTCAGCAGCAGCGGATAGCGGCTGTTGACCTTCTCGTCGGTCGGTACGTACCCGGTCAGCATGAACCGCCCCTTGCCCCTGACGAACTGATCGATGTGCATGGTGGGCGTGCCATCGGGCGCTGCATCGTTGCACGGCCACTGCAGGCTGCCGTGGCGCTCGATTTCGGCATAGCTCACCCGGCGGAAGGTCGGCGTCAAGCGGGCGATCTCATCCATGATCTCGGAGGGGTGACGGTAGTTCATCGGGTAGCCCAGCGCATTGGCCAATGCCACGGTCGCTTCCCAGTCGGCCTTGCCCGCCAGTGGCTCCATGACCTTGCGAACCCGCGAGATACGGCGCTCGGCGTTGGTGAATGTGCCGTCCTTTTCCAGGAACGAGCTACCCGGCAGGAACACATGGGCGAACTTGGCGGTTTCGTTGAGGAAAATGTCCTGCACCACCACGCACTCCATGGCCAGCAGGGCGGCGGTAACGTGCTGGGTGTTCGGATCGCTCTGGGCGATATCCTCGCCCTGGCAGTACAACGCCTTGAAGCTGCCATCAAGGGCCGCTTCGAACATATTGGGAATGCGCAGGCCCGGATCCGGGTGCAGCGTCACACCCCAGGCCTGCTCGAACTCGGCCCGTACACCTTCGTTGGAAATGTGCCGGTAACCCGGCAGCTCGTGAGGGAACGAGCCCATGTCACAGGAACCCTGGACGTTGTTCTGCCCACGCAGCGGGTTGACCCCTACCCCTTCACGGCCAATGTTGCCAGTGGCCATGGCCAGGTTGGCAATGCCCATCACAGCGGTGCTGCCTTGGCTGTGCTCGGTCACGCCCAAGCCATAGTAGATGGCCGCGTTGCCGCCGGTGGCATACAACCGGGCCGCCGCGCGAACCTGCTGCGCTGCAACGCCACACACCTGGCCCAGCACTTCGGGGGCATTTTCCGGCAGGCTGACGAACTCGCGCCAGCGGGCGAATTCTGCGGTTTCGCAGCGCTCGTCGATAAAGTCCTGGGCCAGTAGCCCCTCGGTCACGATCACATGGGCCAGGGCGTTGAGCATGGCCACGTTGGTGCCGGGACGAAGTTGCAGGTGCAGCTCGGCCCGGGCATGGGGCGAATCCACCAGGTCGATGCGGCGAGGGTCGATCACGATCAGACGTGCACCTTCGCGCAGACGGCGCTTGAGCTGTGAACCGAACACCGGATGCGCATCGGTCGGGTTGGCGCCGATGACCAGCACCACATCGGCCTTCATCACCGAATCGAAGCTCTGCGTACCGGCCGACTCGCCCAGCGTCTGTTTCAGGCCGTAGCCGGTGGGGGAATGGCAGACACGCGCGCAGGTGTCGACGTTGTTGTTGCCAAAGGCCGTGCGCACCAGCTTCTGAACCAGATAGGCCTCCTCGTTGGTGCAGCGGCTGGAGGTGATGCCGCCAATGGATTCCCGGCCATACTTGAGCTGGATGCGGCGCAACTCGCTAGCGGCGTAGGCCACCGCCTCGTCCCAGCTCACTTCCTGCCACGGATCTTCCAGGCGCTTGCGGATCATGGGTTTGGTGATGCGGTCCGGGTGCGTGGCATAGCCCCAGGCAAAGCGGCCCTTGACACAGGCATGGCCGTGGTTGGCCCCGCCGTTCTTGTCCGGGACCATGCGCACCAGTTGGTCGCCCTTCATTTCGGCACGGAACGAGCAGCCAACCCCGCAATAGGCGCAGGTGGTGATCACCGCACGTTCCGGCTGGCCCAGTTGTACCAGGCTTTTCTCGGTCAGCGTCGCGGTCGGACAGGCCTGCACGCAGGCGCCGCACGACACGCACTCGGAGGTCAGGAAATTATCGCCGCCTGCCGCCGCGACCCGGGATTCGAAGCCACGTCCGGTGATGGTCAGGGCAAAGGTGCCCTGGATGTCCTCGCAGGCACGCACGCATCGGCTGCAGACGATGCACTTGCTGGGTTCGTAGTCGAAGTACGGGTTGGAAATGTCCTTCTTTTCGGCCAGATGGTTGGCACCGTCATAGCCGTAGCGCACCTCGCGCAGCCCCACCTGCCCGGCCACGGTCTGCAGTTCACAGTTGCCGTTGGCCGAACAGGTCAGGCAATCGAGGGGGTGATCGGAGATGTACAGTTCCATCACGTTACGCCGCAAGCCCGCCAGGCGCGGCGTTTCGGTGCGCACGACCATGCCTTCGGTGACCGGCGTGGTGCAGGAGGCCGGGTAACCGCGCATGCCCTCGATTTCCACCATGCACATGCGGCAGGAGCCGAAGGCTTCGAGGCTATCGGTGGCGCACAGCTTTGGAATGGTCGTGCCAAGCAGGGCGGCTGCACGCATCACCGACGTGCCAGCAGGAACGCTGATCGTGCGGCCGTCGATGTTCAGGCTGACCTGCACTTCGCTGTCACGGGCTGGCGTGCCCAGGTCGGTTTGCGGATCGAAGATATGGATCATTGCGTGGCCTCCGCTTGGGTCAGCCCGAAATCGGCAGGGAAATACTTGAGGGCGCTGGCGACCGGGTAAGCGGTCATGCCGCCCATGGCGCACAGCGAGCCGTACTGCATGGTGTCGCACAAATCGCGAAGCAGCAGTGCCTGGTCATGGCGCTCGGTGATGTCATCGCTGGCAATCAGCCGGTCCACCACCTCCATGCCACGGGTCGAGCCGATACGGCACGGGGTGCACTTGCCGCAGGACTCCTCGGCACAGAACTGCAAGGCGAAGCGGGCCATGCTGGCCATGTTCAAGGTGTCGTCGGCCACCACCACACCGCCGTGGCCGAGCATCGCGCCCACGGCCGCGAAGGCCTCGTAGTCCAGCGGCGTGTCGAAATGGCTGGGGGGTACCCAGGCGCCCAACGGCCCACCCACCTGGGCCGCCTTCAGCGGCCGGCCGCTGGCCGTGCCGCCGCCGTAGCCCTCCACCAGTTCACGCAGCGTCAAGCCGAAGGCGCGCTCCACAAGGCCGCCGTGGCGAACATTGCCGGCCAGCTGGAACGGCATGGTGCCCAGCGAGCGGCCCATACCGAAATCGCGATAGAACGGCGCCCCCTTGGCCAGGATGACGGGCACCGAGGCCAGGGTCAGCACGTTGTGCACCAAGGTCGGCAGGCCGAACAGGCCTTCCAGCGCCGGGAGCGGCGGCTTGGCGCGAACGATGCCGCGCTTGCCTTCGATGGATTCGAGCAGCGCGGTTTCTTCACCGCAGATGTAGGCACCTGCGCCCACGCGCACTTCGAGGTCGAACGCCTTGCCGCTACCGGCCACATTGGTACCCAGGTAGCCTGCCTGGCGTGCGATGACGAATGCCTGGTCAAGTATAGCGATGGCGTCCGGGTACTCCGAGCGCACATAGATGTAGCCCTTGTCGGCACCCACCGCCAGGCCAGCGATGATCATGCCCTCGATCAACAGGTACGGGTCGCCTTCCATCAACATACGGTCGGCGAAGGTGCCGGAGTCGCCTTCGTCGGCGTTGCATACCACGTACTTCTGGGCAGGCTTGGCGTCGCGCACGGTGCGCCACTTGATGCCGGCAGGAAACGCAGCCCCGCCACGACCACGCAGGCCGGAATCGAGCACGGCAGCCACCACCTCGGCGCCGTCCATGGCAACGGCCGCTTCCAAGCCGGCAAAGCCGCCATGGGCGCGGTAATCGTCCAAGGACAAGGGGCGGGTAATGCCAGCACGCGCGAACAGCAGGCGCTGCTGGGTCTTGAGGTAAGGCATGTCTTCCACAGGCCCCAACGCCAGCGGATGGTCTGCCTGCCCACCGATCATGGCGTCCAGCAGGCCGGGTACATCCTGCGGCGTCACCGGCCCGAAACCCTGCCGGCCCTGCTCGCTGTCGCACTCGAGCAGCGGCTCGAGCCAATAGAGGCCACGGGAACTGGTGCGCCGAATGTCCAGCTGCACATTGCGCCGCTCGGCCTCGCGCTGCAACGCCTCGACCACCTGGTCTGCGCCGACGGCTCGGGCCACCGAATCGCGGGGGACATGGACCTTCAGCATGTGGCGCCCTCCTGGCAACCCTTGACCAACTCGCGGAGCCGCTCAGGCGTGAGCCGGGCGTGTACCTGACCGTCCAGTTCAAGGGCTGGCGAACAGGCACAGGCGCCCAGGCAATAGACCGGACGCAGGCTGATGGCACCGTCGGCGCTGGTGCCATGGTCATCGAGCGCCAATTGTTCGCGCAGCTGCGCGGCCAGGGCCTCGGCGCCACGGCTCTGGCACGACTCGGCCCGGCACAGGCGCAGGGTGTGCCGGGCTGGCGCGGCAGTGCGGAAATCATGATAGAAGCTGATGACGCCCTGGACCTCGGCCCGGCTCAGGTTGAGTGCGTGGGCGACCTCGCCGACGGCGGCATCGGGAATGTAGCCGACAGCATGCTGGATGGCGTGCAGTATCGGTAGCAGCGCACCAGGCGTTTCTTGGTGATCGGCCACGATACGTTGGACAGCGGGCAGGTGGAGCATTTGATCAGGCATACAGCGGACCTCGGCATCACGGCCCGCCCCTGTTGTTGTATTGGCGGGTTCCGGCGTGTTCTGCTGCGGCGCGCCAGCCACGTCACGGTTGCGTGGAGCAGGCGGCCTCCTTGCCATCGTCCATGCGTCTGCGCGCGGGTCCAATGGCATCCTGCAAGCATGGCACTTGCTGCACCGGAAGGTTGCGTGCGAACGACCAGGCGCATTCTGAAACCGACGTCCCACGGCTTTACGGGCTGATCGATCTTCGGGCTCGCCAACACGCGCTTGTGCACCCCAACGGTCAAGAACGTACGAAAACCGCTTCCCAGGCACCTGCCGCCGACACGTGTGGCCAGAACCGGCTCGACTCCCTGTGGCGCTGCGTTTAAGCTGGCGCCTTTTCCTACGCATGGAATCGCGTTTGTCTAGCACATACCAGGGAAGCTGCCTATGCGCGGCAATCGGTTATGAACTGCTCGCCCTCCCCAAGGCCGTGAGCCACTGTCATTGCAGCCAGTGCCGCAAAGGCCACGGCGCTGCCTATGCCTCATACGGCAGTGTGCCGCGTGAGGCGCTGCGCATGCTGCGCGGCGCTGATCAGCTTGCGGCCTATGCCTCGTCTCCCACGGTGCTACGGCAATTCTGTGCAGCCTGCGGCTCGAGCCTGTTCTGGTCACGCAGTGCGGGCCAATACGCCGATTGGATCTCAATCGCCCTTGGCACGCTCGATACCCCCTTCGTACCCACACGTGATACCCACCTGCATCTCGACGCCGCGGCGCCCTGGCACCTGCCATCGACCCTGACGAACGAGATCGACCCACTGAAAAGGAAGCCCAATGCGTAAACTCAAACTCGCCCTCGCCGCCCTGCCGTTTTTCGTCATCGCCGGTTGCGGCAATGACGCCCTGGAAGGCACCTACGAGCAAACCACAACCGTGATGGGTATCCAGAGCCCGAAACAGACGTGGGAGTTTTCCAAGGACTACATCATCACCAACGGCAACAAGCTGAAGGTGGATGAATGGGAGCGCAAGGATGACATGGTCACCGCGCGCAACAAGGATGGCATGGCGTTGATCAACGTACGCGTGCTCGACGGCGGCAAGCGCCTGGAGGCCGTCGGCGGTAGCGACATGGCCAAGAACGTCTTCGTGCGCGTCGACTAAAAGCCCTCGCGCCACCCACCGCAGGTAAGTGCACCACTGCGGTGGGCGGGGCATGACATGCTACAGACCGTCTACGCCCTGTTCAGAGCTTGAAGGTGCTGACCATGTCGTTGAACGAGATGGCCAGGCGGGACAGTTCCTGGCTGGATGCGCTGGTTTGATGCGCACCGGCCGAGGTCTGGGTCGACAAGTCCTGGATGTTGATCAGGTTGCGGTCCACCTCGCGGGCCACATTGGCCTGCTCTTCGGATGCCGTGGCGATCAGCAGGTTGCGGTCGTTGATCTGGGCGATGTTCCGGGCGATACGCTCCAGCGATTCCCCGGTCGCCTGGGCCAAGGCCTGGGTGCTATCGGCCAGGTTTCGGCTGTTGCCCATGGCCTTGACCGCATCGTCGGCACGGGCCTGAACGCCTGTGATCATGGCTTCGATCTCGCCCGTTGAGGCCTGGGTACGCGCCGCCAGTGCCCGCACTTCGTCTGCCACCACCGCAAAACCTCGGCCCTGCTCGCCAGCTCGCGCCGCCTCGATGGCCGCGTTGAGCGCCAGCAGATTGGTCTGCTCGGCAATGCCGCGGATCACATCGACCACCTTGGCGATGTCGCGCACGCTGCCAGCCAACTCCCCAACGATGACCGTGGACTGTCCGATTTCGCTGTTCACGCTGGTTATGGCCTGCACGGCTTCGCGCGCCTGGTCACGGCCACTGGCCGCTTCCTCGGACGTCTGCCGGGAGGCTTCGGAGGTGGAGGTGGCGTTGCGTGCCACCTCCTCGACCGCCGCACTCATTTGCGTGACGGCCGTGGCGGCCAGCTGGATTTCATCATTCTGGCGCGTGAGCCCGCGGGTGCTCTCATCTGTGACGGCGTTGAGCTCTTCGGCCGCAGAGGCGAGCTGATCCGCTGCGTTGGCGATTTGCTCCAGGGTGCGCTTGAGGCCTTGCTGCATGACGCCCAGGGCGTTTAGCAGTTGGCCGGTCTCGTCGGCGTGACCTGTCGCCACGGGTTTGCTCAGGTCGCCGCCTGCGATGCGCTCGGCCGTATTCACCGCCAGCGCGATCGGTTTGCTGATGACACGGCTGATGAACATACCCAGCAAAATCGCAGCCACGAACGCCGCGCCGATGCCCAGGTACAGGTTGAGTTTGGCCGCCGCCTCGTTGTGTTTTGCAGCTCGCGCGCCTTCATCGATCTGCTGGTTATTGGACTCGACCATTGTGGTCAATTCGTCGAGCACGGTACGAAATGCCTGGTGCAATTCGCCGGCCATCAATTGCCTGGCTTCGGCCAAGTCGCCTCGTGCGATGGTGGCTACCGTCCGATCCATGATGGCCTGATAGGCTGGCCAGTCCTTTTCCATGCGATCGCCGGCAAGGCGTTCATCGTCGGCCAAGGGTGTGGTTCGGTAGACTGCGAAAGCCTGCTCGCTGCTCTGCCGGTTTTCTTTCATTGACGCAAGAATGGCAGCGCGTTCCGCTTCGGGCGCCTTGATGGCAGTAGCTGCCACAAGCCGGTACAGGTCGCGGCTCTGGGCGATAGCACTGGAGCGCGCTTCTGCAACCTGGGCCACTGACACGAGATTGTTGGCAAATACACTTTGCAAACTAGACGAAAGCGAGCCGATTCCTTGGCTACCGACAACTCCTACACTCAAGGTGATCAGTGCGCACAGCGCGAAAGCGAGGTACAGCTTGACCGACAACCTGGCGTCGTAGAACCAATTCATGAGTTAAACCCTGGAACGAAGTGAGAGAAAAACCAGCTGTCAGCCGCGCATCATGTCGGCCGCCTGCTCGGTGGCCTCCGTCGTGCGCGTGGCCAACTTGCGTACTTCATCGGCCACCACCGCAAACCCCCTGCCCGCCTCCCCGGCACGTGCTGCCTCGATAGCGGCATTGAGCGCCAGCAGGTTGGTCTGGCTGGCAATGCTCTGAATGGTGCCGACGATCTGGGTAAGCTTGGTGATGTTGGATTCCAGGGTGCGCTGGTGCGCAGCTTCGGTCTCACGCATGGCAGACTGCTGGTGCTCCAGATCAACGTCCACCAATGCCCCGACCACACGTAACGGCGCGCCATACGGGTCGCGTTTGGTCTGGCCACGGGCGCGGAACCAGCGGTACTCCCCGCTTTTCATTTTCAATCGGTACTCGATGTCGAATGGCGTCTTGCCCGTGCGGTCGTTCAGGTGCGCCTGGAAGGCTTCCAGGCTGTAGGCCTTGTCCTCTGGGTGCAGGCGTGAGGCCCAGCTGTCCAGCACGTCCGGGAATTCTTCGACGGTTTCGAAACCCAGCAAACGGCGGAACTGCGGCGACCACCAGAAGGGGTTCTTGGGATTGACGGGGTCACCGGCGATCACTTCCATGTCCCACAGCCCGTCCGAGAGCATTTCCCGCGCCAGTTCGAAACGGGTGATGATCACGTCGTGCTCTTGTTCGCGCTGCAATTCGTCGTGGATGTCGCGCAAGGCGCCGGCAACGCGCAAAGGCACACCCCGTGTATCGCGCAGGGTTTCGCCCTGGGCGAAGAACCAGCGGTAGCTGCCGTCTTTCATGGCCAGACGGTTGCGCACCCGGTAAGGGGTCATGCCTGATTTGTCGTTCAGGTGGCGAGCGAAGGCCTCCAGCGTAGCGGCCTTGTCTTCCGGGTGCAGGCGGTCAGCCCAGCTGGCCAGGACATTGGGAAAATCGCGCTCGTCGCGAAACCCCAGCATTTCGCGAAATTGCTTCGACCACCAGAAGCGGTTACGCGGGTTGACCGGGTCACCTGCCACCACTTCCATGTCCCACAGGCCTTCACTGGACGCACGATTGACCAGGTCAAAACGGGTTTTCGAGGCGCGCGCATTGGCATCGGCTTCGGCCAGCATCAACCGGGCGTTTTCCAGCTCGCGCTCAAGCTCGGCAATACGGCCTTCACGCTCAGTGGCATGCAACTCACGCGAGGTCCATTCACGTTGCACGTCTGTCCAACTGGCGGCAGTGCGGCCACCGTCGGTGTGGGTTTGCGGGAGGGAGGCAGCCAGCTGCGTGAGCGCCTGGCGCTCGCCGCGGTTACGAAAAAGATGAAGCATGGGTCAGTACTCGGTGGAAGACGAAAAACACCAATCCCTGGCTTCGTTACCGGCTCACGCATGGCCATCGCAGGATGCGACCGCTGCTGCCTGACCGGTAGTGCGAACTACGACAGCGGCACAACGAGAAAGGTTGCGCGGCAATGACATCATTACGATATCAGTTATAGGAGGGAGGCGGGCAAGCCCGCGCCGGCCCCGCCAATCTGAGCTGAGAAGCTCAGATCCCGTCGCCGCCCGCGATGCACGCCTGCGCCGCCTCCCCCAACATCTCTCCCGCCAACACCCGAAACCGTCGAGTCAGCACGTTCTCAGGCCGGTCGGATGAAAGGAGCAGATACGTGTAGAACCGCAACTGCGGCGTAAACGGCCGTATGTCGATACCGGTGTGCAAGTATTCTGCCGCCACCAGCGGACTGACCACGCTCACGCCCAGCCCTAGCCCGACCAGTGAGCACACGGTGGCGGCATGGGTGGCGTCCAGGTTGAGCACCCGCGGGTCATCCTCGGCGAACAGCCGGTCGAGCCGCGTGCGGGAGCCGTCGGTATGCGACAGCGAAATGAATTCTTCGCCCTTGAGGTCAGCAGGCGTCACGGCCTGCAAGGCACCGAGCCGGTGGCCCTTGGGGAAGATGCACACGCCAGGGACATCGCAGATGATCTGGGACTGCACGCCCGCCATGTCCTCGGCCACATAGGACACCAGGCACACATCGCAGAACCGGGTTGCGGCCCAGTGCGCCACGTTCGGCGAGTCGTTGGTGTGGATGGAGATATGAACGTGCGGGTTCTGCTGGCGAAAGCGCTGGATGATCTTTGGCAGCAGACCATGGGTCAGGGAGGGCACCGCGCCGATACGCAATTGCCCGGTACCTCCGCGCTTGAGGTGCTCGGCGGAGGTTTCCAGGCTGTGCAGCCCAATGAAGGCGCGCTCTACGTCGGCGAAAAACTGCGCGCCCTCATCGGTTGGCAGCAAACGCCCCCCTACCCGTTCGAACAACTTGAACCCATTGGCCCGTTCCAGTTGCGCGATCAGCCGGCTGACATTGGGCTGGGAGGTGTGCAGCGCCTGCGCCGCTGCTGTCATGGAGCCGCTGAGCATGACCGCGCGGAAGGTTTCGATCTGCTTGAAATTGATAGCCATATCATTTCTGCATGACGGGTTGATGTATTGTCATTTGATTGCATGACGCGCAGATTTTATAACTACAACCACATCGACGTCTGCCCCGATGCAGCGCGATACCCCCGAGCACATACCGGCAACAACACACATAACACCGGTGCTCCAGCGTCACTTCAGCTCTGCCCTTGTACTCACGCATCGCCCCAGCACAGTGGCGCGGTGCAGCCCGGTAATCAGGAGGCA
The DNA here is from genome assembly GCF_007680745.1 of Pseudomonas sp. DE0010. Classification (NCBI taxonomy): domain Bacteria; kingdom Pseudomonadati; phylum Pseudomonadota; class Gammaproteobacteria; order Pseudomonadales; family Pseudomonadaceae; genus Pseudomonas; species Pseudomonas sp. DE0010. The sequence continues at coordinate 10,919 of NZ_VEJQ01000041.1, forward strand.
TCATGTCGTTCTCGTATAAAAGACTAAGCGCTGCACTGGCCCTGACGTGCGTGTCGTTGGCGGCGGTATCCACCGTTCAGGCCGCCGACCTGCCCGCCGTCCCCGCAGCCATCAAGGAGGCGGACCACCTGCGCGCTGGCGTGCGGTGCGACCAGCCACCGTATGGCTACCAGGACAACAAAGGTGAGTTCGCCGGCGTCGAGGTCGAGATGGCCAAGCAGATTTCGCTATGGGCCCTGGGCTCGAAGGACAAGGTCAGCTTCACCTGCGTGACCGCCGAAAACCGTGTGCCGCAGCTGCTGGGGCGCAAGGTGGACTTGCTGATCGCCACCCTGGGCGTCACCCCGGAACGCCAACGGGTGATCGACTTCACTACGCCCTACCGGTGGGGCGCCAGTGACGTGGTGGTGAAGAAGGACAGCCCGGCCCGCGCGATCGCCGACCTCAAGGGCAACACCCTCGCCACGCTCAAAGGGTCGGTGCAGGCCAAATGGTTCGAAGACCACATGCCCGACGTCAAGACCCTGCGCATGAACAGCGCCGCCGATGCCTTGCAAGCCTTTCGCCAGGGCCGCGCCGACGCCTACACCCACGATGCCGCCACCCTCGTGGTGGTCGCCGACAACGACCAGGATGCCCGCCTGATAGGCCAACCGTTCCAGATCTCCGATGCCGCCATCGGCGTGCGCAAGAACGAAGCGCAGTGGCGCGACTTCCTGAGCGCGGCGGTATTGCGCATGCGCGAAGAACACCTGTTCCGAGGCTGGGTGCAGCAGTTCGTACCCGAAAATATCCAAAGCTACTACATCAGCGTCTTCGAGCAGGCCAAGCCTGCCGAAGCGCTTTGATCGGCCGCCATCATGGAGTTCGACGTCCATTATCTGGTCGAGCAATGGCCTGCCCTGCTCGACGGTGTGCTGATGACACTGCGCATCACAGCCCTGGCCATCCTCTGCTCGCTCTTGATCGGGGTGCTGGGCGGGGCGGTGCGCGTCATGAAGATCCCGGTGCTGTCCCAGGCAGTGGCGCTGTACGTGGAGCTGATCCGCAATACGCCGATCCTGGTGCAGTTGTTCTTCATCTTCTATGGCCTGCCGGCCATTGGCCTTGGGTTGTCGCTGTTCTGGTCGGGTGTGGTGTGCCTGTCGCTGTGGGCCGGTGCGTACCAGATCGAGAACATCCGCGGCGGGCTGGCCACGGTGGAGCGTGGCATGCGCGAGGCGAGCCTGGCACTGAGCCTCAAGCCCGTGCAGTACTTTGCCCTGATCGCCATGCCCATCGCGTTTCGCACCAGCCTGCCGGCGATGCTCAACACCGCGATCTCACTGCTGAAGAACTCTTCCTACCTACAGGCCATCGGCCTTGCGGAATTGACCTTCGTCGCAGTGGACCGCATCGCCACGGACTTTCGCGCCATCGAGATGTTCACGGCCATCTGCGTCATGTACCTGGTGCTGGTGGGGGTGCTCGCGTTGATGACTGCGCGGCTGTCCGCCCACCTGCAACGCCCTTTCCGGCAGTGAGGCGACCATGAATTTCCTACTCGAAAACTGGAGCTTCGTGTGCAAAGGGTTGTTGATGACCCTGTACCTGGCATTGGTGGTGCTGCTGTTCACCACGCTGATCTCGGCCGTGCTCGGCGTGCTGGCCACGGTCAAGAACCGCCTGTTGGGGTGGACGATCCATGGCTACGTGGAGCTGTTTCGCTCCATTCCGCTGATCGTCAACGTGTTCTTCATCTTCTTCGGTGCGCCGATGTTCGGTGTGGACCTGAGCCCTTTCGCCGCCGTTACCGTGGGCCTGACCTTGTGGGGAAGCGCCAACGGCATCGAGATCGTGCGTGGCGGGCTGGAGTCGGTGTCCAGGCATCAGTGGAAAAGTGCCTGGGCCCTGGGCCTGCGCCCCTGGCAGATCTACCTGCACGTGGTTGTGCCGCAGTCGATGAAAGCCATCCTGCCGGCCTACACCGGGTTGCTGACGATCCTGGTGCAAGCCACGTCCCTGGGCGCCCTTGTGGGTGTGGGGGAGTTTCTCAAGGTCGGTCAGATCATCATCGAGCGGGAAACCGTCATGACCGGCGTGAGCCCCGCCTTCGCGGTCTACGGCGTGGTGCTGTTGGTGTACTTCGTCATCTGTTCGGCGCTGACCTGGCTCAGCCGTTATCTCGAACGTCGTCTGGGTCGTCCGGCGGCACGTACTTCCACTGAAGAGGTTCCAGCATGCAAGCATCCAAAGTCAGTCGGCGCCTGAAGGAAAGCACCGCGCCGCAAGTGAACGAGTACATCTACCGCCCGCGCCTGGAAGGCTTTGCCAGCGGCTTCGCGAACCTGGGTAACGTCAACAAGGCGCACATTCTGATGCTGGCCGAACAAGGCCTGATCCGCGGCGAACATGCCAGCGTGCTGGCCAAGGGTGTGCTGGACATGGAGCAGGCAGGCCCGGATGCGGTCGAGCTGGACCCTTCGCGCGAGGACGCCTACTTCAACTACGAGGCGCACCTGATCGAGCAGATTGGCGCTGACATTGGCGGGCGCCTGCACACCGGTCGCAGCCGCAACGACATCCTGGCCACCCTCGACCGCCTGCGCTGCCGCGACCTGCTGATGGCCCTGATCGACGAGTTGGCAACGGTACGCGCCACGGCCTTGGGCTGCGCCGAGCGGTACGCCGAAGTGGTGATGCCTGGCTACACGCACCTTCAGCCGGCGCAGCCGATCACCTACGGCTATTACCTGAGTGCGGTGGAACAGGCCCTGGAACGCGACAGCAAGCGCCTGACCCAGACCCTGGAGTCGATGAACCAGTGCCCGCTTGGAGCAGCCGCCTTCGCCGGCACGCCGTTCGACATCGACCGCGCCCGCACCGCCGAGCTGCTGGGCTTCGACGGCTACCTGGACAATGCCCTGGATGCCATAGGCTCGCGGGATTTTCTGCTCGAAAGCCTGTCACACCTGAGCAACCTGGCGGTGTTCTGGAGCCGCGTGGCGCAGGACTACTTCGTGTGGAGTACCCATGAGTTCAACCTCATCGACTTCCCCGACAGCGTCGCTGCCACTTCCAGCATCATGCCGCAGAAGAAGAACCCCACCGTGCTGGAGTACCTCAAGGGCCGCAGTGGCCATATCGTCGGCCTGCTGATGGGTGCGAGCGTGACCATCAAGGGCACCCATTTTTCCCATACCGGCGACGGCAATCGCGAAGGGACACGGGGCTTCTGGGAGGCTGCCGAAGAAAGCCTGCGCTGCCTGAAACTGCTGGACCTGGTGCTGCGCACCGCCACTCCCAACAGTGACTTGGCGGCACGCCGCGCCGGCGAGGATTTTTCCACCGCCACCGGCTTGGCCGACCTGATGGTGCGCGAGGTCGACCTGTCGTTCCGCGAAGCCCACCATGTGGTCGGGGGCGTGGTGCGCATGGCCATGGACCAGGGCCTGCCGGCCAATCAGATCACCACCCGGATGATCGACGCCTGCGCCCTGGAGCAACTGGGCCATGCCCTGCACCTACCCGAGCAGAAGGTGCGTGATTGCCTGGACCCGGCCAGCAACGTGCAGGGCCGCAGCTCTGCCGGCGGCCCCTCGCTTGGGTCCTTGATGCCAAGCCTGGCGCGCGCCGGCAAGCGCCTGGACGCAGAGCGTACGGCCAACCAGCAGCGCCGCGAGCGCATGAGCGCGGCCGACCTCAACCTGCAAGCCCTGACCCGGGCACAGGCGGGCCTATGAGCACAATCCTGACGGTTCGCGACCTGCATAAAAGTTTCGGCACCCATGAAGTGGTCAAGGGCGTCGACATGGACGTGCAGCAAGGCGAGGTGGTGGTCATCATCGGCCCCAGCGGCTCGGGCAAGTCCACCTTCATCCGCTGCCTGAACAGCCTGGAACCGCCCTCCAAGGGTACCGTGGTGGTGGGCGATGGCGATCAGACGCGTGCGGCAGACCGCAAGGCCTTGGCCCGGCTGCGCGAGGACGTGGGCATGGTGTTCCAGGACTACACGCTGTTCCCGCACATGACGGTGCTGGCCAACATGATGCTTGCCCCGGTCAAGCTCAGGCGCGCAACCAAGGCGCAAGCCCAGACCCACGCCCTGGCCTTGCTCGAGCGCGTCGGCCTGCGGCACAAGGCCGGGCATTACCCGGCCGAGCTGTCAGGGGGCCAGCAGCAGCGCGTGGCGATCGTTCGCGCCTTGGCGATGAAACCCAAGCTGATGCTGTTCGACGAGCCCACCTCTGCGCTGGACCCGGAAACCGTCGGCGACGTGCTCAATGTCATGAAGGGCCTGGCGGCCGAGGGCATGACCATGATCGTCGTCACCCACGAAATGGGCTTCGCCCGCGAAGTGGCCGACCGCGTGGTGTTCTTCGACGCCGGCAAGGTCATCGAGACCGGGCCGCCATCCCAGCTCTTCAGCGCGCCGAAAGAGGCTCGGACCCGGCAGTTTCTGCAAAGCGTCCTGCACTGAACGAACAGCGTGTTCAACCCTTCTTTGCGCAGCCAGCGCCCGCTTGCACCGGCCAAGCGTGTCTGCGCGCCAGCCAGGAGTATTTCAGATGAACGAAGCGACCCAATCCCTGGATACACCGGGCATCCAACCCATGATCCAGATGGAGAACGTCAACAAGTGGTACGGCGACTTTCAGGTGCTAAAGAACATCAACCTCAGCGTGCAGCCAGGTGAGCGCATCGTGCTGTGCGGCCCGTCCGGCTCAGGCAAGTCGACCACCATTCGCTGCCTGAACCGCCTTGAAGAACACCAGCAGGGCCGCATCGTGGTCGAGGGCGTCGAGCTGACCCACGACGCGAGGCAAGTCGAGACCATCCGCCGCGAAATCGGCATGGTGTTCCAGCACTTCAACCTGTTTCCCCACCTGACCATCCTGCAGAACTGCACCCTGGCGCCCATGTGGGCGCGCAAGATGCCGCGCCACGAGGCGCAAGCCTTGGCGATGCATTACCTGGAGCGGGTGCGCATTCCTGAACAGGCACACAAGTACCCCGGCCAATTGTCCGGCGGCCAGCAGCAGCGCGTGGCGATTGCCCGGGCGCTGTGCATGAAACCCAAGATCATGCTGTTTGACGAACCCACCTCGGCACTGGACCCGGAAATGGTCAAGGAGGTGCTCGACACCATGGTCAGCCTGGCCGAGGACGGCATGACCATGGTGTGCGTGACCCATGAAATGGGCTTCGCCCGGACCGTGGCGCACCGGGTGGTGTTCATGGACCAGGGCGAGGTGGTCGAGCAGGCCGCGCCGGCGGTGTTCTTCGAACGCCCTCAGAGTGAGCGAGGGCGGTTGTTCTTGAGTCAGGTGTTGCATTAAGCATGGGGCGCCCCTCGGGCGCCAACCGTGCTGCATTCGAGAATTACAGCGACGACCTGCTTTCGTTCTCAGCGATTGGACCGAGCCGCGCTTTTCCGCAGGCATGCCCCGCACGTATTGGATGTCGGGGCAGCTTAACCTGCTGCTTCAACGTTCTTGAACACTGCCTCTACTTCACTTTCCAGTTGATTGATCGCGCCGAGGTACTCGATCAACTCCGCCGCCCGGCTGCCCCGCAGCCCGGCCGTGGTTATTTCACCATCGACCACGTAGCTGTACACGCCACTGACCGCGAACGCCTTCAAACTTCCGATGTGCCGGGCCTGATCCGCCAGCGTCCCCTTGAACGCCTGCCCCTCGAAAAACCGGCGCCGGGCCACAGGGTTTCCAAAGGCGACTTCCATGATTACCAGTTCGGCACGCGCCGGCGTGGCCGTGTGCGCCACGTCTGGCGCCGGTGGGTGATTTCCATCGTTCTGGAAGGGGGCGCACAGGTGCACTTGCACTTTCAATACCGAGGCATCCTGCGCCAGGGTCGGCGCGAGTTTGTCGCGCACATACGTTTGCAGATCTTCAAGGCTTTGTCTTGGGCTCATGTGCACATGAATCCGGTCGGCATGATCGAGCCCATTGAGGCGCTCGTCCGCCAGCCGATTCACCACCATCGTTGACCCGTGCGGGAGATCGTACGCCAGCGTTTCGTCGAACATGTTCTGTTCGTCAGAAAACAGGATAGGGCTGGCTTGCTTGAAGCGCGCCTGCTGGTCGGCGGACTTGAAGCCGATCTCCACACCGCCATCGAGTTCGTAGTCTGCGATCTCTCCCACGCCCTCGGCCAGTGGCCAAAGGTGCGCGTCCTGGTGGCGCGAAAAGTGGTGCTGGATGTACAAGCCCAGCCCTGGTAACCGGGAGCACAGCGGCCCATGCACGTCGCGCCAATAGTGGGCGAAGATGGCGTGTGGGACGCGCTCGCGCCTTTTGACGGTGGTGTAGCTGTTGAGGGTGATCGTCATGGCTTGACCTTGTAGAGCTTGCGGGGTGTTTAAAGTCAGAGCCGCCTGTGGGTAAAGGCGTTCAGTCAAGGTCATCGTGGCTTGGCTAGAGGGCGTTTGGCGTAACAGACCGAGAGGTTTCCCGGCCGAGAGGTGCAGCCAACAGGGACTTCTTGATTAGCAGACCTGATAGAATGGGGGTGTCAGAAATTTTGTGTTCGGGCATAACATGAGTAAGAGGTGCATGTATGCCAACCAAAAAGAAACCCCTGC
>NZ_VEJQ01000042.1:0-15610 GCF_007680745.1 Pseudomonas sp. DE0010
TACGGCGTGGTGAAATCTGGAAAGCCGTTCGACCCTCAAATCGCGCTTGCGAGGTGAGGGTCAAGACGGTATCTACACTCAAGTGAAGCCTGGCTCGGCAGGCTAATCGGACTTTGTAGGAGCGGCCTCGTGCCGCGATGGGCCGCGGAGCGGTCCTAAGTAGCATTACGCCTACACGGCAGCGATTTCCTCGCAGGTGAGTTCACGGTATGCCCCCGGCGGCAGGTCCATGTCCAGCGCGATGGCGCCCATGCGCTCCCGGTGCAGCTTGACCACCTTGTTGTCATAGAACCCGAACATGCGTTTGACCTGGTGGTAGCGCCCTTCGACGATGGCGAGCCGGGCCAGGCGCGGCCCGAGGATCTGCAGGTCGGCCGGTTGGGTCGTCAGGTTTTCGAAAGCAAAGTGAAACCCCTCCTGAAACCGGGCCACATAGTGCTCGCCGATTTCGTCCTGGGTTTCGACCAGGTAATGCTTGGGCAGCTTGGTGGCCGGTTGGGTCAGGCGCCGGGACCACTGCCCGTCGTTGGTCAGGATCATCAGCCCGGTGGTATTGAAGTCCAGGCGCCCGGCGATATGCAGGCCCTGCGCGAGCGCGTCGGGCAGCAGGTCCATGACGGTTGGATGCTGGGGGTCATGGGTGGCGCTGACGCAACCGGGCGGCTTGTGCAGCATCAGGTAGCGTGGCGGGTGGCCCGCCTGCAGCACCTCATCGTCCAGCTCGACCCGGCTGAACGCCCGTACTTCCGTTAGCGGGTCGCTGGCCACTTGGCCATCGAGCCGCACGCGACGCTGAGCCAGCATCAGGCGCGCTTGCTGGCGGTTGCAGGTCGGCAGGTTGGCAAGAAAACGATCAAGGCGCATGGTCGTCACCTGCAGGCGATGCCAATTGGGCCTCGACGCCTGCGCAGCTTGGGCACAGGCAGGCACGGTCGCGCAGTTCGGCAGGCAAGGCCTGCAATACCGCCGGGTCGATGCGCACGTTGTAGCACCAGCAAGCCTGGGTGGCCTGCGCAGGATCGGCCAGGGTGCACCGGTTGAGGGCACCGCAGGCGGGGCAACGTTGATCGTCGTTCATTTCAGGTTTCACTGCAGACACGGTTGCGGCCAGCCTGTTTGGCACGATAGAGGGCGCCGTCGGCGCGGGTCAGTAGGGTGTGCAAGGTATCGCCTGGCTGCAGGTGACTCACCCCGATGCTGGTGGTCAGGCGCAGCGGCTGGTCCTCGTAACTGAAGGTCAGTTGCTCGGCGCGCCGCCGGATCTTTTCGGCAGCCTCGTTTGCCTGGCGGGCATCGGCCTCACGCAGCAGCACGATGAACTCCTCGCCTCCCCAGCGGCAGAGTATATCGGACTGGCGAATGCTGCCTTGCAGGACATTGGCAAATTGGCGCAGCACTTCGTCGCCTGCCAGGTGACCATAGGTGTCGTTGAGGGCTTTGAAGTGGTCCAGGTCGATCAGCAACGCCACCAGCGGACTGTTGTCACGCTGGGCCTCGCGCAGCGCCTGGGCGGCCAGCAGGTCGAAGCTGCGCCGATTGGGCAGCCCGGTCAGGCTGTCGAGCGTGGCCAGGGCTTCGGTGCTGGCCTGGTGGCGGCGCACCATCGCATGCACCAGGGCTACCACCACAAGGGTGATCATGGCGCAGATCGCCAGGTTCAGGTACAGCGAATGACGGATCCGGTCCAGCGCCCCGGTCTCGCGTTTGTCCACCAGCAGGTACCAATCCAGTTCCGGCAAGTGGCGTACGTTCAGAAAATGGCTGTGGCCTTCAAGGTCGCGGTATTCATGACTGCCTTCGCCAGGCACCGGCTGGCGTGCCAGCACGCCGCCCAGGTCCGGGCTGTCGACCAGCGATTGGCCGACGCGCAGGCCCTGCGGGCCACCGCCTGAGCCTGTCATCAACACCTTGCCCTGGGCGTCGACGAAGACCACGGATCGCTGATAGCGGTGTTGGTACTGGTCGATCATCTTGACCACGGTGGAAACGCTCAGTCCCACCCCTGCCGCGCCGATGAAGCGATCCTGGTAGTCGTGCACCTTGTAGTTGATGAACACGGTCAGGTTGTCCTGGTTGGCCATGTCCAGGTCGACATTGATCTCGTAAGGTGCCGCCTGGTCGCGCAGGCGGAAGTACCAGGCATCGCGCCAGGCCTGTGGCTGGACCTGCTTGAGTACACCCTTGGCCTGGTAGTAGGTCAGCGTGTGTTCGGAGACGAAAAAGGACGTGAAGATGTCCTGCTTGCCCGTTACCTCGCCCAGGTAGCGGGTCATGCGCTGGGCATCCTGCTCACCGGCCAGCACCCAGTCCCGCAGGAAGGTGTCCTGGGCCATCATCGAGGCGATCAGAACAGGGCGGATCAGGTCTTTCTGGATTTCCGAATAGACCGTGTCGGAGGTCAGCGGCAATTCGGTATTGATGATGCCGTCACGTATGGCGCTGCGCGAGGAGAAATAACTCAGCAGCGACGTGGCGAGGAAACCGCAGGCCAGCAGCATCAGCAGGGCGGCGATTAACGAACGCTGCGATGACGGAGCGGAGCGTGAAGGCATGATCTTCCCATGATGTGTGCCGGGCCGCACATTCTAGTGTTCCGGGCTTTAAATAACTGCAAGATTTTGTCCAGAAGCCGCAGCTGTATCAAATTATTACCAGTATGGCACTGCACGGCTTGGCGCTTGTCTTATTCCATGTCGATCAACGTGTCGTGCATCGACGCTCGGCAGCGTTCGCTGCACGGGCACCTCAGCGGTCCGGGAGGCCGCCTATGTCCTATCGAATTCTGCTTGTGGCCCTGCTTGGGCTGACGCTTGGCGCCTGTGCGCCGTACGGTGGTCGGTCGACCTACTACCGCTCCGACTATTACGTCACCGACCGATACGTCTCGCCCGGCTATGCACCCGGCTACTACCGGTACAATCGTTATCCGGTGCCACCACAACCGCGCTACTACTATCAACCGGTGCCTCGTTACCATGCGCCGCCCGGCTACCGACCGTTGCCGCCGCCCGACGTGCGCCGCTGGCATGGCAACCCGCGCTACGATTACGGTCATCGCCAGCGCTGGGACTACAGGCGCGACCGCGATCGACACGACTACCGTAACGACGGCCCGCGTTACCAGGATGGAGGTCGGCATCAAGGCGGCTGGGGTGACAGGCGCGGGCGAGGCCACTGATCAGGTGAGGAGCGCCCTGCGCCCGACGCGCCGCTAGTGCAGGTCCGCCAGCGGATGATGGCCTTCCCACGGCGCTTGGAAGTGTGCCTGCACCACGGCTGCGGGCACGTGGTCCACATCCGGCCAGTGCCAGCGCGGTTGGTGATCCTTGTCCAGCAGGCGGGCACGCACCCCTTCGCTGAACTCCGGATGACGACAGCAGTTCAGGCTCATGGCGTATTCCATCTGCAACGCCTGCGCCAGTGACAGGTGTCGGGCCCGCTGAATTTGCTCCCACACCAGATGAGCCGTCAGCGGACAGCCGCCCAGCATGCGCTCGGCGGCTGCCGACAGCAGCGGGTCGTCGTGCTGGCGCAGGCTCGCCACTGCCCGCCAGGCGGCGCCCGCGCAGGTGACATCGAGCAGCGCGTCGATGAACGCGCGGCGCGGCAACCACTGGGCCGCCGGCAGTGCCTGGTGGGCGCAATGCTCCTCAGCCCTGAGCAGGCTGTTGAGTTGCAACGCGGTCTGCTCCTGCCAGTTCATCTGCAGCAGTTCGTCGATCAACGCCGTTTGCCGGTCTTCGCCCATGAAACGGTCAGCCAACCCCAAGTCCAGCGCATCGCGCGCATTGATAGGCGCACCGGTGAGCCCCAGGAACAACCCCAGCTTGCCCGGCAAGCGGGCCAGGAACCAGCTGGCCCCCACGTCAGGGTACAGACCAATGCTGATCTCAGGCATGGCCAGTGCGCTGCTAGGGGTCACAATGCGTACATTGGCGCCTTGGAGCAAACCCATGCCGCCGCCCAGCACGTGGCCATGGCCCCAGCACAGCAGTGGCTTGGGGTAGGTGTGCAGGGCATGGTCCAGGCGATATTCGGCGGCGAAGAACGATGCAGCCAGCGGTGGCACGCTGCCAGGCTCCTCGCGGCACGCCTCGGCCAGCGCCCGCACGTCGCCCCCGGCGCAGAATGCCTTGGTGCCATTGCCACGCAGCAGCACACAGGCGATGCCCGGGTCGTGCGCCCAGCTGTGCAACTGCTCGGCCAGCGTCTCTATCATTGGCAGGTCGAGGGCATTGAGCGCCCTTGGCGCATCAAGGGTAGCGATGCCCAGGCGAGCGCCATCGGCGCCTGTCAGTACTTGGCAATGAATGCTCATGGCTTACCTCATTCAGGTCACCGCTCAAGTATGGCCTGCCTGGTCGATCCCGCCGGGCACTGGTCGGATCGTTTGACAAGCGTCGGTGTCACCCCTAGTGTCGCCCCATTGTTTACGGAAGCCCCCATGACTGACGACGATCGCATCAAACTCGAGCCCAGTTGGAAAGCCGCCTTGCGTGCCGAGTTCGAGCAGCCCTACATGCAGCAGTTGCGCGAGTTCCTGCGCGGTGAATATGCCGCCGGCAAACAGATCTACCCGCCTGGCCCGCTGATCTTCAATGCACTCAACTCCACCCCTCTGGATCAGGTCAAGGTGGTGATTCTCGGCCAGGACCCCTACCACGGCCCAGGACAGGCCCATGGTCTGTGCTTCTCGGTGCAGCCTGGCGTGCCCACGCCGCCGTCGTTGGTGAACATCTACAAGGAGCTGCACCGCGACCTGAACATTCCCATCCCCAGCCATGGCTACCTGCAAAGCTGGGCCGAGCAGGGCGTGTTGCTGCTCAACACCACCATGACCGTGGAGCGGGGCAACGCGGCCTCCCACGCCAAGAAAGGCTGGGAGTTCTTCACCGACCGTATCATCGAGGTGGTCAGCGAGCAGTGTGAGCACGTGGTGTTTCTGCTGTGGGGGGCTCATGCGCAGAGCAAACAGAAGCTGATCGACGGCACCAAGCACCTGGTGCTCAAGTCGGTGCACCCCTCGCCGCTGTCGGCGTACCGCGGTTTTCTTGGCTGTGGGCATTTCAGCCGTGCCAACGTTTTTCTCGAACAGCGCGGGCTGGCGCCCATTAACTGGGCGTTGCCACCGCTGTGAGCCAGACGGGGCCGTCAGGCCCCGACAGGTCATGCGGGCCGCTTGCTCATCCAGTAACGGAACAAGGGCTCGGCCAGGAACAGCACGAAGAGCAGGCGCATCACTTGCAAAGCCGTCACCAGCGGCACCGACAGTTGCAGCGTTTCGGCCGTCAGGCTCATTTCAGCGATGCCGCCGGGCATCATGCCCAGCGTCAGTGAGCGCAGGTCCAAAGCTGTCAGCAGGCTCAAGCCCCAGGCGGCAGCGCCAGCCAGGGCCATGCTCAAGGCTGTGGCCACCAGCGTGCGCCCCAGAAATGCCGGCGCACGGCGGAAGAATGCACGGTTGAAGTGGCAGGCCAGGCCACTGCCGATCAGCCATTGGCCGATCTGACTGGCGCCATTGGGCAGGGCGATCTGCAAGTTGGCGGCAAGGCTGAAGGTGGCTGCCACCACCAGCGGCCCGAACAGCCATGGGTTGGGCTGTTGCAGCCGCTGCCAGAGCCAGCCAGCGGCCACGCCCAGCGGTGCGATGAGGGCCAGCCAGGCCCAGCTGACGCTGCCGGTGTGGTTGAGCGCTACGCCATCGCCCAACAGCAGCTTGAACAGCGCCGGCACGCACAGCACCACCGCCAGCACGCGCAGGCTTTGGGCTGCGGCCACTTGGCTCAATACCGCGCCATTGCGCGCACCCAGGTTGACCATTTCACCGGAGCCGCCTGGCATGCTGGCAAAGAACGCAGTGGCGCGGTCCTCACCCGAGCGGCGCAGCAACCACACCCCAAGCACGCTCGAAACGGTAGTGAACAAAGCGCCGAAGAAGATCAAGGCGAAGTGACTGCCCACTTGCTCGATGACCTGGGGCGTGAAGTGCAGGCCGATGCCAAGGCCAATGATGCATTGCCCGCAGCGCCGGCCATTGGGTATTTCTGGCAGCTGCCAAGGGCTCAGGCAACGTACCGCGATGATCGCCAGCAACGAGCCGACCATCCACGGCAAAGGCCAGCCGACCTTGCTGGCGGCGAAACCGCCAGCAAGGCCGACCAGCCCAGTTGCCCAGTACAGCGGCAACCTACGATCAGGCATCGACCATGGCCCGGCGCTGCAGGCTACGCTTGCGCCAGATGCGCACCATAGGCAGTGCGAGCATGAGCGCTACCAGTGCCCAGACACCCATGCTGATCGGGCTCGACCAGAGAATGCCCAACTCGCCGTTGGAAATTGACAATGCCCGGCGCAGGTTCTGCTCCATCAGGCCACCCAGGATGAAGCCCAGCAGAATCGGCGAAAGCGGGAAGTCCAGCTTGCGCAGGATGTAGCCCATGATGCCGATGCCGACCATCAGGAACAGGTCGAAGGTGGTGGCATGCACGGCATAGACGCCGATCCCGGTGATGATGGCGATCACCGGTACCAGGGCCCAGTTCGGTACGGCCAGGATACGGGTGAAGATGCGGATCATCGGGATGTTCAGGATCACCAGCATGATGTTGGCGATGAACAGCGACGCGATCAGGCCCCAGACGATGTCAGGTTGCTGTTCGAACAGCAGCGGGCCGGGCGTGATGTTGTAGAGCGTCAGCGCGCCGATCATCACCGCCGTGGTACCTGAACCGGGCACGCCCAGGGTCAGCATGGGCACCAGGGCGCCACAGCAGGAAGCGCCGATGGCGGTTTCCGGTGCCGCCAGGCCACGGGCGTCACCCTTGCCGAACTTGCCGCTGGCACCGGCCATGCGTTTTTCGGTCATGTACGCCACTGCACTGGCCAGTGTGGCACCTGCGCCTGGCAACACGCCCATCACAAAGCCCAGCAGGCCGCAGCGAATGTTCACCGCGAACACCGACGCCGCTTCCTTGAAGTTGAACAGCATGCGCCCGGTGGCCTTGACCGCCTGGTGGCCGTGGTGGGTCTTTTCCAGCAGCAACAGAATTTCGCTGATCGAGAACAGGCCCAGCACCAGCACGACGAACTGAATGCCGTCGGCCAGGTGCACGCTGTCACCGGTGAAGCGGTACACGCCACTGTTGGCGTCGATGCCCACCGCCGACAGGAACAGGCCGATCAAGGCGGCGATGAAAGTCTTGAGCGGCTTGTCGCCGGCCATGCCGCCCAGGGCGACGATGGCGAACACCATCAGCACGAAGTACTCGGCCGGGCCGAAGGCGATTGCCCACTTGGCCAGCAGCGGGGCGAACAGCACCATGCCGCAGGTGGCGATGAAGGCGCCGATGAACGAGCTCCAGGCCGACAGGGACAGGGCCACGCCCGCCAGGCCCTGGCGGGCCATCGGGTAGCCGTCCAGGGTGGTCATCACGGTCGATGCTTCGCCCGGAATGTTCAGCAGGATCGAGCTGATCCGCCCACCGTACTCGCAGCCCAGGTACACCGCAGCCAGCAGGATCAGTGCCGACTCCGGAGGCAAGCCCAGGGCGAAGGCGATGGGGATCAGCAGGGCCACGCCATTGATCGGGCCCAGGCCCGGCAGCAGGCCGACGACGGTACCGATCAGCGTGCCGGACAGGGCCGTGACCAGGTTGTAAGGGGACAGGGCGACGCCGAAGCCCTGGCCCAGGTAGCTCAAGGTATCCATGTGTCAGTTCTCCAGTACGCTCAGCAGGCCAAGGGGCAGGGGCACGTCCATGACGCGGTCGAACAGCCAGTAGAGGAAGAGGCTCATGCCGACCACGACGATGGCGCTGTGCAGCCAGCGACCGCCATACAGGCGCGCCATGGGCACACCGGCCAGGATGGCGCTGAGGATGAAGCCAAGGGATTCGAAGGTGGCCGCGAAGATCAGCAGCAGGCCGATGCAGGCGGCGATCTTGGTCAAGGTCGCCTTGTCCAGCGCCGGCTCGTCGTCCTTGTGCACGATCGGCGTGGGGCGGATCGCCATGTACAGCAAGCCCAGGCTCATCAGGCCGAGCATCAGCAGCGGGTAGGCACGCGGGCCTACCGGCTCATAGGAAAACGCCGCCTGATAAGGCCAGGCCATCACGGCCAGGGCGGCGCAGACGGCCAGCAGGATCAGGGCGAAGATGCGTTGCAGGATCATGGAGGAATCCTCGGTAAGTAGCGATGGGAGCGGCACACCCGTGAACCTGGGCCAAGGCCCAGGCTAGGCACGGCAGCGTCTGCCTGCTCCCGCCAGGAAAGCCCAGCGGTCTGGATTACTGGACCAGGCCGAATTCCTTGGCCAGCATCTTGTAGTCAGCGACTTGCTTCTTGACGTAGCCATCGAGCTCTTCACCCGTCATGGCGAAGGGGAACAGTTCGCGCTGGTCACGCAACTTGGCGAAGTCTTCGGAGGCCAGCATCTTGTCGAACGATGCTTTCCACCAGGCGTAGTCTTCGTCGCTCACTTTCGGGCCGAGGTAGAAGCCACGCACCACAGGCCAGACGATGTCGTAGCCCTGCTCCTTGGCGGTGGGGATGTCCTTCATGGCCGGGTCGTCCAGGCGCTTTTCCGAAAACACGGCCAGCAGGCGCATGTTGCCGCTCTCGATGTGCGGCATGGAGTCGGAAATGTCGGTGGAGCCTACCTGGATATGGCCGCCGAGCAGTGCCGTGGCAATTTCGCCGCCGCCTTCGAGTGCCACGTAGCGCAGGTCGCGTGGGTTGATGCCGGCAGCCTTGGCGATCAGGGCGGTTTGCATCCAGTCTTGGCTACCTACGGTGCCGCCGGAACCGATCACCACCTTGCTCGGGTCTTTCTTCAGGGCAGCGACCAGGTCGTCGAGGGTTTTGTAGGGCGAGTCGCTCTTGACCGCGATTGCGCCATAGCTGGTGCCGACGGCAGCCAGCCATTTCACTGCATTTTCATCGAAGCGACCGAACTTGCCCTGGGCCAGGTTCAGCAGCGAACCGCTCGACCAGGCCACCAGGGTCCCGGCATCGGCAGGGCGCTGTGCCACCACGGCGTTGTAGGCCACGGCGCCGACACCGCCCGGCATGTAGGTCACGCGCATGGGCTTGCTCAGGATCTTCTCCTGCACCAGGGCGCTTTGCACCAGCTTGCAGGTCAGGTCGAAGCCGCCGCCAGGCGAAGCCGGGGCGATGCACTCAGGGCGTTTGGGTTCGGCGGCCAGGGCATTGCCTGCCAGCAGCAGGCAGCCGGTTGCCAGTACGATATGGCGCAGGGAAAAGGTCATGGTCTATCTCCGTAGGCGTTGTTGTTATCGGGTTACCACAGGGCGACGCTGTAGCTCACCAGCAGCCGCACTTCGTCGGCGTCACGGGCGAAATTGGAGCGGAAGGTCGCGTTTCGCAGGCGCACCGCCACGTTCTTGAGCGGGCCGTTCTGCACCACGTATTTCAGCTCGGTATCGCGTTCCCATTCCTTGCCCTCGCCACCGCTGGCACGGCTGACGTTGTCGCCGCTGATGTAGCGGGTCAGGAACGTCAGGCCGGGCACGCCGAGTGCGGCAAAGTTGTAGTCGTAGCGGGCCTGCCAGGAACGCTCGTCGGCATTGGCGAAGTCGTTGATCTGGACGAAGTTGACCAGGTATGGGTCGGCGCCATCGACATAGGGGAACGCGCTGTCGCCGGTCAGCTGCTGCCAGCCGGCGCTGAACTTGTGCCCGCCCAAGGCATAACTGACCATGCCGTTGAAGGTGGTGTTGTCGATGCTGCCGGCCCTGGCGGCGCCTGCGTCATCGCTCAGCGCCAGGCGCAAGTCGAAGGCCAGTGCACCTGGGCCCACGGCCTGGGTGGCGAGCAGGCCGATGAAGTGCTGGCGGTAGATGTCGTCCAGTTGGGCGAAGTGGTAGCTGCCGGTCAGCCGGTCGTTGAACTGGTAGTCCAGCCCGGCCAGGGACAGGTTGTCTGCGCTGAACGAGCCACCGAAGCGGCCGTTCTTGTTGTTCAGTGCCAGGTCTTCCCAGTTGGTGTCGTCACGGTCCTTGGCCTTGTCCAGGCGCCCGCCGGTGAAGGTCAGGCCCTTGATTTCCTTGGAGGTGAGCAGCCCGCCTTCGAACGTCTGCGGCAGAATGCGGCCATCGTTGGGGCGCAGGGTGGGCAGGGAAGGGATCAGCGTGCCGATCTTGAGTTCGGTTTTGGAGATCTTGGCCTTGGCGGTCAGGCCGAGCTTTGAGTACTCGTCGGCAGCTTTGCCGTTGTCATGGGTCGGCAGCAGGCCGCTGCCGGTACGGTCGGGGCTTGAATCGAGCTTGATGCCCATCATGCCGAGCGCATCTACCCCGAAGCCGACGGTGCCTTCGGTGTAACCGGATTCGAGGTTGAGCATGAACCCCTGGGCCCATTCGTCGCGCTTGGATTGTTGCGCACTGGTGCCATCGCGAAAGTCGCGATTGAAGTACATGTTGCGGGTTTCGAAGGTGGCCGTGCTGTCTTCGAAGAAGGCGGCCTGGCTCAGCGGGGCGACGCCGGCGAGCGCGAAGGCGCTGGCAATGGCGCTGGGGCGTGCGGCAAAGGAACGAGCAGGTACGAATGCCTGCGGCTGCAATGACAGCATCGTTGTGGCTCCGTTTCTTGTTCTTATTCGATTGCACCTTGCTGGTGCTTTATTCGGCGCTCGGGGCGACCGTGGTGCGATGCTAGGTAACGAACCTTTCGCTAACCTTTCAGCGTGAAAGGTTTGTCGAGCCGGCTTCACAGCTCGCCGCGGCGGGGTACACTCCGCGCCATCGCCCCACCGAACAGGGACAATCCGATGCGTGTGTTGCTGGTAGAAGACCATCTGCAATTGGCTGACAGCGTGGCCCAGGCCCTGAAAGGTCTAGGCCTGACGGTGGATGTGCTGCATGACGGGGTAGCTGCCGACCTTGCGCTTGGCAGTGAGGACTACGCCGTGGCCGTGCTCGACGTGGGCTTGCCGCGTATGGACGGCTTCGAGGTGCTGGCACGCTTGCGCGGGCGTGGCAAGACCGTGCCGGTGCTGATGCTCACCGCCCGCAGCGACGTCAAGGATAGGGTCCATGGCCTGAACCTGGGGGCTGACGATTACCTGGCCAAGCCGTTCGAGTTGACCGAGCTTGAGGCACGGGTCAAGGCGCTGCTGCGCCGTAGTGTGCTGGGGGGCGAACGCCAGCAGCGCTGCGGGCCGCTGGTGTATGACCTCGATACCCGGCGGTTCACGTTAGGTGAGGCGCCGTTGTCCTTGACCTCCCGCGAGCAGGGGGTGCTCGAAGCCTTGATTGCCCGGCCGGGCCGGGTAATGAGCAAGGAGCAACTGGCGGCCCAGGTGTTCGGCCTGGACGAGGACGCCAGCCCCGATGCCATCGAGATCTACGTCCATCGCCTGCGCAAGAAGCTCGATGGTCATCCGGTGGCCATCGTCACCTTCCGCGGCCTGGGGTACCTGCTCGAGCATCGCGATGCGTGAGAATGTCAGCCTGCGTGGGCGCCTGCTGGGCAATCTGGCGTTGCTGCTGGTGGTCTTGATGCTAGCCAGTGGGCTCAGTGCCTACTGGAACGGCCGCGAGGCAGCGGACACCGCCTACGACCGAACCCTGCTGGCGTCCGCCCGCACCATCGCCGCGGGCCTGTCGCAACGCGACGGCTCGCTGAGCGCAGATGTTCCCTACGTGGCGCTCGATACCTTTGCCTACGACAGCGCTGGACGCATCTACTACCAGGTCCTGGACATCAACCAGCGGCTGATTTCAGGGTATGAAAAGCTGCCGCCTCCGCCGCCTGGCACCCCGCGCACCGATGACTATCCCGCTCTGGCGCGATTCTATGACGCGACGTATCTGGGACAGAACGTGCGAGTGGTCAGCCTGCTCAAGGCGGTGAGCGAGCCGAACATGAACGGTATGGCGGAAATCCGCGTGGCCGAAACGGATGAGGCGCGGGTGAGCATGGCCCGCGGCCTGATGGGCGATACGTTGCTGCGCCTGGGCATGTTGGCCCTGGGCGCTTTGGTGATGGTGTGGTTCGCCGTCAGTGCGGCGCTGCGACCGCTCGAGCGCCTGCGCACAGCGGTCGAAGAGCGCCAGCCGGACGATCTGCGCCCGTTGCCGGTGGTGCAGGTGCAGCCTGAGCTGCGGCCACTGGTAGGGGCGCTCAACCATTTCACCGAACGTCTGCGTGCACAGTTCGAGCGCCAGGCGCAGTTCATCGCCGATGCTGCCCACGAGCTGCGTACGCCCTTGGCGGCGCTCAAGGCGCGGGTGGAGCTGGGTTTGCGCGCCAGTGAACCGCAGCAGTGGCATCAAACGCTGGAAGCGGCGGCCCAGGGCACCGACAAATTGACGCACCTGGCCAACCAGTTGCTTTCACTGGCACGTGTGGAAAACGGCGCGCGCGCAATCGCCGAGGGGGGCGCTCAGCGCTTGGACCTCAGCCAGCTGGCGCGCGAGCTGGGCATGGCCATGGCGCCGTTGGCGCACAACCGCGGGGTTGCGCTGGCCCTTGAGGCGCAGGCACCGGTATGGCTCAAGGGCGAGCCAACGTTGCTCAACGAGCTGTTGAGCAACTTGGTCGACAATGCCCTGGCCCACACCCCCAAGGGTGGCAACGTCATCCTGCGCGTGCTCGCGCCTGCGGTGCTCGAGGTGGAAGACGACGGCCCCGGCATTCCAGAGGCCGAGCGCGAGCGGGTGTTCGAGCGTTTCTATCGCCGTAGCGCCCAGGGCAGCGGGTTGGGCCTTGCGATCGTGGGAGAGATCTGCCGGGCTCACCTGGCGCAGATCAGCCTGCATGATGGTGACAACGGCGGGCTGCGCGTGCGGGTGAGTTTCATCGCTGACTGAGAGCAGGCGGCCGGCGTACCGGGCGGCCAGACAGTGTGAAGCCCTCAGCGCAACAAGCTTCGGGCTTCGAGCAGGTCCTCGGCGTGCAGCTCGCTGCCCATGGGCAAGCCCAGGTGTCGGTAGGCTGGCAAGGCTGCCAGCGGCCTTTCCCGACCACGTTGGCTGACACAGCGAGCGATCTGGACCACATCGATGTAGTCAATGCGGTCGGTCTGCCGGTCCAGGTCCTGGACCAGGCCAGGCAGCTTGACCAGCTGTTCGGGGAACTCCCAGGCCTTGAGTATCTTGTCGCCCAGGACGGGCTGGATCAGTTCGATGACATGGTGCAGGCAGACCGGATCGGACAGCAGTTCGTTGTGCTCCTCGGCGTAGATCAGTACCGGCAGCGCGCCAATCTGGTTGACCAGGCCGCCCAGTGCCGCCTGATCAGGCTTGAGCCGCGTGTAGCGCCGGGCCAACTCGTAGCTCATCCCCGCGACTTCGAGGCTGTTGGCCCAGATTTCTCGCAGTTTCTGCTCCACGGCAGGCGAGCGCGCATGGAAGATCTGCTCGATGACCAGGCCGATGGCCAGGTTGCAGCTGTAGTTGATGCCCAGCCGGGTGATCGCCGTGTGCAGCTCGGTCACCTCGACCGTGGCTCGCAGCAGCGGGCTGTTGACCACCTTGATCAGGCGTGCCGACAAGGCGGCATCGCGGCCGATCACCCGGCTCAAGGCCGCCACGCTGATCTCGCTGTCTTCCGCAGCCTCGCGGATGCTCAAGGCAACCTCAGGCAAAGTCGGAAGTACCAGGTCATCCTTTTCAATGGCATCCAGCAATTGCGCCTGGACCATTTCGGCCAGCTTGTTCATGGACATGTCTACCGCAGTGGTGAAGCGGCCCCGCTGTCAAGGCGGGGCGGGGCTGGTCAGCGCTGGATTTCCCTGTCGCGGTCCAGTTCGTAGGGCAGGGGCAGCACCCGCAGGCGCGGGCCTTCGAGATGACCCAAGTGCAGGTTGCCATCTTCCACGGCATCGGCTGCGATCACGGCGAGCAGTTCACAACCAGTGCCGGTACTGGCCGCCATCACCACGTCGCCCACCGAGGAGCCATGCACGGGGGAGAAGAGCTGCTCCCCGGGTGCCGGCAGGGCCTGCTGATCGATGGCCAGGCGGTACATGCGACGCTTGAGCTTGCCCAGGTACTGCATGCGCGCAACGATTTCCTGGCCGGTGTAGCACCCTTTCTTGAAGCTGACACCATCGACGGCTTGCAGGTTGATCATTTGCGGAATGAACTGCTCGCGGGTAGGGCCCAGCACCTGGCCGATGCCGGCGCGTACCTGCCCCAGCAGCCATGGGTTGAGGTCACCTTCGGGCAACGTGCCGGCCAGGGTCTTGCGCACCTCGCCTGCCTGCTCCGCCGGTGCCCAGAGCTCGGTACGGCCTGTACTGACCGTTACAGCGATCAGCCCTTCTCGCCGTGCAGTGCTGCCGGCTTCAGGTGCCAGTTCCAAACCCAGCGCCGCAAGCGCTGCCTGGCCGTCGTGCAGGCCGAAACGCACCCAGGCGGCGCTCTCGTCGGTCAGGGTGGCCTTGGAGAATACGGCGTACTTCTTCAAGTCGGCCAGTTGCGGCTCCAGCAGTTCACTGGCCATGGCCAGTAGGTAACCGTTGCCTTCGGGCAGAATCCTGAAACTGGACTGCATGCGCCCCTTGACCATGCAACGTGCGCCAAAGCTGGCGTATTCGGGGCTGAGGTAGTTGATGTTGCAGGTCAGCTGGCCCTGCAGGAACTTGCCTGCATCGGAGCCGCGGACAGCGAGAATGCCTTCGTGGGACAGAGGGCAGAAGAAAGCGGTATCGGCCATGGGTCATCGCGGTGGCTTAAAGTCTGGGGCCATCATAGAACGCCGGTAACAAAATAGGTAGGTGACTTAGACCAACAGCTGGCTGTCGCTTCGCGCGGCTGACTGTATACTGGCGGGCCACTCGAGGAGGGCCCCATGGTCGAACAAACTGAACTCAACCGGCTTTTCTGGCACAGCCGCCGCGGCATGCTGGAACTGGACGTCCTGCTGGTGCCTTTCACCCAGGAGGTCTACCCCACCCTCAACGAAGCCGATCGTCAGTTGTATGTTCGGCTGCTGAGCTGTGAGGACCAGGACATGTTCGGCTGGTTCATGGAGCGTACCGAGTCCGAGGACCCGGAGTTGCAGCGCATGGTTCGCATCATCCTGGACCGTGTCCAACCCAAGTGAGTGGTTCGAATGCCGCTGGCAGGGCTCACGCCTATTGCTGGCGGCCTACCTGATCTGCCAGGTACTCGCCTGGTTCACCGTGCTTGTCAGCCCATTACCGTCCTGGTTGGGGCTGCTGGTGGTCGCCGCGTGCATCGTCCATGCGGCCTGGGCTATTCCGCGTCGTATTCTGTTGACCCATGTTCAGGCTGTTACCGGGCTGCGCCGTGATGGGGCCGGCTGGTGGGTGTTTTCCCGCGCTCGGGGGTGGCAGCCGGTACGGCTGTGTCGTGACAGCATTGCGTTGCCGTCGCTCGTGGTGCTGAGATTCATCCCTGTTGGGGCTTGGTGGGGGCGCAGCCAGTGTGTGCCCAGGGATGCGCTTGGGGCGGATGAGCATCGGCGTTTGCGGGTAAGGTTGAAGTTCAGCCGCAGGCGCTGGGTGGCGCCCACACAGCCCTAACGACCGAGCCGAGCGCCGCGTCTGCTCTTGCTCTTGCTCTTGCTCTTGCTCTTGCTCTTGCTCTTGCTCTTGCTCTTGCTCTTGCTCTTGCTCTTGCTC
>NZ_VEJQ01000043.1:0-15576 GCF_007680745.1 Pseudomonas sp. DE0010
GCTGCGGTCAGAGTGGTCTTACCGTGGTCAACGTGGCCGATAGTGCCGACGTTAACGTGGGGAAGGGAACGATCAAATTTTTCTTTAGCCACGACAGTGAACTCCTAGCCTAAAGGGGCTGAATCAGCCTTGTTTTTTAATGAGAGCTTCGACGATGTTCGACGGAGCTTCAGCGTACTTGGAGAATTCCATGGAGTAGCTTGCGCGACCCTGAGACATGGAACGAACGTCGGTCGCGTAACCGAACATTTCCCCGAGCGGAACTTCAGCGCGGACGACGCGGCCAGAGACCGACTCATCCATACCCTGTACCAGACCACGACGACGGTTCAGGTCACCCATCACGTCACCCAGGTAGTCTTCCGGGGTTACAACTTCGACCTTCATGATCGGCTCGAGAACCACGCCGCCACCCTTCTGGGCCAGCTGCTTGGTTGCCATCGATGCAGCGATCTTGAACGCCATTTCGTTGGAGTCGACGTCGTGGTACGAACCGTCGAATACCGTGGCCTTCAGGCCGATCAGAGGATAGCCGGCAACGACGCCGTTCTTCATCTGCTCTTCGATACCCTTCTGGATCGGGGCGATGAATTCCTTCGGAATCACACCACCAACGACTTCGTTGGTAAACACCAGACCTTCGGTGATGTTGCCTTTTTCGTCCACTTCCGGCTCCGAGAAACGGATCCAGCAGTGACCGAACTGACCACGACCACCCGACTGACGAACGAACTTGCCTTCGATCTCAACGTTGGACTTGGTGATCTTCTCGCGGTACGAAACCTGAGGCTTACCGATGTTGGCTTCGACGTTGAATTCGCGCTTCATGCGGTCAACGAGGATGTCCAGGTGCAGCTCACCCATACCGGAGATGATGGTCTGGCCGGTTTCTTCGTCGGTCTTGACGCGGAACGACGGGTCTTCCTGGGCCAGCTTGCCCAGTGCGATACCCATCTTCTCCTGGTCAGCCTTGGTTTTCGGCTCGACGGACAGGGAGATTACCGGCTCCGGGAAGTCCATACGCTCAAGGATGATTGGCTTGTCGGCGTTGCACAGGGTTTCACCGGTGGTCACGTCCTTCATGCCGATCAGGGCAGCGATGTCGCCAGCGCGCACTTCCTTGATCTCTTCACGCTGGTTGGCGTGCATCTGCACCATACGACCAACCCGCTCTTTCTTGCCTTTGACCGAGTTGATCACGGAGTCGCCGGAGCTCAGAACACCCGAATAGACGCGAACGAAGGTCAGAGTACCTACGAACGGGTCGGTCGCGATCTTGAACGCCAGGGCCGAGAACGGCTCGTTGTCGTCGGCGTGACGCTCGTCTTTACGAACAGCCGGGTCTTCCTTGTCCAGATCCTTGTCGTCAGGGTTGATACCCTGGATGGCAGGAATCTCGGTAGGAGCAGGCAGGTAGTCGATGACGGCGTCGAGAACCAGGGGAACACCCTTGTTCTTGAACGACGAACCGCAAACAGCTGGAACGATCTCGCTGGCCAGGGTGCGCGCGCGCAGGCCTGCCTTGATCTCGTCAACGGTGAGCTCACCGCCTTCCAGGTACTTGTTCATCAGCTCTTCGTTGGCTTCAGCAGCAGCTTCAACCATGTTGTTGCGCCACTCTTGAGCCAGCTCAAGCATGTCCGCAGGAATTTCTTCCTCGCGGTAGGTGGTGCCCTTGTCGTCGTCGTTCCAGTAGATAGCCTTCATCTTGATCAGGTCGACCTGACCCTGGAAGTTATCTTCCGAACCGATGGCCAGCTGAACCGGAACCGGAGTGTGGCCCAGACGGTTCTTGATCTGACCTACGACGCGCAGGAAGTTGGCACCTGCACGGTCCATCTTGTTCACGTACACAACACGTGGAACACCGTACTTGTTGGCCTGACGCCATACGGTTTCGGACTGAGGCTCGACACCGGAGGTGCCGCAGAACACAACGACCGCGCCGTCGAGTACGCGCAGCGAACGTTCTACTTCAATGGTGAAGTCAACGTGGCCGGGGGTATCGATGACGTTTACGCGGTAGTTGTCGTACTGACCAACGGAACCTTTCCAGAAGGTGGTCACGGCAGCGGAGGTAATGGTGATACCCCGCTCCTGCTCCTGCACCATCCAGTCGGTGGTCGCGGCGCCGTCGTGCACCTCGCCCATCTTGTGGCTCAGACCTGTGTAGAACAGGATCCGCTCGGTAGTGGTGGTCTTGCCCGCGTCAACGTGGGCACAGATACCAATGTTACGGTAGCGGTTAATTGCTGTAGTACGAGCCATAAAGCCCTCGCAAAGTGATTGATGCTTGAATTAGAAGCGGTAGTGCGAGAACGCTTTGTTGGCTTCAGCCATACGGTGAACGTCTTCACGCTTCTTCACTGCAGCACCCTTGCCTTCGGCAGCATCCAGCAGCTCACCGGCCAGGCGCAGAGCCATCGACTTCTCGCCACGCTTACGGGCGTAGTCTACGAGCCAGCGCATTGCCAGAGCGTTACGACGGGATGGACGAACTTCAACCGGAACCTGGTAAGTAGCACCGCCGACACGACGGGACTTAACTTCGACCAGCGGAGCGATGGCGTCGAGAGCTTTCTCGAAGATTTCCAGGGGGTCGCTGTTCTTGCGTGCTTTGACGGTATCCAGGGCACCATAAACGATGCGCTCGGCTACGGCCTTTTTGCCGCTTTCCATCACGTGGTTCATGAACTTGGCGAGAATCTGCGATCCGTACTTAGGATCGTCAAGGATCTCACGTTTTGCTGCTACACGACGTCTTGGCATGATAAGCCCTCAAACGGTCTTCAGGTTAGCCCGGGACCTGGGTCTACGACCCCCGCCCGACCTTACTCTTATCGACTCAAAAAAATGGATGTCTGCAAACGGCCGATTACTTCGGACGCTTGGTACCGTACTTCGAACGACCCTGGTTACGGCCTTTAACGCCCGAGGTATCCAGAGAGCCGCGAACGGTGTGGTAACGAACACCTGGCAAGTCTTTTACACGGCCGCCACGGATCAGGACGACGCTGTGCTCTTGCAGGTTGTGGCCTTCACCACCGATGTACGAGGAAACCTCGAAACCGTTGGTCAGACGCACACGGCATACTTTACGCAGTGCCGAGTTAGGTTTTTTCGGCGTAGTGGTGTACACACGGGTGCACACGCCACGACGTTGCGGGCAGTTCTGCAGCGCAGGAACGTCGGACTTCTCGACCGAACGCTTACGCGGCTGACGTACCAGCTGGTTGATAGTTGCCATCTACTAGCTCCACTGATTGTCTTGCGACTCTATTGTCTTGCAAGAAAGCCAAAAATTGGCGAGACGGAGCCTCACCAAATTTAAGGGTACAAAAGTCTAAAGAGGATCTTGCACCCAGTCAAGACAAGGCCCCGGCCCTCCCCGCCCGATCATCGGCAACATTTCATGTCGCCGACGACCGTTCGGGGTCAACCGGGGCCCTGCCCTGTACTCAGTTACCGCTGGAGTTCAGTGCTTCGGTCAGTGCGGCTTCCACCTCACTGGCGCTCACACGCAGCGGTTTGTCTGCATCACGACGACGCTTGCGCTCGCTGTGGTAAGCCAGACCCGTACCGGCCGGGATCAGACGACCCACGACCACGTTTTCTTTCAGACCACGCAGGTAGTCGCGCTTGCCAGTCACGGCCGCTTCGGTCAGTACGCGGGTGGTTTCCTGGAAGGATGCCGCGGAAATGAACGACTCGGTCGACAGCGACGCCTTGGTGATACCCAGCAGCACACGAGTGAACTTGGAGATGAACTTGTCCTCGCCGGCGAGACGCTCGTTCTCTACCAGTACCTGAGTCAGTTCCATCTGGTCGCCCTTGATGAAGCTGGAATCGCCCGACTCGGAAATCTCGACCTTGCGCAGCATCTGGCGCAGGATGGTCTCGATGTGCTTGTCGTTGATCTTAACGCCTTGCAGACGGTAAACGTCCTGAATCTCGTTGACGATGTACTTGGCGAGTGCGCTGACACCCAACAGACGCAGGATGTCGTGCGGATCGCTCGGGCCGTCGGAGATAACTTCGCCGCGGTTTACCTGCTCACCCTCGAAGACGTTCAGGTGACGCCACTTCGGAATCAGCTCTTCGTACGGATCGCTACCGTCGGTCGGCGTGATCACCAGGCGACGCTTGCCCTTGGTCTCTTTACCGAAGGCGATGGTACCGCTGACTTCAGCCAGAATCGACGCTTCCTTCGGACGACGCGCTTCGAACAAGTCGGCAACACGTGGCAGACCACCGGTGATGTCACGGGTCTTGGACGTTTCTTGCGGGATACGTGCAATAACGTCACCGACACCGATCTGGGCACCGTCGGCTACGCCAACCAGGGCGTTGGCCGGCAGGAAGTACTGGGCAGGTACATCGGTACCCGGCAGGTACAGGTCCTTGCCAGAGGCATCCACCATCTTGATGGCCGGACGGATTTCCTTGCCTGCGGCAGGGCGATCCTTGACGTCCAACACTTCAATGTTGGTCAGGCCGGTGAGCTCATCGGTCTGACGCTTGATGGTGATGTTTTCTTCCATGCCCACGAAGGTCACGGTACCTTTGAGCTCGGTCACGATCGGGTGGGTGTGCGGGTCCCACTTGGCGACGATGGCGCCAGCTTCGACCTTGTCACCTTCCTTGACCGAAATCACAGCGCCGTACGGCAGCTTGTAACGCTCACGCTCGCGACCGAATTCGTCGGCAATGGCCAACTCGCCCGAACGCGACACGGCAACCAGGTTACCGTCTGCGCGCTCAACCTGCTTCAGGTTATGCAGACGTACCATACCGCCATTCTTCACCTGAACGCTGTCAGCAGCCGAGGTCCGGCTTGCAGCACCACCGATGTGGAACGTACGCATGGTCAGCTGGGTACCAGGCTCACCGATGGACTGGGCGGCGATGACGCCGACCGCTTCACCGATGTTCACTTGGTGACCGCGCGCCAGGTCACGACCGTAGCACTTGGCGCAGATACCGAAGCGGGTTTCGCAGCTGATCGGCGAACGCACGACCACTTCGTCGATGCTGTTCAGCTCGATGAACTCGACCCACTTCTCGTCTACCAGGGTACCGGCAGGAACGATGACGTCCTCGGTGCCTGGCTTGAACACGTCACGGGCGATCACACGGCCCAGAACACGCTCACCCAGCGGCTCGACAACGTCGCCGCCTTCGATGTGCGGGGTCATGACCAGACCTTGGTCGGTACCGCAGTCGATCTCGGTCACCACCAGGTCCTGGGCCACGTCTACCAGACGACGCGTCAGATAACCGGAGTTAGCAGTCTTCAGTGCGGTATCCGCCAGACCCTTACGAGCACCGTGAGTCGAGATGAAGTACTGCAGTACGCTCAGACCTTCACGGAAGTTCGCGGTGATCGGCGTCTCGATGATGGAGCCATCCGGCTTGGCCATCAGGCCACGCATACCGGCCAGCTGACGGATCTGGGCTGCAGAACCACGCGCACCCGAGTCAGCCATCATGTACATCGAGTTGAACGATTCCTGGTCGACTTCATTGCCCTCGCGATCAATAACCTTCTCTTTCGAGAGGTTGGCCATCATCGCCTTGGACACTTCGTCGTTCGCCTTGGACCACAAGTCGATGACCTTGTTGTACTTCTCGCCCTGGGTTACCAGGCCGGAGGCGTACTGACTTTCGATTTCCTTCACTTCATCGGTAGCAGTACCGATGATGCGGGCCTTCTCATCCGGGATGACGAAGTCGTTCACACCGATGGAAACACCGGAGATGGTCGAGTAGGCGAAACCGGTGTACATCAACTGGTCAGCGAAGATGACGGTCTCTTTCAGACCAACCACGCGGTAGCACTGGTTGATCAGCTTGGAGATCGCCTTTTTCTTCATTGGCTGGTTGACGACATCGTAAGGCAGGCCAGCAGGTACAACCTGGAACAGCAGCGCACGGCCAACAGTGGTGTCGACGATACGGGTGTTCTTGGTGACGCTGCCATCACGATCTTTCACGGTCTCGTTGATACGAACCTTGATTTTCGCGTGCAGGGCAGCTTCGCCGGCGCGGAATACGCGGTCGACTTCCTGCAGGTCGGCGAACACACGACCCTCGCCCTTGGCGTTGATGGCCTCACGGGTCATGTAGTACAGACCCAACACGACGTCCTGCGACGGAACGATGATTGGCTCACCGTTGGCTGGCGAAAGGATGTTGTTGGTCGACATCATCAGTGCACGCGCTTCGAGCTGGGCTTCCAGCGTCAGCGGCACGTGAACGGCCATCTGGTCACCGTCGAAGTCGGCGTTGTACGCAGCGCAGACCAGCGGGTGCAGCTGGATGGCCTTACCTTCGATCAGTACCGGCTCAAAGGCCTGGATACCCAGACGGTGCAGGGTCGGTGCCCGGTTGAGCAGCACGGGGTGTTCGCGAATCACTTCGGCGAGAACGTCCCACACCTCTGGCAGTTCGCGCTCGACCATCTTTTTGGCAGCCTTGATGGTGGTCGCCAGACCACGCATTTCCAGCTTGCCGAAAATGAACGGCTTGAACAGCTCGAGGGCCATCTTCTTCGGCAGACCGCACTGGTGCAGACGCAGGGTCGGGCCTACGGTAATTACCGAACGGCCGGAGTAGTCCACACGCTTGCCGAGCAAGTTCTGACGGAAGCGACCTTGCTTACCTTTGATCATGTCGGCCAGGGACTTCAGCGGACGCTTGTTCGAACCAGTGATGGCGCGACCACGACGGCCGTTGTCCAGCAGGGCGTCGACCGCTTCCTGCAGCATGCGCTTTTCGTTGCGCACGATGATGTCCGGCGCCGACAGATCCAGCAGGCGCTTAAGACGGTTGTTACGGTTGATCACCCGACGGTACAGGTCGTTCAGGTCGGAGGTCGCGAAGCGGCCGCCATCCAACGGTACCAGCGGGCGCAGGTCCGGCGGCAGCACTGGCAGGACGGTCAGGACCATCCACTCAGGCAGGTTGCCGGAGCCCTGGAAGGCCTCCATGAGCTTAAGGCGCTTGGACAGCTTCTTGATCTTGGTTTCCGAGTTGGTCTGCGGAATCTCTTCACGCAGGCGGCCGATCTCGTGCTCCAGGTCGATAGCGTGCAGCAGCTCGCGGACAGCCTCGGCACCCATGCGGGCGTCGAAGTCGTCACCGAACTCTTCCAGCGCCTCGAAGTACTGCTCGTCGTTGAGCAACTGGCCTTTTTCAAGCGTAGTCATGCCTGGGTCGATTACGACGTAGCTCTCGAAGTAGAGCACGCGCTCGATATCACGCAGGGTCATGTCCATCAGCAAGCCGATACGGGACGGCAGCGACTTCAGGAACCAGATGTGTGCGACCGGCGATGCCAGCTCGATGTGAGCCATGCGCTCACGACGGACCTTGGCGAGGGCAACTTCAACGCCGCACTTCTCGCAGATCACGCCACGGTGCTTGAGGCGCTTGTACTTACCGCACAGGCACTCGTAGTCCTTGACTGGGCCAAAGATCTTGGCGCAGAACAGGCCGTCCCGTTCTGGTTTGAACGTACGGTAGTTGATGGTTTCCGGCTTCTTAACTTCACCGAACGACCACGAACGGATCATCTCTGGTGACGCCAGACCGATGCGGATGGCGTCGAACTCTTCGACTTGACCCTGGTTTTTCAGCAAATTCAGTAGGTCTTTCAAGGCCTTTCCTCCTGGCGGAGCAGGGAGCGGGCACTGCCTGCCCCACTCCCCTTCACGTCACGTGTTATTCGGTTTCCAGATCGATATCGATACCGAGCGAACGGATCTCTTTGATCAACACGTTGAAGGACTCGGGCATGCCCGGCTCCATACGGTGATCGCCATCCACGATGTTCTTGTACATCTTGGTACGGCCGTTCACGTCGTCCGACTTCACTGTGAGCATTTCTTGCAGGGTGTATGCCGCGCCGTATGCTTCCAGCGCCCACACTTCCATCTCCCCGAAACGCTGACCACCGAACTGTGCCTTACCACCCAGCGGCTGCTGGGTAACCAGGCTGTAAGAACCAGTGGAACGCGCGTGCATCTTGTCGTCCACCAAGTGGTTCAGCTTCAGCATGTACATGTAACCAACGGTCACAGGACGCTCGAACTTGTTGCCGGTACGGCCATCGAACAGCACCATCTGGCCGCTCTCAGGCAGGTCGGCCAGCTTCAGCATGGCCTTGATCTCGCTCTCTTTCGCACCGTCGAACACTGGCGTTGCCATTGGCACGCCTTTCTTCAGGTTATGAGCCAGGGCGAGAATTTCTTCATCGCTGAACTCGTCGAGGCTTTCCTGACGACCACCGATCTCGTTGTAGACCTCGGTCAGGAACACGCGCAGCTCTGCGGCCTTGCGCTGCTCCTCGATCATGCGATCGATCTTTTCACCCAGACCCTTGGCCGCGAGGCCCAGGTGGGTTTCCAGAATCTGACCCACGTTCATACGCGAAGGTACACCCAGCGGGTTCAGTACGACATCGACCGGCGTGCCGTTGGCGTCATGCGGCATGTCTTCGACCGGCATGATCACCGAGACAACACCTTTGTTACCGTGACGACCGGCCATCTTGTCACCCGGCTGGATGCGACGGCGGATTGCCAGGTAGACCTTGACGATCTTCAGAACGCCTGGTGCCAGGTCATCGCCCTGTTGCAGCTTGCGCTTCTTGTCTTCGAACTTGTCGTCCAGCAGTCGGCGACGGTCGACGATGTACTGCTGAGCCTTTTCCAGCTGCTCGTTCAGTGCATCTTCGGCCATGCGCAGCTTGAACCACTGACCGTGCTCCAGACCGGCGAGGACTTCATCAGTGATGACAGTGCCTTTCTTCAGGCCTGCACCACCGTCGACCACCTGACCATCCAACGCAGATCGCAGACGCTCGAAGGTTGCGCCTTCGACGATGCGGAATTCCTCGTTGAGGTCCTTGCGGATCTCGTCGAGCTGCATTTTCTCGATGGCCAGCGCACGGCTGTCACGCTCGACGCCATCACGGGTGAAGACCTGAACGTCGATGACAGTACCCTTGGTACCGGTCGGTACGCGCAGGGAAGTGTCCTTAACGTCGCTGGCTTTTTCGCCGAAGATCGCGCGCAGCAGTTTTTCTTCAGGAGTGAGCTGGGTTTCGCCTTTTGGCGTTACCTTGCCGACCAGAATGTCGCCAGCGCCAACTTCAGCACCGACGTAAACGATACCGGCTTCGTCCAGCTTGTTCAGCGCAGCCTCACCCACGTTCGGGATGTCTGCAGTGATCTCTTCTGGGCCAAGCTTGGTGTCACGGGCCACACAGGTCAGTTCCTGGATGTGGATCGTGGTGAAGCGATCTTCCTGAACGACGCGCTCGGAGAGGCAGATGGAGTCTTCGAAGTTGAAGCCGTTCCATGCCATGAACGCGATGCGCATGTTCTGACCCAACGCCAGCTCACCCATGTCGGTGGACGGGCCATCGGCCATGATATCGCCGCGCTGTACCATGTCACCCTTGCTCACCAGCGGACGCTGGTTGATGCAGGTGTTCTGGTTCGAACGGGTGTACTTGGTCAGGTTGTAGATATCTACACCTGCCTCGCCGGTTTCCACTTCGTCATCCGCTACACGGACCACGATACGGCTGGCGTCGACCGAGTCGATCACGCCACCGCGGCGAGCAACCACGCAGACACCG
Organism: Pseudomonas sp. DE0010; assembly: GCF_007680745.1. Classification (NCBI taxonomy): domain Bacteria; kingdom Pseudomonadati; phylum Pseudomonadota; class Gammaproteobacteria; order Pseudomonadales; family Pseudomonadaceae; genus Pseudomonas; species Pseudomonas sp. DE0010. Next base: position 9,647 of record NZ_VEJQ01000043.1, read on the forward strand.
GAGTCACGGGCAACGTTGCGCTCCATGCCGGTACCTACCAGCGGCTTGTCGGCACGCAGGGTTGGTACAGCCTGACGCTGCATGTTCGAGCCCATCAATGCACGGTTGGCGTCGTCGTGCTCCAGGAATGGGATCAGCGACGCAGCGACCGAGACTACCTGCTTGGGCGAAACGTCCATCAGGGTGACGTCTTCCGGCGCCTTGACGGTGAATTCGTTCAGGTGACGCACAGCGACCAGCTCATCGATCAGCTGCTTCTTGTCGTTCATCGCGGCCGAAGCCTGGGCGATCACGTGATCGGCCTCTTCGATGGCGGACAGGAATACGATGTCGTCGCTGACAACGCCTTCCTTCACCACGCGGTACGGGCTTTCCAGGAAGCCGTACTGGTTGGTGCGAGCATACGCAGCCAGGGAGTTGATCAGACCGATGTTCGGACCTTCAGGGGTTTCGATCGGGCACACACGGCCGTAGTGGGTCGGGTGTACGTCACGTACCTCGAAGCCAGCACGCTCACGGGTCAGACCACCAGGGCCGAGTGCGGAAACACGGCGCTTGTGAGTGATCTCGGAGAGCGGGTTGTTCTGGTCCATGAACTGCGAAAGCTGGCTGGAACCGAAGAACTCTTTCACCGCCGCCGCAACCGGCTTGGCGTTGATCAGGTCCTGAGGCATCAGGCCTTCGCTTTCAGCCATCGACAGACGTTCCTTGACCGCGCGCTCGACACGCACCAGGCCTACTCGGAACTGGTTCTCGGCCATTTCACCAACGCAACGTACGCGACGGTTACCCAGGTGGTCGATGTCGTCGACGATGCCTTTGCCGTTACGGATATCGACGAGAGTCTTCAGAACCTCGACGATATCTTCCTTGCTCAGTACGCCCGAACCTTCGATTTCGGTGCGACCGATACGACGGTTGAACTTCATGCGGCCGACGGCGGACAGGTCGTAACGCTCGGCGCTGAAGAACAGGTTGTTGAACAGGGTTTCGGCAGCATCCTTGGTCGGCGGCTCACCTGGACGCATCATGCGATAGATTTCGACCAGAGCTTCCAATTGGTTGCTGGTGGTGTCGATCTTCAAGGTATCGGAGATGAACGGACCGCAATCGATGTCGTTGGTGTACAGGGTCTCGATACGGACAACCTGTGCCTTGGCGACTTTGACCAGCAGTTCGGTCGTCAGCTCGGTGTTGCACTCGGCAATGATCTCGCCGGTTGCAGGGTGCACGATGGCCTTGGCAGTCGTACGGCCCAGGACGTATTCCATTGGCACGTCGAGCTGTTTGACACCGGCTTTTTCGAGCTGATTGATATGGCGCGCAGTGATGCGGCGGCCTTGCTCGACGATGACCTTGCCATTCTCGTCATGGATGTCCATGACCGCGACTTCACCACGCAGACGCTGTGGCACCAGTTCCAGGCTGAGGTTCTCGCCGGAAACATGGAACACGTTGGTGGTGTAGAAGGTGTTCAGCACTTCTTCAGTGCTGTAGCCCAGCGCGCGCAGCAGGACGGAAGCCGGCAGTTTGCGGCGACGGTCGATACGCACGAATACGCAGTCCTTGGGATCGAACTCGAAGTCCAACCAGGAGCCGCGGTAAGGAATGATGCGAGCGGAGTACAGCAGCTTGCCCGAGCTGTGAGTCTTGCCACGGTCGTGGTCGAAGAATACACCCGGCGAGCGGTGCAGCTGGGAAACGATCACACGCTCGGTACCGTTGATTACGAAGGTACCGTTCTCAGTCATCAGGGGGATTTCACCCATGTAGACTTCTTGCTCTTTGATGTCCTTGATCGCTTTGTTCGACGATTCCTTGTCGAAGATGATCAGGCGCACCTTGACCCGCAGTGGGACCGCGAAGGTCACGCCACGCAGGACACATTCCTTCACATCGAAGGCGGGTTCGCCCAGGCGATAGCCTACGTACTCCAAGGCAGCATTGCCGGAGTAGCTGATGATCGGGAATACCGATTTGAAGGCCGCATGCAGACCGACGTCGCGGAACTGATCCTTGGATGCTCCCGCTTGCAGGAATTCGCGATACGAATCCAGCTGGATGGCCAGGAGGTAAGGCACATCCATCACGTCCGGCAACTTGCTAAAGTCCTTGCGGATACGTTTTTTCTCAGTGTATGAGTAAGCCATCAGCGTTCCCCAGCTTGGTCACCTGCTTGTTTGGCTTCTCCCGGCGGGAGCAGCCAGAAAATCGTGCAAACCCTTGGTTTGCGCCACCCACATGGGTGTCTTGCAGCTTGTTATCGGGGCCGGCCTGACCGACCGCCAATAACGGAAAAAGGCCGGTGGCATAAGCCACCAGCCATCAGCCCTTCGCTCAACGCTCGGACTGGCGTCGCAAGGTCGAGATTACTTCAGCTCGACTTTAGCGCCTGCTTCTTCCAGCTTCTTCTTAGCGTCTTCAGCGGCTTCTTTCGAAACGCCTTCAGCTACAACCTGAGGAGCGCCATCGACTTTCTCTTTGGCTTCTTTCAGGCCCAGACCGGTCAGTTCGCGAACGGCCTTGATCACGTTCACTTTCTTGTCGCCAGCTTCAACCAGAACAACGTTGAACTCGGTCTGCTCTTCAACAACGGCAGCAGCAGCAGCTGGGCCAGCAGCGGCAACAGCAGCGGTAACGCCGAAGGTTTCTTCCATAGCTTTGATCAGCTCAACAACTTCCAGAACGGTTTTCTGGCCGATTGCTTCGATGATTTGCTCGTTAGTCAGGGACATGACTTAAATCCTGTATTGGGGTGACAGCCTACGCAGCCATCAAATTAAACGAATGATTTTGAAAGAGTTTCGCTTGCCTTAGGCAGCGGTAGCTTCTTTCTGGTCGCGAATGGCTGCCAGAGTACGAGCCAGCTTGCTGGTAGCGCCTTGGATCACGCTCATCAGTTTCGCAATAGCTTCGTCGCGGGTCGGCAGGGTAGCCAACACGTCGATCTGGTTCGCTGCAATGAAATTGCCGTCAAACGCAGCTGCCTTGATCTCGAACTTGTCCTGACCCTTGGCGAACTCTTTGAACAGACGGGCAGCAGCACCCGGGTGTTCGTTGGAGAAAGCAATCAGGGTCGGGCCTTTGAACGCGTCGTTGAGGATCGAAAATTCGGTGCCTTCAACAGCGCGCTTGAGCAGGGTGTTACGTACGACACGCACGTATACGCCAGCTTCGCGGGCCTCTTTACGGAGTCCGGTCATTGCGCTTACAGTCACACCACGGGCATCGGCCACGACAGCGGACAGAGCGACTTTGGCAGCCTCGTTGACTTCAGCGACGATGGCCTTCTTGTCTTCGAGTTTAATTGCCACGGGTTTACTCCTGGTTTTTACCGTTTCATCTGGCCGAAGCCGGATGTCGTTTTGGTGTCTGATTCGGTAACGAATCGGGAGCACCATCTGCGTGGGCTGGTGTTTTAAGGCTTGCGCCGCCTACGGTCTTGGATAGCCCCCGCCAGGCAGGGACCCCAATTTTTGCTGGTGGCGTGACAGGTCACACCACCATGTTCTTACACGTCCAGCGAGCTCTGGTCGATGACCAGACCTGGGCCCATAGTGGTGCTCAGGGTAACGCGCTTGACGTAGATACCTTTCGAAGAAGCTGGCTTGATACGCTTGAGGTCAGCGATCAGCGCTTCAACGTTTTCCTTCAGCTTGCCGGCTTCGAAGCCGATTTTGCCAACGGAAGTGTGAATGATACCGTTCTTGTCGGTACGGTAGCGAACCTGACCAGCCTTGGCGTTTTTCACGGCAGTGGCTACGTCTGGGGTTACGGTACCAACCTTCGGGTTAGGCATCAGGCCACGTGGGCCCAGAACCTGACCCAGCTGACCTACGACACGCATGGCATCAGGCGATGCGATTACGACGTCATAGTTCAGGTCGCCGCCTTTCATTTCAGCAGCCAGATCGTCCATACCTACGCGGTCAGCGCCGGCAGCCAGAGCGGCTTCAGCAGCTGGACCCTGGGTGAAGACAGCAACACGTACAGTCTTGCCAGTGCCGTGTGGCAGCACGGTAGCGCTACGAACAACCTGGTCGGATTTACGTGGGTCAACACCGAGGTTTACCGCGATGTCGTACGATTCGACGAACTTGGCAGCCGGCAGCGAAGCCAGCAGAGTTGCCGCTTCTTCGAAGTTGTAGGCCTTGCCTGCTTCGATTTTTTCGGCGATTGCCTTTTGGCGCTTGGTCAGCTTAGCCATTACACACCCTCCACGTTCAAGCCCATGCTGCGGGCAGAGCCAGCGATGGTGCGTACAGCTGCGTCCAGGTCAGCGGAAGTCAGGTCGGCTTGTTTAGCCTTGGCGATTTCTTCCAGCTGAGCGCGGGTAACGGTACCGACTTTAACGGTGTTCGGGCGAGCCGAACCACTGGTCAGGCCAGCAGCTTTCTTCAGCAGAACCGAGGCAGGAGTGCTCTTGGTCTCGAAGGTGAAGCTACGGTCGCTGTATACAGTGATGATCACTGGAGTCGGCAGGCCGGCTTCTTGACCCTGGGTACGGGCGTTGAAGGCCTTGCAGAATTCCATGATGTTCACACCATGTTGGCCCAGTGCTGGACCAACGGGTGGGCTTGGGTTGGCCTGGCCGGCCTTAACTTGCAGCTTGATGTAAGCCTGAATCTTCTTAGCCATGAGCTACTCCAATATCGGGTACGAACGCCTATTGGCTCCCCGGATGACTTGCGTTTTATCCCAGTGACGACAAAACCCCGCAGCACACAGGGCTGCGGGGTATGGGATGCTTCGTCCGCCTAGACCTTTTCGACCTGGCTGAACTCGAGCTCCACGGGCGTAGAGCGACCGAAAATAAGCACTGCAACCTGCAGGCGGCTCTTTTCGTAGTTAACCTCTTCGACACTACCATTGAAGTCTGCGAACGGACCATCAATGACTCGAACCACTTCACCGGGCTCGAACAGAGTCTTGGGCTTCGGCTTGTCACTGCCGTCGGCAACGCGACGCAGGATTGCCTCAGCTTCTTTATCAGTGATGGGTGCGGGCTTGTCCGCTGTACCACCGATAAAGCCCATCACGCGCGGGGTATCCTTGACCAAGTGCCAAGTCCCTTCGTTCATCTCCATCTGGACCAACACGTAGCCCGGGAAGAACTTGCGTTCACTCTTGCGCTTCTGGCCGTTACGCATTTCAACGACTTCTTCGGTCGGAACCAGGATCTCGCCGAAACCGTCTTCCATGCCAGCCAGCTTGACGCGCTCGATCAAGGAGCGCATCACATGCTTCTCGTAACCCGAGTAAGCATGCACAACATACCAACGCTTAGCCACGGGGCACCTTTAGCCTACGATCAAGGAGACCGCCCAGCCGAGCAGGGAATCGAGCCCCCACAGCAGCAGAGCCATAACCAGCACGACAGCCACAACAATCAGCGTGGTCTGGGTGGTTTCTTGGCGGGTCGGCCATACGACTTTACGAATCTCGGTACGCGCTTCCTTGGCCAACGTAAAGAACGACTTACCCTTCGCGGTCTGCAAGGCAACAAAGCCAGCAACAGCAGCCAGAGCAAGAAGTGCGAGTACGCGGTACAGAATTGGAGCAGCAGAGTAATACTGATTACCCACTACACCAACAACCACCAAAGCCACTACAGCCAGCCACTTGAACAGATCAAAACGCGATTCTTGGGCTTCAGTTTTGGGGGTCATCGAGGAGGATCCTGTAAGAAGAAAGCCATCACACCGAGGTGAAATGGCAGGTCAGGAGGGAATCGAACCCCCAACCTACGGTTTTGGAGACCGTCGCTCTGCCAATTGAGCTACTGACCTGTAACGCTGTATCAGGCCGGCTATTATACCGGCCCAATCAAGTAAATCAACTACTTATTCAATAATTTTGGCTACGACGCCGGCGCCGACGGTACGACCGCCTTCACGGATAGCGAAGCGCAGACCGTCTTCCATTGCGAT
>NZ_VEJQ01000044.1:0-11330 GCF_007680745.1 Pseudomonas sp. DE0010
TGGTGGAGCTAAGCGGGATCGAACCGCTGACCTCCTGCATGCCATGCAGGCGCTCTCCCAGCTGAGCTATAGCCCCACAGAGTCACGCTGAACCGATACGCTGGCTGGGTGCCTGACGTTTCGTTTATGTTCATCGCTGTGGACGGGGCGCATATTAAGATCCAGGTGCAGGCCTGTCAAACTAAATCTTCAAAAAAACCAAAAGTTTTTTCACAGATAACAATCACTTACCGCCCTGCCCCGCTACATCCGCCAATCGGCCGGGTCAGAACAGCCTGCAGCCCTGGATCCATTGCGCGCCAAGGCCGTCAGACCGCCATGGGAAAGACAGCCTGCCCGCCCTTCTCATCTCAAGCGAGGGTAGCCAGCTGCTTTTCCCATTCCTTGTTTTCTTTCTTGGAAACCCCGCCCAGCAAATCCAATGCCTGACGCAGACGATAGCGGGTCAAGTCAGGGCCGAGGATTTCCATGGCATCGAGCACTGACACCGAGCTTGCCTGCCCGGTAATGGCGGCGAACATCAAGGGCATGGCATCACGCAGTTTCAGTTCCAATGCATCGACCACGCACTGGATGCAACCGGTGATGCGCTCTTTTTCCCATTGACGCAGGCTCTCGAGCTTCCACAGGATCAATTGCAGGACCTGGCGCACCTGATCGGCCGACAACTTCTTGCTTTCGAACAGCTTGGCGTCAAGCTTCAGGGCGCCTTCGAAGAAGAACCCGCCCAGGGGCACTACCTGACTGAACGTTTCAACCCGGCCCTGCACATGCGGCGCGATCTTCATCATGTAGTCGCTGTTGAACGCCCACTTCTGCAGGCGCTGGGCAAAAGCCTCCACCGGGAGCTCACGCAGCCATTGGCCGTTGAGCCAGGAAAGCTTCTCGATGTCGAAGATCGGCCCGCCCAGCGAAACGCGGGACAGGTCGAAATGCTCGACCATCTCGGCGAGCGAGAACTTCTCGCGCTCATCGGGCATGGACCAACCCATCCGGCCCAGGTAGTTGAGCATGGCCTCGGGCATGAAGCCCATGCGCTCGTAGAAGGTCACCGACGTCGGGTTCTTGCGCTTGGAAAGCTTGGACTTGTCCGGGTTGCGCAGCAGGGGCATGTAGCACAGCTTGGGTTGTTCCCAACCGAAGTACTCATACAACTTGATCAACTTGGGTGCCGACGGCAGCCACTCTTCACCGCGCAGTACGTGGGTGATGCCCATCAGGTGATCATCGACGACATTGGCGAGGAAGTACGTGGGCAGGCCATCGTTTTTCATCAACACTTGCATGTCCATGCGATCCCACGGGATCTCCACGTCGCCGCGCAGCATGTCCGGCACCACGCACACCCCCTCGGTGGGCACTTTCATACGGATCACATGGGGCTCGCCTGCGTCCAGGCGGCGCTGCACTTCATCGGCGCTGAGCAGCAGTGCACGCCCGTCGTAACGAGGCGTCTCGCCGCGGGCCTGCTGTTCGGCGCGCATCTGCTCCAGCTCCTCGGCGGTGCAGAAGCAGTAGAACGCATGACCGGCGTCGACCAGCTGCTTGGCATACTGGGCGTAGATTTCACCGCGCTCGCTCTGCCGATACGGGCCATGCGGGCCACCCACGTCCGGGCCCTCGTTCCATTCGATACCCAGCCAACGCAACGCATCGAAGATCTGCTGCTCCGATTCGCGCGTGGAGCGCAGCTGATCGGTGTCCTCGATGCGCAGGATGAACTCGCCGCCGTGCTGCTTGGCGAAGCAGTAGTTGAACAGGGCGATGTAAGCGGTGCCGACATGGGGGTCGCCGGTAGGCGATGGCGCGATACGCGTGCGTACGGTGGTCATAGGAGTCTCGAACGGAAGATGAAACAAAGCCTCGATGTTAGCAGGTGGCGGGCACCGGGCTCCAGCGATGCCGTTACCTGAGCCTGCCTCATGATGCCGCGCCCACGGTAGGCCATACCGTGGGCGGCTTGCGTACAGCGCGATGTCACCTGCTAGATGCGCAGTGAGCGCCAACCGCCAGGCATCAACTAGCGATCAGGCGATCTCGCAGCTGGGTGATCTCGTCACGCAACTGGGCAGCGGCTTCGAACTCCAGGTCACGGGCATACTGCATCATCTTGTCTTCGAGCTGCTTGATACGCTTGGTGATCTCGCCTGGGGTGCGCAACTCGGCTTCGTAGCGCGCGCTCTCCTCTGCCGCCTTGGCCATCCCCTTGCGTTTTTTGCTACGAGCACCCGGGACGGTTGCACCTTCAAGGATATCGGTGATGTCCTTGACCACGCTCTTGGGCACGATACCGTGTGCTTGGTTGAAGGCGATCTGTTTTTCTCGACGCCGCTCGGTCTCGTCAATGGCCCGCTGCATCGAACCGGTGATGGCGTCGGCATACAGAATCGCCCGGCCATTGAGGTTGCGCGCAGCACGGCCAATGGTCTGGATCAGTGAACGTTCGGAGCGCAGGAAGCCTTCCTTGTCCGCATCCAGAATGGCAACCAGCGAAACCTCGGGCATGTCCAAACCTTCGCGCAGCAGGTTGATGCCGACCAGTACATCGAACGTGCCCAGCCGCAAGTCGCGGATGATCTCGACCCGCTCCACGGTGTCGATGTCGGAGTGCAGGTAACGGACCCGTACGTCATGGTCTGCCAGGTAATCGGTCAAGTCCTCGGACATGCGCTTGGTCAATGTGGTGGCCAACACGCGCTCGCCAAGGGCCACACGCTTGCGGATCTCCGACAGCAGGTCATCTACCTGGGTCAGCGCAGGGCGTATTTCGATCTGCGGGTCGACCAGACCTGTCGGACGCACTACCTGCTCGACGACGCGCCCAGCATGGGCCTCTTCGTAAGGGCCGGGTGTCGCGGATACAAAGATGGTCTGCGGACTGACGCTTTCCCATTCGTCGAAGCGCATGGGGCGGTTGTCCAGCGCCGACGGCAGACGGAACCCGTACTCCACCAGCGTTTCCTTGCGCGAACGGTCCCCTTTGTACATGGCACCCACCTGGGGAACGCTGACGTGCGACTCATCGATGACCAGCAGCGCGTCGGCGGGCAGGTAGTCATACAGCGTAGGTGGCGGTGCACCTGCAGGACGACCGGACAAATAGCGAGAGTAGTTTTCGATCCCGTTGCAGTAACCCAGCTCCATGATCATTTCCAGGTCAAAGCGGGTACGCTGCTCAAGGCGCTGGGCCTCCACGAGCTTGTTGGCCTTGTGCAGGTACTCAAGCCGGTCGGCCAATTCTTCCTTGATGCCTTCCACCGCCTGAAGCAGCGTTTCTCGCGGCGTCACGTAGTGGCTCTTGGGATAGAACGTGAACCTTGGCAACTTGCGCAGGATTTCGCCCGTCAGCGGATCGAATGCGGCGATGTTCTCCACCTCGTCGTCGAACAGCTCGACGCGGATGGCTTCGAGGTCCGATTCGGCCGGGTAGATATCGATGACATCCCCACGCACACGGAAGGTGGCACGGGCGAAGTCCATTTCATTGCGGGTGTACTGCAAGTCGGCCAGCCGGCGTAGCAGCGCGCGCTGGTCGAGCTTGTCGCCCCGGTCGATGTGCAGCACCATCTTGAGGTAGGTTTCAGGGCTGCCCAGGCCGTAGATGCAGGACACGGTGGTGACGATGATTGCGTCACGCCGTTCGAGCAGCGCCTTGGTGGCGGAAAGGCGCATCTGCTCGATATGGTCGTTGATCGAGGCATCCTTCTCGATGAAGGTGTCTGATGAGGGCACATAGGCTTCGGGCTGGTAGTAGTCGTAGTAGGAGACGAAGTACTCCACCGCATTGTTGGGGAAGAAGGCCTTGAATTCGCCGTACAACTGCGCCGCCAGGGTCTTGTTCGGTGCCAGGACCAACGTGGGGCGCTGCACCTGCTGGATGACGTTGGCGATGCTGAAGGTCTTGCCAGAGCCGGTCACGCCGAGCAAAGTCTGGTGTGCCAACCCCGCCTCGATGCCCTCGACCATTTGCCGAATGGCCTCTGGCTGATCGCCTGCTGGCTGGAACCGGGTGACGAGCTGGAACTCGGACATGTCGAACCTCGCGGTGCTGCACTGTAAATTTAGCCAGTAGTCTATACCCAAATGGGCACGCTGGGGGACGCTTTGAAGGCCCAACAGTGACCCCGTGTTACGGTGGACAGGGCAAAGGCTGCAAGGGTCGAAAATTTTTTGCGCAAATAGTCGTAAAAGCGGCGTCGCAGTGTCGCAGTGACCGTGCCGGATCACTATACTGACTCCCCGTTTGTGCCCCGCTTCAGTGCATTCGGCTGGAGCGGATACTCCCCTTACACTCCTATCCGAGCCAAGGTAACAATGAGCCTGTTTTCCGCTGTCGAGCTGGCACCCCGCGACCCTATCCTGGGCCTCAACGAAGCATTCAATGCCGACCCACGCACCGACAAGGTGAACCTCGGGGTGGGCGTCTACTGCAATGAGGAAGGCCGCATTCCGCTGCTGCGGGCCGTGATCGAAGCCGAGACCCAGCGTGCCGCCCAGCACGCCTCGCGCGGCTACCTGCCGATCGACGGCATCGCGACCTATGACCAAGCGGTGCAGAAACTGTTGTTCGGTGCCCAGTCCCCATTGCTGGCCGATGGCCGTGTAGTCACCGTCCAGGCAGTGGGCGGTACGGGCGCACTGAAGATCGGCGCCGACTTCCTCAAGCGCGTATCCCCCGAGGCCGTGGTAGCCATCAGCGATCCCAGTTGGGAAAACCACCGTGCGCTGTTCGAGTCGGCGGGCTTCCCGGTTCATACCTATCGTTACTACGATGCCCCGACCAACGGCGTGAATCGGGCTGGCATGCTCGAGGACCTCGAGGCGTTGCCTTCTGGCTCCATCGTGGTGCTCCACGCCTGCTGCCACAACCCGACCGGGGTGGACCTGGACCTGGAAGACTGGAAGAACGTCCTGCAAGTGGTCAAGGCCAAAGGTCATGTGCCCTTCCTGGACATGGCCTACCAAGGCTTTGGAGACGGCATCGCCGAGGACGCCTTTGCCGTACGCCTGTTTGCCGAGTCGGGCCTTGAGTTCTTCGTCTCCAGCTCGTTCTCCAAATCGTTCTCCTTGTACGGTGAGCGCGTGGGCGCATTGTCGATCGTGACGGCGTCCAAAGACGAAAGCACCCGCGTCCTGTCCCAGGTCAAGCGGGTCATCCGTACCACCTACTCCAACCCGCCTACCCATGGCGCCACGATCGTGGCGACGGTGCTCAACAGCGCCGAGCTGCGGCAAATGTGGGAAACCGAGTTGGCAGAAATGCGCGAGCGCATTCATGGCATGCGCAAGCAGATGGTCGAGTTGCTGGCCCATTATGGTGCCAAGCGCGACTTCAGCTTCGTGGGTCGCCAGGTCGGCATGTTCTCCTACTCGGGCCTGACTGTGGAGCAAGTGGCCCGGCTGAAGAACGAGTTCGGCATCTACGCACTGGACACTGGCCGCATCGCCGTGGCTGCGCTGAACCAGAGCAATATCCATGTGGTGACCAAAGCCATTGTTGAGGTGCTGTAACTGATTGATTTAGCAGGGGTGACTTGACTTACCCCTGCTGTTGAGTAAGATACGCGCACATTCCGCGATAGCTCAGTCGGTAGAGCAAATGACTGTTAATCATTGGGTCCCTGGTTCGAGTCCAGGTCGCGGAGCCAGATAATCAAGATCCTTCACAGGGTTTTGTAGCAAATCCAGAAACGCCGCTTTGAGGAATGCTGTTGAAACAGGCATACCCAAAGCGGCTTTTTTGTGCCCGACGTCGATATGCCTGGGCCAGTGCTCATCGTTTGGTCAGCACGGCACGGGTGCCGTTCAAACGCTCAATGAGGCGTAGGCCATATCCACGTCTCCAGCCCATCGACGCATCACGTCAACACATACCGTAATCCATGCTGCTCCAGCAGGGTCCGCATTTCTCGCAGGTTAGCTAGCCGTCGCTCACTGATCCATGGCCACTCGGGCCGCCGGATATGAAAACGCTCGCCTTCTTGGACGATGGGCGTAGACACCAACCCGCCCGCGCGGCTGCGATGCACCAACTGCAACTGGCCATCGGTGCTCTCGAACGTGAATGTACCGGTATGCCGGAGCATGACCGACATTTCCCAACCAGCTGGCTTCGCCGCTTTGATTGCTACTTGCAAGCGAAGATCGCTCCTGACCCGGCGTACCTCCATGGCCTCATCAATGGCCGCCAGTCCAGGATCGGCACCAATGCCGCCGGGCAGACCCACCTCAATATCCTCGACGCGCAAGCTGATTGCCCCCTGAAGTTCGCTTACGCCGCGCACGCCTTCGAAATCGCTGGCGTGGCTATTCCCCACTAGCGCAACCCACCGGCTCGGGCCTCGCACCGCCTGGTCCGCCTCGATGATTCCATGCGCGTAAAAGTTCATCATTTGCTGGCGGATCACCGCCGATGGTGGGTTGGCCCAGGCCTGGCGATAACTGGCCATGCAGTCGATGGACTGGATACGGATGCCGGCCTTCTGCGCCGCAATCAGCACGTTGCGAAACGAATAGCGGCTGGCCAGATCGACCCCGTGACCTTCATCCAGATTATTCACATAGGCGCTCAACCGGGCGGGCATCTTGCCCGAGCGGTTGAATACATCAAGGTCCGCCTGATGGAAGTCGGTCATGAAATGCTCAACGTAGAGCACCTTGATTTTTTCGCGCTTGAGTACAGGCATGTTGTCTATCAGAAACTGCTTGCTGCCCAGTCCCGAATGGCTTTCACCGATGAACAGCCCTTCGCTGTTCTGGTAGAGGCTGCGGATGATCAGCTTGGCACTGGCATCACGAGGCAGAGTCGGTATTGCAGGCCGCGCGGACGGTATGACATTTTCAAGATAGCCGACGGCGTCGGTGGCAAGCGCGTCGCGGCTGGCACGGAATGCCCGGTAGCTTGCTTCTACCTGAGGGTCTAAGCTGCCCATGACTCCACTCAGCGCGCGCTCCTCCCCCGGGGCATTGGCGGCGGCCTCAAGCAGAGGACGCGTTTCGCTCGGAATCTCGTAGGGCGTGGCAGGCAGAGGCTGCACGGCAGGCGCATCGCTTCGCCGCCCCCATGCCCCGAGCAATTTGCGGGGCAGCCCGCCACCCTGTAAACCCGAGCGCTGTAGAGGCTGCCACTGGCCGTCTGCTGTCATGCGGATGGGCAGGTTGCGATAGAACGAGTATGGATTCTGCGGGTCGATGACCACCCAGCTGCCCATCTGCTGCACATATCGGACCTCGAAGGGTCGCTCGTCAATCACCGCATAGAACTTGCCATCCTGTAGATATATACCCTCCTGCCCGCCACTCCCGGCTTCAGCGCTGAGGATGATATTGGTTTCAAAAGGCGCCAGCAGTTCTTGCTGGTCAACCGGCCGGAATGGCTCAGGTACCCAAGCTTCAATCTCGGCGGATGTCGCGGGGGCCGCCTCCTCTGCCTCAGTGGCCAGGGAGTCGCCCTCAGGCACCGGTGGATCGATCAGCGTTTCCTCGCCGCCTGCGCCTACAGCACCGGTCAGCATGGCGGCGTTGAACAAGGTATCGATGGCGGCGAAGATTGCGCCGGTCACACCGGCCTGTCGCTCGCTCGTAGTATGACCGTTGACAGCCTGGTCGATGTTCAGCCCCATATCCGCAAGGCCTGCGCCGACCACCGCCAGTGCAATCGGCCAGTCGACCGCTGCCATGGGCCCTGCTACCTGGCCGAAGGCCTTGAGGTAGCCGATCCACAGTTGTTTACGCAGGTCAGCGTTGCTGCGCAGGGCGAACTGTGCGTCGTCGATCATGCGCTGGTGCGCGGCGTCGCGCAGGTGGCTGAATGCATCGCCCGACAGGGTCGAATCGAGCTGATTGAGGCACTTGTGATCATCACCACCCCAATTGAAGAACAGTAGATCGATCAGGTGATTGAGGCCGAGGCGATCGTCTTTTTGCGCACGGCTGGATAATGGGAAGTGCGCCATGAAGCGCGTCCGGTTTTCGGCTTCGTTGGTATTGTTCAATACCCACCAGTAAAGGTCCTGACGCGTTGGGAAAAAGTGCAGGGCCTCCGTTTCACCTGGGGTGTACAGCAGTTGCGAACCATCCTCCAGCACAATGCGCAGAAAGTCGCTGGCAACGTGCCCGCCGATGTCGAAGGTACACACGCGATAACCCGCGGCTGGCGGTACAACTGCCTGAAGTTGCTCCAACGTGGGTGATGCGATGTCAAGACCCGTCAGCGCCGTGGCGACGCGGCGAACGAGGTGGGCCAACGCGGTACTGCTGTCGGCCGCGCACATCTCGATCACCTTGGCGAGGAAGTTGACCTTCGCCAGTACGCGAAAATGCTCAGCATGTTCTTGCCAGAACGCCTGGAGCCCATGGTGGAACTGGGTACTGAAGTCGATTTGCCAGAAATCCTCGAGCACAGCCTGGGGCTCCAAACGGATCTCATTGTGCTCGTCATAGAAACCAGGGCCAGGGCCATTACTGTAAAAGCCGGTCAGATAACTGAGCAGGTCGCTGTTGTCCTGGTCATGAACGTCGAAACGGTGCATGACCAACTGCGGCAGTGTGAAGGATTGGACAGGCGGGTCCAGGTGCTGCCAGCCGCTGAAGGTGCGAGGGCTGCTCTGGGCGGCATCGAAACGGTTGAGGTAGACCTGGTCAGGGTCTAAGTGCGACAAGTTGTGTTTTCTCAACAGCGCCGCAGCGGTGTCTCGGGCCGACTGGCGCATATCGGGGCAGGCTGCCACAAGTGGAGCGGCGATGGCGCGTAGCTCGGCTTCGGCGTGCGGGGTCAGAATCTGCAGGCCCATGGCAAGGTTCCTCACGGTGTATGAAGCCGTGAGGTTGAGCCGTTACAGTGTTTGTTGAGCGCTAGTTATCAACCACCTTCCACACGGCCTTCATCCTCCGTGAAACGTGCGGTGAAGCGTAAGTCAGGAGTGATCCACCTGCCCTATGGGGTAGAACTCACCTCGGCTCCACACGCCCAGCCATTGCTGATCTGCGATTTGCCGCGCAACGGCCAACTCGACCAGTTGATAGAAGACATTACGGTGAATCAATGCCTCAAGGTTGCTGCGCATCAGCACATAAGGTGAAGGCGCTTGGGTGACGGGGTCAGACACTACCCGCAGCGGATGGTCAGGCCCTGCTTCAACCTGATCATCCACATTGCTGGTGAAGCGCAACACCTGCTGCTCCCCCTCCCCCGTCACATCCAGGGCCACGGCCACGAACGGCGCGTCATCAACTGTGATGCCGACCTTCTCGACCGGAGTCACCAGAAAGTAATCATCACCGTCGCGGCGGATGATCGAAGAAAAGAGCTTTACCATCGGTTTGCGGCCGATAGGCGTGCCCAGGTAGTACCACGTCCCGTCCCGTGCGATACGCATGTCGATGTTGCCGCAGAAATCGGGATTCCAGAGGTGCACAGGCGGCAAGCCCTTGGACGTTGGAAGCTGCGTCAGCAGGTCATTGGCCTTGCCCGTCTCATTCATCGCAGTGCCTCACCGACTCATGCCAAGAAGGCTACGAGCGTACTCGCGCATGGGCGCCGCAAGCAAATCCCTGGGCGTCTGGTCATGGAACGTCAACAAACCGCCACGGCTTTTGATACGGACCGTGTCTATCAGGTAGCGGGTACTGGTTTCGATGAGCATCATCTGTACCACGCCGCTATCCCAACCCAGTCGGTCCACGGCCTGTTCGTCATACCACTCGTCCCCATTGCCGATGCGGTCATCGGTGCGAGCGAAACGGGTATAGAGCACGTAGTCGGCCCCAAATGAACGTGCCTGCGCGATCGCCTCTTCCAGACCCAGCGGTGCCTCGGCACGGCGTACCATCGGGAAATACTCGACGAAGCTTTTGAAGGCCTCTTCGGCCACCGCATTGTGCTGCGGAACAGGGCCTTTGCCGGGCGGCACGAATGCGCCTTGCCCAATGAAGATGAAGGAATCGGGCTGCAGTCGAATCGACAGCGTACGACGGGTATCGCTGTGATCCAGCAGGCCGGCATCGCTCATGTGATAGCGAACACCTTCCCCCATATCACTCACTTTCATGCACCCGCCCAACGCCGCAAGCGTCAGCACCAAGACCAGGCTCCGCATCATTCCTCCAGTGGCCGGCGTCAAAAAAGCCGGCGAATGGCTGACGAATGCAGCTTTTGCGCCAGCTTTGATCTGATCGCCAGCGTGGGCCGGTGCTGACTCAATTGGCGGGGTCGGGGTCGCGCTTGCGTTTATTGCCCATGCGTACGCCGATGTCCATCAGGAACTGGAAGAAGCCTTCCTGATCTTCCAGCACATTGCTCCAGAACGGGGAGTGATAGAGCGCTACAGCCCCATGGACCAGTGCCCAGGCGGCGCAATAGTGGAAATAAGGGGGTACATCTTCAAGCTTGCCCTCACTGATGCGGCCTTTGATCAGTTGCGTGAGGCGATCGAAGTTGGAGGCGCGAATACTATGCAGTTGCTCGACCAGTTCGGGCACCTGGTTACCCTTGACGACCTTCTCCTCCAGACGATCGAAGAGCCTGTAGCGCTGCGGGTCGCGCATGCGAAATTCGAAGTAGGCGCGCGACAGGGCTTCCTTGTCGCGGTCTACATCGGCCGAATGCAGCAGCTCATTGAGGTCGCGCTCATAGTCCAGCATCAGGCGCAGGTAGATTTCCGCCTTGGACTTGAAATGCTTGTAGATCGTGCCTTTGCCGATACCCACGGCGTCGGCGATCATTTCGACGGTGACGCTGTCCTCGCCTTGCTCGAGGAACAGCTTGAGGGCGGTGTCTAGGATTTCCTGTTCGCGACGGCGAAACTCACGGACCTTACGAGGTTCTTTCTGCATGGGAAGGACTGGCTGACGATCGAAGCGGATTATTATGCCTAACTTGCGCGAAATTGCACGGATCATCCGTGGTCATCTCGGTTTGCACTGGTGTGCAGGGGGTCTCGATCGTTGGCAGCTTGGCCTGGGGTATTCCAAATCTGTTTAAAAAACGATCAGCTTTGGCTGGCATTGTGCGTAGCCTGGGCGATACTCAAAGGGTCGTCGCGGCGCATCCCCCCGAGTGACGCGGCGATAAAGGTACTCAGGGACCGCGTACCTTTGTTCTACTCCTAATGGTCTTAACCCGGATTCCTCCCCCAGAAGCCGGGTTTTTTTTGGGTGGGGTGTTTCGAGTGGTTTGGTGGTTTAGGTGAACATATTCCCCTCGCCACCTTAGACCCACGCTATGCCTCGGTTAACGCGGTTGCTGTTGCTTTGGCTGTTGATCTTGATCTTGATCTTGATCTTGATCTTGATCTTGATCTTGATCTTGATCTTGATCTTGATCTTGATCT
>NZ_VEJQ01000045.1:0-5192 GCF_007680745.1 Pseudomonas sp. DE0010
GGTACGTTGCTTAGAAAAATTAGATTGTCAAAAGGACTGACTCAATCCCAAATTGCCGAGCGAATTGGCGAAAGGCAATCTTATATAAGCAAGTACGAGAACGGGGAACAACGGCTTGATTTACTAGAGCTGGAATCTATCTGTTCCTCTATGGATGTGAATTTAATCGATTTTGTAAGGGATTACGTTGAAGGCGGACGATAGATTTCTAAAACAGCCTAAAGATTTTTGGGCTACAGTGCGTACGATCAGCCAAGAGATCGGGTACACTAATAGAAAAGATAAAACAATTCTAGTTCCTACCATAGGTAATGTTAGGGCGGCTTTTTTTAAGCTAAACTTATCTATGAAGCGTATAGAAGATAGTAACGGAAAACTAACACCGTTTGGCGAATGCTTATTCGACTACTATGAGTACCGCGCTGACATATTAAACAACTTTGTTAAAAATCAGCTAATGAATCGCGAAGAAGCTGAAAAACTTTTCATGGAAGTTAGGAAAGATAATAGTTTTCAATGTCCTCTTCCTATGAATAAACAGTCTGGCGACAAGAAAAACTATGCCTTTTTGACCGGCATGGTAAATATGCTGATAGAGTCAAATATAGGCAACTTACCTTGCAATTATGATCCGAGAAGCCTAACCACAATAACTCACGACTCGATGCCACTGCGAACTTTGTCACGTCGAGTTGATGGAGCTTTTCCAGCCGTGATAAACCCGGTGGCAATCTGGGAAATCAAAGAATATTATTACACTAAGACTTTTGGCAGCCGGGTAGCTGATGGCGTCTATGAATCTCTTTTAGATGGTATGGAAATAGAAGAGCTGGAAGAGGCTGGGCATGCGCGAATTCAACATGTACTAATAGTCGATGACTACTTTACTTGGTGGTCGTGTGGTCGATCTTACCTGTGCCGAATCATAGACATGCTTCATATGGGATATCTCGACGAAGTTATATTTGGGAAAGAAGTTGTAGATAGGATGCCTGTTCTTGTCGAACAGTGGAAGCGTATGCTATCAGAGCGCTCTGCAAATAATTTTGAGCCAAAAAGTTAAGATCTTTACTCCAGAAATATGAATAGAGTAGCTTCTTACCTCGAAGCTGCTCTGATTCTCAAAGCCATTTGCAGGATGCGCACGCGGATGAATTTTCAAGACAAGCCCGTCCAACGCTCAGGGGAGAAAAGAGAGCGGAGGCTCGCGTAGTGAGTCGGAATCCTGTAAGCCAGACGGGATGCTACCCCGGCAGCTCCGCAGGAGAGATGGCTTTTTGCCGTTGTTTTCTACTAGGTCTTCTATTGTGCTTTCTATTAAACGATCTATTGCCATGCCTCTTAGCTCAGCAATAGATTTCAAATAGGGAGGTCGGGTGCTGATTGAGCGCAGCAAATGCTGCACAGCTACCCATCCGCCATTACTTTCGGCCAGGTCCAAAACCTTGGCCCTCAGCCCAGACTCGCGGATCAGCTTCCACTCCTCAATGCTCAAATGACCCAAAAGGTCAACGTCGTCACGTCGTTCTTCAGCCACCTCTTCGTCACTCTGCTCGATCACTCCGACCCTGGCCTTGAGTCCGGCAGACCAGAACAACTGACGTTTGCCCTTCATCGCCGCGGCATAGTCGAGGAAACGGTGACCGGCCTTACGATCACCATCCTGGAACAGGGTGAGCAATGCGAAGGGATGTTTTCCCTTGGCCCGGCCGGCCTTGGTCGATGCCTTGGCAATCTCCGCATCCACCCCCCAGTGGCGGCTGTCATCCTGCTTGGCCAGGTAGTCGCTGGCCGTACACCAGCCCTTCACATCGACGGCGTGCGCCTCGAACGCGGCGACCTGGTCAACGTTGTCCAGGTCGAGCAGGCCCGCCCGTGCACAACTCGTCTTCCAGCGCTCGAGCACGGTTTTTTTCATCGTCTCAGCATCGGTACCGGCATCAACGAACCACAGTTCATGGGTGTGGGGGTGCCAACCATTCTGGCCATGCGTGAGTTCCAGCGAACGGATCAGGCCCTGATAGCCGGTGGCCTTTTTGAAGCGGGTCCAGGGCGAACCCTCGCGCAGGTACTTCAGAGCGGTCTTCTGTTGCTCTAGGAGCTCCGCCAGTTGCTGCCAGGCGTAATGGGGGAACGTGAGGGTGACCATCGCCGCTTGCAGCCCCTCAACATCGGCCCAGCCCACCGCCTTAGCCACCTCTTCGCGGCGACGCTCTTGGACCTTCGCCGCGCAGACCGGGCAGGCCCAAACACTACCGCAGCTCATCACACCGCTGTAGAAGGCGCTGCCATGCTCACGCGAGGCGTGCACACCAATGGTTGCCGACACTGGCGTCCATTTGCATTTAGCCGTTCGATGCCAATTTTGCGGGTGCAGCAAACCTTCCCGTTTCCCCTCGTTGAGGAACAGGGCTCGTGCAGATGCAAGGAGGTCATAGCGCTCCGCCCGATTGGCCTGCAGCTTCGCACGCAGGTCTTGGGGGGGTAGAGGATTTCGCGTACTTCCCGAGGCAACACCCCGACCAGCGGCGTTACGCCCTAAATCCGGTGCCGTCACACCCACCTCCGCCAGTCTTGGCGGGGGTCGGCACTTGATCAAACAGGTGCTTGATGGTCATACTATCCCCGAATCTACGATGAAGCCCGGGGAGCGTTGGCGCGCTATGATCCGGGTTTTGTTGTTTTTGGCTGTTCAATCTCTGTTGAACTGCTGCGCAGCATCTTGCCTTTATGATGGCGTCGTTTCAAGCAGTGACCCTCCCGTAAGCAGAACACACGAAATTCTCACAGAATCCTCAAAGCAAAGTCGCCTCCGGCGGCCCTTCGGGGACACTCGCCGTGTGGCAGGTGCGCTGGGGAAAAGCATCCCAGCACACCTACCATGAGTGTCTTTGATCAGCGTAAGCTCAAGGGTACGCTTCGCCCGTGCCTCCGTTCGCCGGGGAGGTGAAGCGCTTCCCCGACAAGCCGGGGGCGCGGCCCTTGATCTGATGAAATCTGCGTCGGACCCAGGCTAAGCCAATGGCAACTTGTTGCCTTGGTTTAGCCTGGGAGACAAGCAAAGCGCGTCAGGCTTTTTGACTCGTAGAGGCGGGTTTCAAAGGGCATCCCTTTGGCACGGGATGTGTATACATCCTTAGCGTGCCTGTGTTTTTTTGCTGCTGGCCCCGCGTTTAGCAAAAAATTTCAGCGCGTCAGGCGTTTGTCAGGCATTGGTCATGCCTGTCAGGCACTTGTCAGGGTTTCCGATTCGGAAACTCGCCCCTTGAGCCGGAGGCGAATGGGCAAGACGTGAAGTAGGATCACCAGCTTACTGGTGGGCCTACTTCACCTATCTTGCCCTACAGTTAGCCGTTGCTGTTTCGTTCGACGCTGGTTGTCGTTGCGTTGCCAGGTCGATCACCTGTCGTTGCTGCGGCGATCTTCTCGCGTATCACTGCCTTGCCCGATCGGTGAGCTTCGAGGGTTACAAAGCGCGGTACCGGCAAGACCTCCTGATCATCGACAAAGCGCGGCGGAGCGCTCCTTTCTGGCGTTCCATCCATCAACGATTCTCCCGGGCCTTTGGGGCCTCTCCAGCGAATTAGTATTCACCGCCAAGGTGGTGGTAGAAGAGATCCCAGTACAGCAGCCCGTCCAGGAGCGAATTCGGTATCTCGACAACACGGAACAAGCTGCAACTGTTGAGCAAGCGTCCGCCCTTGAGCACCTGGACAGCGTGCCAATTTTCTCCCAGGATGAGGTTGGAGAACTTCACAGCGTACTCAGTCTATAGAAGTAATCTCAAAGCCGCTATATCGCAGAAGCGCAAAAATAACTGTCATGTCTCTAAGCACAGATTTTAGGGTTTAGATATTTATTACTTGAAAAATTTCAAATAAATCCAAATTCTATCATTTTCTTTCGGAATGTCGCGCGACTAATACCTAGCGTCTTAGTCGCTAAACTTTGATTTCTTTCGCAATATTCAAAAATAAAATAAAAAAGTTCTCGCTCAACCTCGCCAGTTACTATCCTGTAGAGTCCACCCCCAGGAACTTCACCATCTAGAATCTCTAGATAATTTTGTACCGCAACAGTCACAGATTCTCTAAGGTTTACATTTTTCATAAAAGTCTTGAAATCACATGTTATAGGTTAGCAACAATCTATCAGTAACCACGTGCGACTCTAACGACTTTCCATCCATCTGAAACCTCTTTAACATAGATCTACCTACATTAATAAAAGCTTCTGTTTCAAAAAGACCGTGGGGCACATCGATAGAACATAATTTATCCCCAGAAAATTTTGTTCCATCAATACTCAATGCTACAAAAACTCCTCTCATCTTGCATTCCTCGATTTTTTTGAACAATCGGGCCAGAGAAAAATCTTGAGCTCCATAGAGGATAGCCTGACTATCTACGTATGGTGGATCACAATAAATAAGATCGCCAGGCTGAGCTTTGTCCATAGTCACTTCAAAGTCGCACAGAAAAAACTCAGCTCCTTGTGTTCTGTCGAACCAAGCGTCCACCCGGGCTGAAAAACTCTCAGGCGGGATTGGATTATGAGCGCCACA
This sequence comes from Pseudomonas sp. DE0010, assembly GCF_007680745.1. Lineage (NCBI taxonomy): Bacteria > Pseudomonadati > Pseudomonadota > Gammaproteobacteria > Pseudomonadales > Pseudomonadaceae > Pseudomonas > Pseudomonas sp. DE0010. The sequence continues at coordinate 4,565 of NZ_VEJQ01000045.1, forward strand.
TGGCGTAGACATATATCCGTCTTTTTTTCTAAACCTAACAACACCGCCATAGCATGTTCTAAGTAAGAAAATGAAATCAGCACCATTGGGACTTTCATTGTAGGATGATAAAACACTTTTATAGGTTTCTATCTTACCTTCAACAGCAATTCTTGCATACCTATCAGAATACCAGTTCTTAAGTTTTTCTTTATCTTTGTGTAAAGTTTCCCATATTTCAAACAACGGGGGAAAAACATCACTAGCGATGGCTTTTTTAGGGGCCAAAACCCCCAGCACCCCACCACTACCCAAGAACGGCTCGATGTAAACACCATAGTTTTTTGGAAAAAAATCAATAATATCAATAGCTTGCTTTTGTTTATTCCCTACCCATTTCAAAAGCTGGGTTTTGAAAGGCTTTCCAGGATGAATGGACCTTTCAACCATCTCTATGGAGGAGTCCAAGAGATCTAAGCTAATCTGATTCATGGTAAGCCTTGTGATCAATATTCTAATTTTGAATAATACCACAGTTAGTATAAATTTCGCTAATGAAAAAGTACAGATATGGTACGTTGCTTAGAAAAATTAGATTGTCAAAAGGACTGACTCAATCCCAAATTGCCGAGCGAATTGGCGAAAGGCA
>NZ_VEJQ01000046.1:0-5121 GCF_007680745.1 Pseudomonas sp. DE0010
GCCTGAGCCCTGTGGCTTACAGGACCCAGGCTGAGATAGGCTAACCAACTGTCCAACATTTGGGGCGCAGCTCAGGGACGCGGCGGCTGGTAGATTGGGTAACTGTATGAGTGCGGATCACGATTTGCGGCTCGGGCCGAAGAATTTGGGGCCGTTGCGCGGCCCATCGCGGCCGGTCCGGCGCCCCGGCAAGGCCGCTACCACACGGGGCTCGGTTGGCCTGTAGATTGCGCTTTTGTGGGAGCGGTCTTTGTGCCGCGATGGGCCGCGCAGCGGCCCCAGGATGTCAGCGTGATAGTGCCTCTTGAGGACGAGTGCTTAGACCCTGGCAGTCTTTAAGCTTCATCCACCACAACCTCACCCATTCAAATCGCCGTAGCCCCTCCATCCACCGTCAGGCAATGCCCAGTGGTAAACGCCGCACCGTCGCTGCACAGGTACAGCACCGCGCTGGCGATTTCGGCCACGGTGCCGATGCGTCCTACCGGGTGCATGGCGGCCGCGAATTCGGCTTTGCGGGGGTCGGCTTCATAGGCCCGGCGGAACATGTCCGTATCGATCACGGCCGGGCACACGGCGTTGACCCTGATGCCTTTGCGGGCATATTCGATGGCGGCCGACTTGGTCAACCCGATCACGGCATGCTTGGACGCACTGTAGATGCTCATCTTAGGCGCCGCGCCCAACCCCGCCACCGAGGCGGTATTGACGATAGCGCCGCCGCCCTGGGCCAGCAGCAGCGGTAGCTGATATTTCATGCACAGCCACACACCCTTGACGTTAACGCCCATGATGGCGTCGAACTGCGCCTCGCTGCCGTCGGCCAGCTTGCCCTGCTCGATCTCGATACCCGCATTGTTGAAGGCATAGTCCAGGCGGCCATAGGCGGCGATCAGGTGCTCGTGCAGTTGGCGGACCTGGTCGTCACAGGTCACATCGCAAGCGATGAACAACGCCTCGCCGCCAGCGGCCCGAATCTGCCCGACCGTGGCCTCGCCACCCACTGCATCGAGGTCGGCGACCACCACCTTCAGGCCCTCGCAGGCAAAGGCCAGCGCCGTTGCCCGGCCGATGCCTGCCCCGCCCCCGGTGACCAGTGCTACCTGGCCCGAAAAACTCATGCTCATGCCGCGCTCCTGTCAGGGCCTGTGAGGCACACGAGCATAGCCAGCCGCTGGTAAGGCCGGCAGCATCATCACATGGACATTTATAGGACCATGCTTGTCAGTGATGTTGAGGACCTGCTTTCATCAACAAGGTAGATTTATCCTCTTGTGCATATTCCATTCTTCAAGGACCCGTCATGACCCAGACCAATCGCCGCTTCCTGCTCGTCAAACGCCCGGTTGGGGCGGTAACGCATGAAGACTTCAAGTTCGAGACCCTGCCCGCCGAACAACCCGGCGAAGGGCAAGTGATGGTGCGCAACCTGTACCTTTCCCTTGACCCGGCCATGCGCGGCTGGATGAACGAGGGCAAGTCCTACATCCCGCCGGTTGGCTTGGGGCAGGTGATGCGCGCCCTGGGCGTGGGCGAAGTGGTTGCGTCCAACCACCCGGACTTCAAGCCTGGCGACCATGTGAACGGCGCATTGGGTGTGCAGGACTACTTCACCGGCGAGCCCCAGAACCTGCAGAAAATCGACCCGAGCCTTGCCCCCCTGCCCCGCTACCTGTCGGCCTTGGGCATGACCGGCATGACGGCGTACTTCGCCTTGCTGGAAGTGGGCCAGCCCAAAGCCGGCGACACCGTGGTGATCTCCGGCGCCGCGGGGGCGGTGGGCAGCATTGCCGGGCAGATTGCCAAGATCAAGGGCTGCCGCGTCGTGGGTATCGCTGGCGGTGCCGAGAAATGTCAGTACCTGAAGGATGAACTGGGCTTTGACGGCGTCATCGACTACAAGGCCGAGGACGTACAGGCGGGGCTTAAGCGCGAATGCCCGAAAGGTGTGGACGTGTACTTTGACAACGTTGGGGGCGAGATCCTGGATGCGGTGCTGACGCGCATCAACTTCAAGGCGCGCATCGTGATCTGTGGCGCGATCAGCCAGTACAACAACAAGGAAGCGGTCAAAGGCCCGGCCAACTACCTGGCGCTGCTGGTCAACCGTGCGCGCATGGAAGGCTTCGTGGTGATGGACCACGCCAAGGATTACGGCAAAGCGGCCAAAGAAATGGCTGGCTGGCTGGCCAATGGTCAGGTCAAGAGCAAGGAAGACGTGGTGGACGGCCTGGAAACCTTCCCAGACACCCTGTTGAAACTGTTCAACGGGCAGAACTTTGGCAAGCTGGTATTGAAGGTGTAATGACTGACGAGACGCACGCCTATCAGGTTCCGATTCAATACCGGAGCCTGACAGGCGTGCGGTTCAGGCTCAGCCGCGAATCTCGGCCACCACCGCTGCCAAGGCCTGGGCTGGATCGGCGGCCTGGCTGATGGGGCGGCCGATTACCAGGTAGTCCGAGCCGGCGTCCAGGGCCTGGCGCGGCGTGAGGATGCGACGCTGATCATCCTGAGCGCTGCCTGCTGGGCGAATGCCTGGGGTGACCAGTTGCAGGCCTGGGTGCGCAGCTTTCAGCGCCGGGGCTTCCAGCGCCGAGCACACCAGCCCGTCCATGCCGGCCTTCTCGGCCAGCGCCGCCAGGCGCAGCACCTGCTCCTGCGGGTCTACATCCAGGCCGATACCGGCCAGGTCTTCACGCTCCATGCTGGTCAGCACGGTCACACCGATCAGCAGGGGCTGCGGGCCGCTACGCTTGGCCAGTTCCTCACGGCAAGCCGCCATCATGCGCAGACCGCCGGAGCAATGCACGTTCACCATCCACACGCCCATCTCGGCAGCGGCCTTGACGGCCATGGCCGTGGTGTTGGGGATGTCGTGGAATTTCAGGTCCAGGAACACTTCGAAGCCTTTGTCACACAGGGTTTCGACAATGCCCGACGCGCTGCTGGTGAACAGCTCCTTGCCCACTTTGACGCGGCACAGCGCAGGGTCCAGCTGGTCAGCCAGCTTCAGGGCGGCTTCGCGGGTGGGGAAGTCCAGGGCGACGATCAGGGGCGTCTGGCAAGCGGGCATGGCAGGGTCTCTTGGCAAGTCGGAAACGGCGCGCATTGTAAACGATGTGACGCAGGCTGGGGGGCCGCTGGCCGAGGAATTGGTCGGACGGTGAGCCAGGATGTGGGCGTTGGGTGCTGGGCCGGGGTGAGGCGCTGTACCATTGAACCAACGAAGCGGCGCCTGGCTCAAATCAGGTAAGCAAGCCGCTTACACTCGCAACAGGAGAAGGAAAATGCCTTGGTATGCCTGGCTGATACTCATCGTTGCCATTGGCTCGATCGTCGGCGGTTTGATGATGCTGCGCGACACGGCCAAGAAGCTGCCGTTGACTGACGAGCAGTTGCGCAAGGTTCATGAACGCAATGCCGAGGCTGACGCCCGGGATGCTCAAGACCGCTGAATGCGGTTGATGGTCTTTCAATGAGCGGGCCTGTCGATAGGCCCGCCCCTCTGTGCTTATTGCACTTTCAGCTTGTCGCGATTGCGTTCCAGCAGCGCATTGCCGATGCCTTTTATCTCGAGCAATTCATCGACTGACGCGAAGGGGCCGTGGGCTTCGCGGTAGGCGACGATTGCCTCGGCCTTGGTTTTGCCGATGCCGTTGAGTTCTTTCTGGAGGGTCAGGGCATCTGCGCTGTTGAGGTCAACCAGCGGGGTGGCTTGCTGGCTTGCCTGGGCGACCATCGCCATGGGTTCGACCATTGTCGTGGTATTGGAGGGTGCTGCGTTTACGGTGAACGAAAGGCTGGCGACGAGTGGGAGCAGCAGCGCGGTGAGCAGGTTTTTACGCATGATGAAGACTCCTAGGGTTGGTCATTTCTGGCAGCCTGTTCCTTGGGCTGCGGGGTTAACCCTAGCGCTGTAGATGGGGGTGGAACAGGGTTGGGGGTGGGGTAATGGTTACTGGATTGGTCGGGGGTGGGCTTAGGGTGGGGGGAGGTTGCAGAGGTGGGTTTGCCTGGGTTGGTGGGGCGTAGCAAGGTTTATGGGCAGTAGGGTGGCTGACGGGGAATTGGGCTGACGTGGTGGGGGGCTTGAGTCTGACAAGCGTGTCGGGGTAGTCGCTTGGGGGGTAGGGAGTGTGATGTGGTGCTGAATGCGGGGGTGCTGGGTACCCTACCGGGGTAAGAGCCGCAGAGCTGGTGGCGCGCTTTAGATCTTGGGGCCGCTTTGCGGCCCATCGCGGCGCGAGGCCGCTCCCACCCGGGGAGGTGTTAGCCTTCAAATGCGGTGCTAGGCAGGCACTAACACGGCGTGAAGCACAGGCCTATTCGCACCTGTTGGAGCCGCAGGGCTGGTGGCGCGCTTTAGATCTTGGGGCCGTTTTGCGGCCCATCGCGGCACGAGGCCGCTCCCACCGAGGGAGGTGGGAGCCTTCAAATGCGGTGCTAGGCAGGCGATAACACGGCGTGAAGCACAGGCCTACTCTCACCTGTGGGAGTCGCAGAGATGGTGGGCGCGCCTTAGATCTTGGGGCCGCTTTGCGGCCCATCGCGGCGCGAGGCCGCTCCCACCCGGGGAGGCGGGAGCCTTCAAATGCGGTGCTAGGCAGGCGATAACACGGCGTGAAGCACAGGCCTACTCTCACCTGTGGGAGTCGCAGAGATGGTGGCGCGCTTTAGATCTTGGGGCCGCTTTGCGGCCCATCGCGGCACGAGGCCGCTCCCACCCTGGGAGGCGGGAGCCTTCAAATGCGGTGCTAGGCAGGCGATAACACGGCGTGAAGCACAGGCCTATTCGCACCTGTGGGAGCCGCAGAGCTCGTGGCGCGCTTTAGATCTTGGGGCCGCTTTGCGGCCCATCGCGGCGCGAGGCCGCTCCCACCCGGGGAGGTGTTAGCCTTCAAATGCGGTGCTAGGCAGGCACTAACACGGCGTGAAGCACAGGCCTATTCGCACCTGTTGGAGCCGCAGGGCTGGTGGCGCGCTTTAGATCTTGGGGCCGCTTTGCGGCCCATCGCGGCACGAGGCCGCTCCCACCCGGGGATGAGCTGCGCCCCAAATGTTGGACACCCGTCCACTTTTGGGGTTTTTATGCGCAAGTATTCAAAGCAGTTTAAGCTG
>NZ_VEJQ01000047.1:0-1751 GCF_007680745.1 Pseudomonas sp. DE0010
AGCAAATTGCTTGGGTGTTATATGGTCAAGCCTCACGGGCAATTAGTATTGGTTAGCTCAACGCCTCACAGCGCTTACACACCCAACCTATCAACGTCGTAGTCTTCGACGGCCCTTTAGGGGATTCAAGATCCCAGTGAGATCTCATCTTGAGGCAAGTTTCCCGCTTAGATGCTTTCAGCGGTTATCTCTTCCGAACATAGCTACCCGGCAATGCCACTGGCGTGACAACCGGAACACCAGAGGTTCGTCCACTCCGGTCCTCTCGTACTAGGAGCAGCCCCTCTCAAATCTCAAACGTCCACGGCAGATAGGGACCGAACTGTCTCACGACGTTCTAAACCCAGCTCGCGTACCACTTTAAATGGCGAACAGCCATACCCTTGGGACCGGCTTCAGCCCCAGGATGTGATGAGCCGACATCGAGGTGCCAAACACCGCCGTCGATATGAACTCTTGGGCGGTATCAGCCTGTTATCCCCGGAGTACCTTTTATCCGTTGAGCGATGGCCCTTCCATACAGAACCACCGGATCACTAAGACCTACTTTCGTACCTGCTCGACGTGTGTGTCTCGCAGTCAAGCGCGCTTTTGCCTTTATACTCTACGACCGATTTCCGACCGGTCTGAGCGCACCTTCGTACTCCTCCGTTACTCTTTGGGAGGAGACCGCCCCAGTCAAACTACCCACCATACACTGTCCTCGATCCGGATAACGGACCTGAGTTAGAACCTCAAAGTTGCCAGGGTGGTATTTCAAGGATGGCTCCATGAGAACTGGCGTCCCCACTTCAAAGCCTCCCACCTATCCTACACAAGCAAATTCAAAGTCCAGTGCAAAGCTATAGTAAAGGTTCACGGGGTCTTTCCGTCTAGCCGCGGATACACTGCATCTTCACAGCGATTTCAATTTCACTGAGTCTCGGGTGGAGACAGCGCCGCCATCGTTACGCCATTCGTGCAGGTCGGAACTTACCCGACAAGGAATTTCGCTACCTTAGGACCGTTATAGTTACGGCCGCCGTTTACCGGGGCTTCGATCAAGAGCTTCGCTTGCGCTAACCCCATCAATTAACCTTCCGGCACCGGGCAGGCGTCACACCCTATACGTCCACTTTCGTGTTTGCAGAGTGCTGTGTTTTTAATAAACAGTCGCAGCGGCCTGGTATCTTCGACCAGCAAAAGCTTACGGGGCAAGCCCTTCACCTTCGCCGGCGCACCTTCTCCCGAAGTTACGGTGCCATTTTGCCTAGTTCCTTCACCCGAGTTCTCTCAAGCGCCTTGGTATTCTCTACCTAACCACCTGTGTCGGTTTGGGGTACGGTTCCCAGTTATCTGAAGCTTAGGAGCTTTTCTTGGAAGCATGGTATCAACCACTTCATCGCCTAAAGGCAACTCGTCATCAGCTCTCGGCCTTGAAATCCCGGATTTGCCTAAGATTTCAGCCTACCACCTTAAACCTGGACAACCAACGCCAGGCTGGCCTAACCTTCTCCGTCCCTCCATCGCAATAACTGGAAGTACAGGAATATTAACCTGTTTTCCATCGACTACGCTTTTCAGCCTCGCCTTAGGGACCGACTAACCCTGCGTCGATTAACGTTGCGCAGGAAACCTTGGTCTTTCGGCGTGCGAGTTTTTCACTCGCATTGTCGTTACTCATGTCAGCATTCGCACTTCTGATACCTCCAGCAAGCTTCTCAACTCACCTTCACAGGCTTACAGAACGCTCCTCTACCGCATCATCATAC
>NZ_VEJQ01000047.1:1847-3075 GCF_007680745.1 Pseudomonas sp. DE0010
AAAGATGATACCCGTAGCTTCGGTGCATGGTTTGAGCCCCGTTACATCTTCCGCGCAGGCCGACTCGACTAGTGAGCTATTACGCTTTCTTTAAAGGGTGGCTGCTTCTAAGCCAACCTCCTAGCTGTCTAAGCCTTCCCACATCGTTTCCCACTTAACCATGACTTTGGGACCTTAGCTGACGGTCTGGGTTGTTTCCCTTTTCACGACGGACGTTAGCACCCGCCGTGTGTCTCCCATGCTCGGCACTTGTAGGTATTCGGAGTTTGCATCGGTTTGGTAAGTCGGGATGACCCCCTAGCCGAAACAGTGCTCTACCCCCTACAGTGATACATGAGGCGCTACCTAAATAGCTTTCGAGGAGAACCAGCTATCTCCGAGCTTGATTAGCCTTTCACTCCGATCCACAGGTCATCCGCTAACTTTTCAACGGTAGTCGGTTCGGTCCTCCAGTCAGTGTTACCTAACCTTCAACCTGCCCATGGATAGATCGCCCGGTTTCGGGTCTATACCCAGCGACTAAACGCCCTATTAAGACTCGCTTTCGCTACGCCTCCCCTATTCGGTTAAGCTCGCCACTGAATATAAGTCGCTGACCCATTATACAAAAGGTACGCAGTCACCTAACAAAGTAGGCTCCCACTGCTTGTACGCATACGGTTTCAGGTTCTATTTCACTCCCCTCTCCGGGGTTCTTTTCGCCTTTCCCTCACGGTACTGGTTCACTATCGGTCAGTCAGTAGTATTTAGCCTTGGAGGATGGTCCCCCCATATTCAGACAAAGTTTCTCGTGCTCCGTCCTACTCGATTTCATTGACAAGAGATTTTCGTGTACGGGGCTATCACCCACTATGGCCGCACTTTCCAGAGCGTTCCACTAATCTCAAATCAACTTAAGGGCTGGTCCCCGTTCGCTCGCCACTACTAAGGGAATCTCGGTTGATTTCTTTTCCTCAGGGTACTTAGATGTTTCAGTTCCCCTGGTTCGCCTCTTGCACCTATGTATTCAGTACAAGATAACCAGCTTATGCTGGCTGGGTTCCCCCATTCAGAGATCTCTGGATCACAGTCTGTTTGCCGACTCCCCAAAGCTTTTCGCAGGCTACCACGTCTTTCATCGCCTCTGACTGCCAAGGCATCCACCGTATGCGCTTCTTCACTTGACCATATAACCCCAAGCAATCTGGTTATACTGTGAAGACGACATTCGCCGAAAATTCGCACGTTG
>NZ_VEJQ01000048.1:0-2987 GCF_007680745.1 Pseudomonas sp. DE0010
GTGAGAGTAGGTCATCGTCAAGATTCATTTCGCAAAACCCCTATCTGCGTATGCAGGTAGGGGTTTTGTCTTTGGGCGTCAAATAAGCCGGCCGGCATTGCACCTGTGGAAGGCCCGAGGGTTGGCGGCCTGGTATCTGAGCCGGACCGGTGCAACGTACCCCCCAATCTCAATCGCAGGTCCTTGTCCTATGCAAGGCAATCCCCCATGGCTATCATGCCAGCCTCATTCGAAGTCGAGACGCGCATGCTGAAGTTGTTGAATCTCCTCAAGGATGGCCGATTCCATTCCGGAGAAGCTCTGGGGGCGGCTCTGGGCGTCAGTCGCAGTGCGGTGTGGAAGCAGCTGCAGCACCTGGAAAGCGAGCTAAACCTCAGTATCCACAAGGTACGTGGACGCGGCTATCAGCTAGCCTCACCGTTGGTGCTGCTGGACAATGCTGCGATCGCAGGATACGCGGAGGCGGCATCCTGGCCCACATTCATTCATGAGTCGATCGACTCGACCAATGCTGAAGGTATGCGCTTGGCGGCGGCAGGACAGCCAGCGCCCTTCGTCGTCTTGGCGGAGCAGCAGAGTGCGGGTCGCGGGAGACGCGGCCGGCAATGGATCAGCCCTTTCGCGCAAAACCTTTACTTCAGCCTGGTGCTGCGCATTGATGGCGGCATGCGCCAGCTTGAGGGCCTGAGCCTGGTCGTGGGGTTGGCGGTCATGCGCACATTGCAGGCATTCGGGGTAAGGAATGTAGGCTTGAAGTGGCCCAACGACGTGCTGGTCGATGGTCACAAGGTCACCGGCATCTTGCTCGAGTTGATCGGTGATCCGGCAGACGTATGCCATGTGGTGCTGGGCATTGGCATAAACGTAAATATGCAGGTCAATGCGCAGGTGGATCAACGATGGACATCCATGCGTCGAGAATTGGGGGCGCCTGTAGACCGCAATCATTTAGTGGCGGTGCTGAGCCACCACTTGGAGCATGAGCTGGGGCGTCACCGCCGATATGGGTTCGCGGCTTTCCAGGAAGAATGGGAGCAGGCGCATCTCTGGCAGGGGCGCAATGTCACGCTCATTGCCGGAGCCACCCAGGTACAAGGCGTAGTCGCGGGCGTGGACGGGCAGGGCGGTTTGCGCATGCGTGTAGATGGCGTTGAGAGAGTTTTCAGCGGCGGCGAGCTTAGTTTGAGGTTGAGTGATGATTCTTGAGCTCGATTGCGGTAACAGCTTCATCAAGTGGCGGGTAATTCACGTTCACGACGCAATGATCGTGGGTGGCGGAATCGTGGATTCCGACCAGACACTCATGGACCAGATCAGAGCGCTGGCATGCGTGCAGGTTACGGCTTGCCGTATCGTCAGTGTGCGCAGTGAAGAAGAAACCGACGCTTTGACGTCACTGATTGCTCAAGTGTTTGCCGTCCAGGCACAGGTCGCACGGTCAGCGCCGGAGATGGCGGGCGTGCGCAACGGCTATGAGGACTATCAGCGCCTTGGTATGGATCGTTGGCTGGCGACGCTGGGCGCATTTCACCTGGCCAAGGGCGCTTGCCTCGTCATTGATCTGGGCACTGCGGCCAAAGCGGACTTCGTCGCGGCCAATGGGGAGCATCTCGGCGGCTATATCTGTCCAGGCATGCCTCTGATGCGCAGCCAGCTGCGCACGCACACTCGGCGTATTCGCTATGACGATGCGTCTGCCGAGCGTGCACTGGTCAGCTTGGCTCCGGGTCGCTCAACGGTGGAGGCGGTCGAACGAGGCTGCGTGCTGATGCTGCAAGGCTTCGTGCGCACACAAGTTGAGCAAGCGCGTGAGATGTGGGGCGAGGATTTTGCTGTGTTCCTGACGGGAGGGGATGCCCCGTTGGTCAAGGACTCGTTGCCTGACGCGCGTGTAGTGCCCGACTTGGTCTTTGTAGGCCTGGCCATGGCCTGCCCATTGAATTGAGGTGCCTATGCGCTGGTTGTTCTTGTTGCTGCTGATCCTCAATGGTGTGTACTACGTCTGGAATCAGCAGGGGGCGCCACTTAAGGTCAAGGATGTCACGCCGCTTTCGCTTTATAAAGGCAGTCAGCAGGACATTCGCCTGTTGCGGGAGGCGGGAGTGGCGGCACCTGATCGGCGTCGCGAGGAGTGCCTCATCGTTGGAGGCGCAATGACGACCGAGGTGCTCGAGTCGCTTCGTCAGCGGCTGACAAGTCTGGACATCGCCACGGCTCCAGTCCGTGGGCAGGTCGCAGGTGCCCAGGGGCGTTGGCTCAAAGTAGAACCTGAAAGTGAACGCTTGTTGGACCCAGCGGCCCTTGACGCGCTTTCCAATGATTTCAAAGACTTAAAACATCAAATTATTTTCTGCCAGGGTATTGCAACTGGTGAATAGCTTGATAGAATGGCGCCCGCTTCGCAGGGAACACCACTCAGGTGGTTGAGTTGCAAGCGGTGTCACCGCAGCTAAGTTTCAGATTTGATTGAAAAAATTTGAAAAAGCGCTTGACACCAGGACGGCAGATGAATAAAATGCCGGCCACATCTGGAGGGATTCCCGAGCGGCCAAAGGGGACGGACTGTAAATCCGTTGCGAGAGCTTCGAAGGTTCGAATCCTTCTCCCTCCACCAGTTTTAGCGAGAGCCGCAAGCCTCGCGGGTATAGTTTAGTGGTAGAACCTCAGCCTTCCAAGCTGATGATGCGGGTTCGATTCCCGCTACCCGCTCCAAGTTTGCTGGTTATTGCACAAAGTGTTTCGCTCTTGTAGCTCAGTTGGTAGAGCACACCCTTGGTAAGGGTGAGGTCAGCGGTTCAAGTCCGCTCAAGAGCTCCATATAAACAAGGCAGATATGAAAATATCTGCCTTTGTTTTATCAGCGCAAGACTATTTCTTCTGCGGAGGATTGTATCGATGGCTAAGGAAAAGTTTGATCGTTCCCTTCCCCACGTTAACGTCGGCACTATCGGCCACGTTGACCACGGTAAGACCACTCTGACCGCAGC
>NZ_VEJQ01000049.1:0-2883 GCF_007680745.1 Pseudomonas sp. DE0010
ACACCACGCAAGACCCGAGTCAGGTAGGCAAGGGCGATCAGGGCCAGAACGGCTGGAGCGTAGAGGGCTGGAACTACAACAAGGATCGCCAGCAGATCGTGCGGGGCACGGTGGGTGCGGGCGATGTGGTGGTGCGTGGGGATAACGCAGGGCAGGACTCGACCGCTGGTTTGAACCGGGATGTGAGCAGGGCTTATGAAGTCACGAAGGACGATGAGCATCGGACTGATTTGTATGTGACCAAGTCTTCGGTGGAGGCGGTAAGTTCGCCGACCGTGACGACCAAGCGGTGGATGGAGCAGCTCACGCAATACGACGAAACGGCGAAACAGAACTACGAGACGGCGGGCCGCGACTTTGCACGCATGATCAACAGGATCGAGCGTAGTACGGGCCGTCAGATGGATGCCCAGGTTGTTGCTCGGATGGGTGAGAACTTTGCCGAAACCTCGCTCGACGCAATCATGCAGGCAGGCGCGACGAGCGAACAGGGTATGCAGCTTCTCGCCGACCGCGAATTCCAGCAAACGGTTATCGAAGAAATCGGTTATCTGACAGGCATTGATCTGGAACCTTTAGCGCCATTGCGCGCTGCGTTAGAGGCCAATGCGGGTGGTGATCAGGCACTGGAACTACCGCCCCTAAACATCACTGAGCTCGATACAGAAAAACTCACATTGTCGCAGTCCACTCTGCGCTCGATGGCAACGATCAGCGACTATATTCAAGCGCATCCCGATCAACAGGAGGCCGTTGGGGTACTGCTATCCGTTGCCCAGGGCGCCAAAGGCGTAGCGCAATACGCTGTGCTTCAAGTAGTCGCTAAGACACCCGTTGGTAAAGCGTTTGAAGATAAAGTCGCTCAGTACAGTGATCTGTTGGGCAAAGCGGTTGCCGACAGCCTGGAGGGCATGACGCTCGATGAAAGGAATGAGTTTGAAAATTCACTGGTAGGCGGGGGCAAGTTAATTGCTTCTGTTTTGACAGGGGCAGTTCCAGGCCGTAAAGCTCATGGCGAGCGCAAGACAGTTTCTGTCGAGAAACCGCACAGCGAGTCCCGACCCTCTGACAGGGCTCCCTGCTGTTTTGCTGCGGGGACAAAGGTGTCGACACCTGCGGGTGATCGCGTTATTGAATCACTCAAAGTCGGCGACATAGTTTGGACCAAGCCTGAGCGAGGCGGAAAACCCTTTGCGGCTAGAGTCCTGGCCACTCACCAGCGCTCAGACCAACCCATCTATCGTCTCAAGCTCAAGAGCATACGTGCGAGTGAAGCGGTATCGGGCGAAACTCTGCTCGTCACTCCTAGCCATCCGTTTTATGTGCCAGCGCAGCGCGACTTTGTTTCTGTTATCGACCTGAAACCTGGCGATCGCCTGCAATCGCTGGCAGATGGGGATTCAGAGAATAGCTCGTCGGAAGTTGAGTCGCTGGAGCTGTATCTGCCGGTGGGTAAGACGTATAACCTGACGGTGGATGTCGGCCACACGTTCTATGTGGGTGATCTGAAAACGTGGGTTCACAATGTGGGACCCTGTGATATTTCTCAGGGCAATAATAAGGGCGTTATCAAAGCAAGCGAGACTATTGGCAGGCCAGTAGAAGCAGTTGTAAATGGTCGTAAGAGACTTCTACGCGTGGATATCGAGCCTAACGGCAAGCTTCAAATACAGTCCGGCGGTGGCAAAGATTCAATCGTTGACTTTAGGCCGGATTTATACATGCCGCTTGGGCCGCAAATCAATGCAGCTTTCAAAAGACAGCCTAAGTCTGTTAGAGATCAGCTGATAAAGAATGCTGAAAAGGCACTTAAGAAACTTCAAGATACTGGAAATATGTGATGAGTATAAAATACTTAACAATTTTTAATAAAAATTCAAGCCTCCCCGAGAGACAAGATTTGATTAATAGATCGTGGGGTGATCTGCCAACTTCGCATATTCAAGGTGGAGAAACAATCAAAGATTCCGATTATTTGGACATAAAGGTTAACAAGTGGGAGGTTAATCCACTTTGGAGCAAAAAGCAAAGTCCTGAGCCTTTTATACGTATTGAGATTTTGAAGGATGAAAAACTGAATGCTTACTTGAAATCCTCTGGTTTGATTGACAGGTTAGCGGTGGAGTCTAATTTTGCTATGGTCATAGAGATGGATGAAGGGGCGATAGATGTCGATCAAGTTTTAATGCTAAATTTTCTAGCAGTGCTCAGTAATTTTTCCGATATTTTTAAGCTCAGTCATGATGATGCAAGCTTCGAAAAGTTAATCGCTCCTTCTCTCTTGTCGGTCGATGAATTATATAAATTAATAAACTCTTATGGGCTATAAATCGCAAGCTTTCAGTGTTTTAGGCGCGACGATCGTCAGATGCTCAACGGCATCTTCTGGATCTTATGCTCAGGCGCCAAATGGCGTGATCTTCCAGAGCGCTTTGGGCCTTAGAAAACCGTTTACCGACGCTTCTGGCAATGGCGTGACAACGGCACTTTCGAGCAGGCTTTGCGCCATTTACCCCTTCGCTTGCGTGAAGACGGCTTTATCGACTTGGATACCTCGATGATCGATTCGACATCCATCCGAGCTACCCGAGCAGCCAGCGGTGCTGAAAATAAGGGGCCCGCAGGAACCGCATTACCACTGTCTCGGCCGTAGCCGAGGCAGATTGACCAACAAGATTCATCCCGCCTGTGATAATTCGGCAACAGCAAGGAAAGCAGTCGCCAAGTTGTGTCGCAAACGAGCAATCGCGGCTCGACGTTGGATGCCGGCAACGACTTGAACATCGCTGCCAACAATGATGTGCGTATCCGCGGCGGACAGTTGCAGTCGGGGCGCGATATCAACATTCAGGGCCGTGACATCACGCTCGATGCGGCCAAGGG